>CAZPSA010000019.1:0-20021 GCA_964589375.1 uncultured Clostridium sp.
ATTTAGAAGAAAATTATAAATCAAACGGCAAAAAAACATATTTTAAAGAGTTAAATATTCCAAAAAGTCAGAAAGTTGATATTCCTTCTTCTAAAACATTAAACCCAGTTGAAATATCAAAATTGAGACCAGAAACCGCAGATACTACACCAACGCTAAATACTAAAAAATATAATAAATCTAGTGATGAAAACAGCAAATTTTATAATAATATTAAAAATAAAGTAAATATGCTTTCTGAAGATGCTAAAAGCGTAATATTATCTGAAGATGAAGTAAAATATTATGATAAAGTTACAAATGAAGAGAGTTTAACTAAAGCTTATGAAAGACTTAATAAGGGTGGAGAAGCAGAAGTGCATAGTTGGCTTAATAAAAAGGAAATGCCTGATGCTACAGATGTTGCTGAAGGTTGGATTTTATTAAAAAGATATGCTGATAATGTAAAAAATACAGAAGATTTAGTTAAAAAAGAACAATATTCTAGAAGTATGGTCGAAGTTGCTAAAAGACTTCGTGATATAGGAACTATGGCTGGTCAAACTGTTCAAGCATTTAATATTCTTCAAAGAATGACACCGGAAGGTATGATAAAATATGCTCAATCAGAATTATCTGAAGCGTTTAAAATAATGAAAAAAAATAAGACCAAAATGTGGCTTGATAAATATCAAAATAGTTTTGAATTAAATTCAAGTGATGTTTCGTTTATTATGGACACAATGGAAGAAATATCTAAAATTGATAGTAAAAACTTTCAAAAAGAAGCACTTGAAGAGCTGAATAATAAGTTAAAAAGTATTACTGATAGTAAAGAAAGAAAAACAATTGAGAATTTAATTAAGACATTAAAAAGAGGTGATTTGGATTACTATCGAAAAGTAAAACTTGCACAAATTCAAAAGTTAATGACTGATAAATTGCCTCCACAAAAAGGTGCTAAAATTAAATCTTGGATGCGAATATCTATGTTATTTAACGCAAAAACTCAAGTTAGAAATGTTGTCGGAAATGCTTTAATAATGCCAGTAAATGCCTTTGGAGATTTATTTTCAAGTTATGCTGATAAAATGCTAGCAAAGAAAACTGGTGTAAGAACAACGGGGACAACGAACGTTAAATCCATGTTAAAGGGTATGAAAAAAGGTGCTTTTGAAGCTACTAACGATTATAAAATGGGAATAAATACAAAGAGTGTAGATGGAAATAGGTTTGAGATATCTAGTGGAAAATCCTTTAGCGATAAAAACATAATAGGTAAAACATTAAATAGGACAGAGAGTTTACTTAATTATGTTATGGATGTTGGCGATAGAGTATTCAGTGAAGCTGCTTTTGAAAACTCTTTACAAAATCAAATGGTCTTAAATAATACAACTGAAATTACGCAAGAAATGATTGATATTGCATATCAAGAAGCTTTGTCTAGAACGTGGAACGATAATAACGCTTATACACAAGCTGTGTTAGGAATTAGAGCGTTTATGAATAAAGCTGGTCTTGAGTGTTACGGAATGGGAGATGTTTTAATCGCTTTTGCTAAAACACCAGCTAATTTAACGAAAGCTATTTATGATTATTCTCCAGCGGGATTTGTAACAACACTTAATAAATACGTTAAATTAAATAGGTCTTTATCTAATGGACAATATACTTCTAAAATGCAACATGAATTTGTCCAAAGTTTAGGGAAAGCCACCGCCGGGACGACGCTTTATATTTTGGGCTTAGCGCTAGCTAAAGCAAGTATCACAACGGGTGAAAATGATGATGACAAAGATACATCAAATTTTTTGAAAAACACTTTAGGAATAAGCTCATATTCAATCAAAATAGGAAATAAAACTTTCCAATATGATTGGGCTCAACCTTTGGCGGCGCCTTTATCAATTACAGCTAACATCGTAAAATCAAAGAATAATAAAGGTCAAGCATTGCTTGAGGGAATAGTTAGCTCTTTAGATACAGCTGGAAGTGTATTGTTAGAACAGTCGTTTTTTCAAGGTATTAATGATGTTATAAACAATAATGATGGTCTTATATCTGGCTTAGGACAAGCAATATTAGAGCTTCCTGCAAGAGCAATACCTACTTTTTCTAAGCAAATCGCCGATATGGTAGATGGAACGCAAAGAACATCATATGAATATGGCAAACCGCTAAAAACTGCCCTAAATAGTGCTTTAGCAAAAATACCAGGTGCTAGTAAAACTTTGGCTCCAGCGGTTGATACAATGGGTAGAGAAATTCAAAAATATGGTGGAAAGAATAATATATTTAATGTCTTTTTAAATCCTGCTAATGTTAATACAGAAAATATTAGTAAAAGCGCTGCAGAAATTAATAGATTATATAATGAAACTGGTGATAAAACTTTAATGCCTCGTGTAGCGTCTTATTATGTTAATAAAGATAATGAGAAAATTATACTTTCTTCAAAACAAAGAGCTGAATTTCAAAAGGTATCTGGAAATATAATTGAGAGTAGTATTGAAAAATTGTTAAAAAATTCTGCTTATAATGGGTTATCTATAGATGAACAAGCAGATGTTATAAATAATATAGTTAACTATTCGTATAATGTTGCCCAAAGCGAAGTTTTAGATGAAGCCATATCGAAGAATTATAAAAAAGCATATGCTTATTCAAAAATAGGGAATATTGGTGATTTTTATTTAATAAAATCTCAAGAATTTACGGCAGATAAAGACGATGAGGGTAATAGTATTAGTGGAAGTAAAAAGTTAAAAGTAGTAAAGTATATTAATGGATTAAATCTTAATGTTGCCCAAAAGGCTATTTTATGTAATTTAAATGGTTATAGTATGCCTAAATATGATGAGACGGTAATAAATTATGTCCTAAATAAAAATATTTCTAATGAGGAAAAAACAAGCATTTTAGAGATGTTAGATTATGAAGTTAAAGGGGGAAAAGTTTATGTCGATTAATATAAGAGATAAAACAAAGCCAATAACTGCGGAAGATTTAATAAGACGATATGGTTTAGAAAACTTAACTACATATAATAAAATCTTATCAAATTATAAAGAAAAAATTACTGCAACTGATAAAATATTAGAAGAATTTATTAAAGCAACCACGAATAATTTAGAAAAAATTCAAAACCAAGTAGATGGTAATATAACTACTTGGTTTTATAGTGGTGTTCCAACTTTAGATAATTCTCCAGCTCACGAATGGAACGATGATAAAATTAAGAATAATCATTTAGGAGATTTATATTATGATCAAGATACAGGTTATGCTTATAGATTTGTTTTAGATGATGAAGAATATAAATGGTTAAAAATAAGTGATAGTGATGTGGCAGAAGCTTTGGCTTTAGCAAACTCAGCAAAAGATACAGCAGATGCAAAAAGAAGAACCTTTGTTGATACTCCAGCACCGCCATATGACGTTGGCGATATATGGATTAAAAATGATAAAGATATTTATAGATGTCGAACTTCGCGGGAAGAAGGAGATTATCAAGATAGCGATTGGGTAAAAGCGACAGACTATACAAATGATGAATATGCTCAGTCAGTTGCGGGCTTGCTAACGGATTTTAAATCTGAGGTATATGCTGATTATGTAGCCAAAACTCTTTTGGAACAAACCGTTGATAGTATAACTTTATTTGTAGAGCAGCAGACTTCTTTGATTAACGATTGTATTAAAAATGTTACTGGTACAGGTTATGTTAAATTATTAAATACGCCAAATTCTGTTGCTGCTGTCGGAAGCTTAGTAATTAATGGTTTTAATGTTAAAGAACTATACCTTAATATGGTTTTTCCATCAAGTAATACTTTTCCTAGCGTTTTAACACTTTATACGCTTATTTTTTCTAATGAAAAAGTAGTTTGCTGTGATGTTTTGCCAAGTGTTAATAATCAAGCTGAAATATACAATGTTGGCGGTATAAATGGAAAGTTTTATAGGTGCGTAGATGGTAGTTGGGTCGAAGAAAATAATCTTGATAATGTTAAAACGGTTTATGTAAATTCGCCAATACCTTTAAGAACTTTAACAATGGCTGATGGAACTAAGGTCTATGATGAAATAAGGTTTGATAATAATGTCTGTAATATTATTCAACGAGTAGGAGTTAATAATTCATCTATGTATGAGTTATCAGACGAAATAGTTTATAAACTTGGCGAAATAAAATTACCTACTTTTAAGAATGATACTTATCTAACTATGAAATATTGGACTGAGTTAAATTATAGTTGTGAATATATTACAGAAAATAAGTTTACTAATATATTTGCATCAAAAAGTGAAACTCAAGCGTTGATTTCAATTACAGATCAAATTGATTTAAAAGTCCAAAATAAAGTAAATAAGGACGAGGTTATAAGTCAAATTAATTTGTCTAGGGATGGTGCAAAAATTTTAGCTCCTAAAATATCTTTGGAAGGAATTGTAACAGCCAATAATAATTTTAAAGTGTTAGAAGATGGTTCGATTGAAACTGTTAATGCAAGTCTTTCTGGTAATATATTTTTGCCATCCGGAGGCAAAGTTATTGGCGGCGATGGACTGCTTACTAATTTACAATTTTTAAGTGATAATCACTTTAAAGAATTAGGTTTTTATTCGATTATGGCTGATGAAACAAATTATAAAAGTAAGCTTGTTGTTGATGCTTATGTTCCTAATGATTTTACTATCAAAGCAGCTAACTTAGTATTGATACATGTTCCAGTTAAATGGCACGATGACAGTTCTGGGGCTTCATTTTGGGGTAAAAGTGAAAATATAAGAGTTTATAAGTCTACCAGCGCTAATAATCTGTATTTTGAATTTATGGTTAACAGTGATGGTGCAATGATAAATGAAGAAAGTAAGAGCGAATTATTAAATGCTTTTAGTGGTGGAAGCTTTACAGCTAAAACTCCGAGTGATGCAAATCACGAAATGGAAATTGTATCTACAGTAGATATTTCATCTTACTTTAGTGAAAGGGGGTCTCATCGTTTAATAATAGAGAGTGCAGATAGCATTCCGTCATATTCAGGTAATTATTCAACAGATATAACAAATACACTTTCAAAAACTGGGTATGTAATTGCTATATTGAATATTTTAGGTTATACAAATTTTGATTGATAAGAAAGGAAAAATAATGAAAAATAATATGAAAAAATACTTGACAAAAATCAAGTGTAGCGTGAAAATTCTACATACATACATACATACATACATACATACATACATACATACATACATACATACATTCGACATGTCAAAAATTCGATTTGAAGGGGGGTGCAGTTATTTAGTAACGACACCTCAATAGAAGGGGCAAGGGATAATTATTATTCTTGCTCTTTTCTATTAAATAGAGGTGCTTCTCTATGGCGTTAATAGAATTTAAAGATTACCCAGATACATCAACACCCTTAAATGCAAAAAACTTAAATTATAATTTTAATGAATTACTTAATCTAATTTTTCCAGTAGGAAAAGTTACGATTTTTTTCGATAGTGAAGACCATAGCAATTATCTTGGTTTTCAATGGGAAAGAACCTTTGTAGGAAGAATGCCAGTTGGCTATAACCCGAATGATGACGATTTTAATTCTGTTGGAAAAACAGGTGGTAGTAAAACTCATACGCAAACTGCTGAAGAAGTTGCTAATCATACACATCAAATTTGGGCTAGTGATGAGAACTCAGGAACGAGCTTTGGTTTACCGCAAAGCGAAATGATTTGGGATGGCATTATGAACACATGGGCTAATAGCCAATTTTATATTAACCGTGAGAATTGGGAAACTGCGCCAATGAATATCTTAAATCCATATGAAGTTGCAGCATACTGGAAAAGAGTATCATAAAATTTAAAAATCATAGAGAAGAAACTAAATAACGTAAATATGAATTTGAAAGACTTTCCGGACACATCAACGCCATTGAATGCAAAAAATTTATTTAATTTCGTGCATCCAGTCGGAAGCTTATACTTAACAACAGTATCAACAAACCCAAATGAGATATACGGGCAAGGAACTTGGATTTTATGGGGTTCTGGACGAGTTCCAGTTTGTGTCGATACTTCTGATGATAATTTTAATACTGTTGAAAAAACGGGAGGTAGTAAATATCTGGAAAAACATAGACATGCTTATGGCTTTGTTACTGATAATAGTAGTGGAAATTTTGTTAAAGGTATACCAACAACCAGTTTATCTGAAAGAAGTGGAACAGTTGACGCTGGTCAAGTTGGCGCTATAGATGAAACTGGTTCTGGTGATAGTGGTAATTTACAGCCATATATAACTTGCTACATTTACAAAAGAGTTTCTTAAAGAGAGGAGAAAAGTGGAAAATATAACAATAGGACAAATATCAGCAGCGTTATCTTGTTTAGTAGGTTTAATTGGAGCCGTTGTTTATTTAAAAAAAGGACTTGTTAAATCTCTTAGTAAAATAATAGATAGTAGACTAGAACCAATTGAAAACAAGATTAACGATATCGATGAAAAAACTAGTAAAAATAATTTGGAAAATATAAAAACGAGTTTAATAAATTTGATGGAGTTAGCAGATACTAACTCTATTTCAATAGAACAAAAAATAAGAGCACATGAATTATATGACTACTATAATTCGCATGGTGGTAATTCTTATGTGCATGACAAATGGGAAAATTTAAAGAAAGAAGGAAAGATTTAATGGAATTAACAATTAGTGGTGTAGTTGCATTTGTAACTTTGATATTAGGAGAATTAACAAAAAAAATAGGATTGGTTAATAAAAAGTATATTCCAATTCAAAGTGTCGTTGTTGGCATTTTAAGTGGGTTTATAGTCTGGCTTGTTGAATTAGATACAAATTTATTATCATCAATGATTAGTTGTATTATTAGTTCTCTGTGTGCAAGCGGATTATATGATGTGGCTGAAATAAGTAAAAAGAAAGAGGAACTTTAATTATGTATAGAGTAGTTGAAAGAAGTAGTGAAAGAATAACGCAAGCTTACAAACCATTAAAGCATAAAGGTGTTGATATTGGTTATAGTTCTAATGAAGAAAACAACAAAGTTCATGCAAATGCAAAAGGCACCGTTTACGAGATAAAAGATAATCAAGTTAATAATGTAAAGTCAACGGGTAGCGCAACCTGGGGAAACTATGTTTTAATTAAGCATCCCAATGGTATGTTTACAAGATATGCTCACTTAAAAACAGGGCTTCCTGTAAAAGTAGGCGATGTTGTTGATGAAACAACTGTAATTGGTGTTATTGGTAATACTGGACGTTCTTATGGACGTCATCTGCATTTTGAAGTTGCAACTGGTTATAGTTCTAGCAAAAGAATAAATCCAACGAAATATTTAAATGAAGCTGTATATACCGAAGAAGAAATGAAAACGTATCAAGGCCAATTTCCTAAATTGAGGCTTGGTATTTATGGTTGGAAAAGAGGAGATAAAGACGCTAATGTAGGTTTAATTCAAGCATTTTTAAATTGGTGTTTAGATTTAAATCTAGCAATCGATAACTCATTTGGACCAGCTACAGAAAAAGCAGTATTAGAATATCAAAAAAAGTATGGTTTAACTCAAGATAAAAAATTTGGACCCGCATGTTTAAGGAAAGCCAAGACAATAAAAAAATAGAAGATAGGTTAGTGTTAATTACTTGATCTATCTTCTTTTTCTTTGCAATAATTTTGTCCAAACACTTTGGTAAACTCTTTTCTATTTCCGTAAAGTTTTTCCCACTTTAATTGAAATAATTTTCTATAGTATATATTCATTGCATGATTTTTATGAATTCCGTCGTTTCCAGTGTGATGGTTAAAACAAAGTGGTATGACTAATCCGTATTTAATTGAATTTTGTCTGTTTTTACCATAAAACACTTCATGTTTGTTAATACATATTTTTAGCCCGCATATAGCGCATTTTGTTAAATCTTGATAGATTATACTAAATCTTCCTTTTTCTTTCTTGGCTTGCTTGTTTGTGCGAGATTTCATAGTTTTATATTGTTTGTATTCTTTACTATCACATTCCCGACAACAGGAAGATGTTATTTCTTTTCTAAATAATCGACAATAACTAAATTTAATTCCTTTTTTACTTCTAATACAATAATGTTTACAATACATTTTTAATCACTCCTTTTAGGTACTAAATAGTTACTAAAAACTTGAAAAAGTATGTTAAATTATGAAAAAGAATAATAATAAAACATAATAAATAAAAGGAAATACGAAAGTATAGAAATTAACCTCATTTTATGCTAAAAGTAAGAAAAGACAACTAAAGTATTCTAAGCAAATGATTGAAGAATTATATAGTATGAGTATCAAATTACAAGGATTATACTTGTATGACGTTTATTTAAAGACAATAAAAGATAAGAATGTGTAGATGTTTTGGCAGAAATTTTAATTTTTTGGTGATGACTTTTTAGCAGATAGTTGGTACAATTATTTTGTGAAAGAGTGATTTTATGGATCATATTAGGAATTTTTGTATTATAGCGCATATCGATCATGGAAAAAGTACCCTTGCTGATCGAATTTTAGAAATAACTGGAGCTGTTACCAAAAGAGAGATGAAAGAGCAGTACTTAGATAGTATGGATATTGAAAGAGAAAGAGGAATAACTATCAAGTTAAATGCGGTAAGGCTTAATTATAAGGGTTATACCATGCATTTAATTGATACTCCTGGACATGTTGATTTTTCGTATGAAGTATCCCGCAGTTTGGCAGCTTGTGATGGAGCTCTTTTAGTGGTAGATGCTACACAAGGGATTGAAGCTCAAACCTTAGCAAATTTATATTTGGCATTAAATAGTGATTTGACGATAATTCCAGTTATTAATAAAATTGATTTGCCTAATGCTGATGTTCCAAAAGTTAAGGCAGAATTAAATGAAGTATTAGGTTTTAAAGAAGAAGAAATAATTCTTTGTTCTGGTAAAACTGGGGAAGGCGTAGAGGAATTACTTGATGAGGTTATAAAAAAGATTAAGCCACCAAAAGCTACTTGTGAAGAAACGAAGGCTTTAATTTTTGATTCTTACTTTGATCCTTACCGTGGTGTTATTGCTTCTATTTGCGTAAAAAGTGGATCAATTAAAAAGGGCGATACAATGGTAATGATGAGTACAGGAGCAGAATATGAAGTAGTTGAAATTGGTGTTCATACTCCACAGGAAAAATTGTTAAATGAATTATCTGCGGGTTCGGTTGGCTGGGTAAGTGGCAGTATTAAATCCATTGATACAGTAAGAGTAGGCGATACAATTACAACTAAAAGTAATTTAGCTACTGAGCCTTTAGATGGGTATAAAGAAGTTAAACCAATGGTATACAGTGGAATATATCCAATTGAGCCAAATAAATTTGATGCCTTAAAAGAAGCTTTAGAAAAATTAAAACTAAATGATGCATCTTTAACGTTTGAACCGGAAACAAGTGAAGCATTAGGATTTGGTTTTAGATGTGGTTTTTTAGGATTATTACATATGGAAATAATTGAAGAAAGAATTAGAAGAGAATTTAATATTGATATTATTGCTACTAGTCCTTCGGTAGTTTATGAGGTAAAACTAACTAATAATGAAGTAGTGATGGTAGATAATCCTTACGAAATGCCAGATAAAGTTAAAATAGCATCTATTGCGGAACCTTTTGTTAAAGCTAGTATTTTAGTGCCAAGTACGTATATTGGTCCAATAATGGAATTATGTCAAGAAAAAAGGGGTATATATAAAACAACTGAATTTATTGATAAAACAAGAGTAAACATTCATTATGAACTTCCACTAGCAGAAATTGTATATGATTTTTTTGACAAATTAAAAAGCTATACTAAAGGTTATGCTTCATTTGATTATGAGTTATCAGATTATAAAGTTAGTCCTTTAGTTAAGATGGATATTTTAATTAATGGGGAAATAGTTGATGCTCTTTGCTTAATAGTACATAAAGACTCTGCCTATCATCGCGCCGTTGGGATCACAAAGAAACTAAGAACTCTTATTCCTAGACAGCTTTTTGAAGTTCCTATTCAAGCTAGTTTGGGAACCAAAGTAATTGCCCGTGAAAACATAAGTGCGATGCGGAAAAACGTTTTAGCGAAATGTTATGGTGGAGATGTTTCAAGAAAACGTAAACTTCTCGAAAAACAAAAAGAAGGAAAGAAAAAAATGAAAATGATTGGTTCCGTTGAAGTTCCACCAGAAGCTTTCCTAAGTATTTTGAGTAATGAAGATTAGAGGCTAAAATGACTAGAAGTGTATATATTCATGTGCCATTTTGCCGCAATATATGTTCTTATTGTGATTTTTGTAAATTAATATATAATGGCGAATTTGTAAATAAATATTTAGATGGCCTAGAAAAAGAAATAAATGATTTCTATTTTGGCGAAGAAGTTGAAACGCTTTATGTTGGTGGTGGTACGCCATCAGCTTTAGCGCCTTTAGAACTTGATCGTTTCTTTAACATTATTAGTGGTATTAAAAAAAGTAAAAATTGTGAATTTACTTTTGAGTGCAATCCCGAAGATATAGACGATTTATTATTAAGTAAATTAGCGGCAGTGGGAGTAAACCGAATAAGTATGGGGGTTCAGTCCTTTGATAAAAATAATTTAGCTTTCTTAAATAGACAAGCTGATTTTGAAGATATTAAAAAGAAAATGAGTTTAATTAGATATTATGGAATTAATAATATTAATTTAGATTTAATGTATGCCATGCCAAATGAAACGCTAGATACATTAAAAAAAGATGTTAAATTATTCCTAAAATTAAAACCAGAACACATTAGTACTTATAGTTTAATTATTGAAGATCATACTAAAATAAAAAATGATAAAGTAACTTATATTGATGAAGAATTAGATGCCAAAATGTATGAATATATTTGTAAAAAATTAAAAAAGAAAAACTATCTTCATTATGAAGTAAGTAACTTTGCTTTAAATTCTTATCATTCTAAGCATAATCTTGCATACTGGAACAACGAAGAATATTATGGGTTTGGTCTTGGAGCGTCTGGTTATATTAATGGTTTTAGATATGATAATACTAAAAGTATAAATGAATATGAAAAAGGAAATTTTAGATTAAATGAAGCCCTTTTATCAAAACAAGAAATAATGGAATATCATGTAATGCTTGGTTTAAGAAAAATGGAAGGAATAAACTTAGAAAGCTTTTACGATAAATTTGGGGTAAATATGCAAGATGTTTTTCCTATAAAACCTCTAATTAGAGAAAAAGAATTAGTTTATAAAGATGGTTATGTTTTTATAAATCCTAAAAAGATATATGTTATGAATGAAATACTTCTCAAGCTAATATAATTGGTTAGGACTTGAAAAAATAAAGAAGTATGGTAAAATTAAATCATGATAGTAAAGAGGTTGTTTAAATGAAATTTAAATTTAAGTTAAAAAATATATTTATAATATTAATCATGTTTTTTATAGGAATAATCAACGTTAATGCGCTTAACTTTGATATGAATATTTCAAATGTTATTGAAAATGAAAAAGATGGAGAACTTACCATTAATATTGTAACAAATGGTTCTGGAGCAGAAAAAATTGTTGTAGAATTAGATTATGATGCAACTAAAATAAAATTAACTGAGGATAAATCTGATAATTTAGGTTACTCAACTAATTTTGATGGGAATACTCTTTGGGTAAATACAACAACTGAAGACTTTAAAGATGGTGTTCTTGCTAAATTTAAAGTAACAAACCTTTCTAGTAGCAATGAAAAAGTTACTGTTAGTATTAAGAAAATTCTGCATGATGATATTGTATATGAAATGAATGGTTATATTCAAAAAGAAGTAACACTAAAATATGTTGAAAAGACAACTGAAAGAATTAAAAACACTAGTGCAAAGATTACAGATTTAAAGATAAATAATACAACAATGAAACCAGCTTTTTCTTCAAATGTTAAAGAATATAAAGTTTATGTAAATAAAGATACTATAAAACAAATAACAATTTTACCAACTTATGAGCAAACCGGTACAACTTTAGAAGTAAATTGTACTCTTGGTTGTAGTGCCAATAGTGATACTCCTAATAAACTTAATTTAGTAATGGGTAAAAATCAAGCGACCTTTACTATAACTAGTGAGGATGGCAAAAATACTGAAACTTATAAATTTATAATATATCGTGGGGAAACAACAGATGGGTCTAATAAACTATCTTCCTTAAGTATAAGTGGCTATGAATTAACTGAAAAATTTAATAATGAAGTTTTAGATTATACTGCAACTGTACCTTATGAAACAACTACGGTTGAATTGGTGGCAATTCCTGAAGATGAAAATGCTGATGTTAAGATAAAAGGTAATGAAGATTTAAAAGTAGGAGATAATGTAATTACAATAACTGTTACTTCTGCTGAAACAACAGAAAAGAAGATTTATAATATTACTTTAACTCGTGCTGAATTTGAACCGGAAGAAACTACTACCACTACAGTTCCAATAATTGCTGATAAAAAAGATGATAGCCAAAATAATACGCTTCTAATAGTTTTGATTTCACTTGGTGGGGCTATTATAATTGGATTAGCTGCATACTTTATTTTCTTTCGAAAACCTAAAAAACAAAAGAAAACTTTATCTAAAAATTCAGTAGATGAAAAACAAGAGGTAAATAATAGCCAAGTAATAAATGAGGACAAAGAACCAACAACTGTTGATGATGCTTTAAGAGATTTAATGCAAACTAAAGAATTAGAAATAAAAGAATAATCGCTTAATATAATTTATTAGGTGATTTTTTTGTTTATAGCTCATAGAGGATTATTTAATGAAAACATAAGGGAGAATACTATATCTGCTTTTGATAATGCCTTTAATAATGGTTATGAGGGGATAGAACTTGATGTAAGATTAACCAAAGATAATATCCCGGTTATTATTCATGATTCTTTTCTTTCTAGGGTATCAGATGGTAAGGGCTTAGTTAAAAACTATCCGTATAAAGAACTTATTAAATTAAATTTTGGTATTAAGAATAAAGAAAAAATAGCGAAACTAGAGGAAGTAGTAAAAAAATATAAAAACCGCATAATTATTATTGAATTAAAAGAGAAAGTTGATATTACAAAATATTTAAATAATCAAAATAATTATTATATTTGTTCATTTAATTATGATTATATTAAAGATATACCTCCGGCCAAGACTTATAAAAGGGGAATTATAAGCTATGCTCTTAATCGACCTAAAGATTATCAAAAACTGGACTTTATTATGTTATTAGATTCATTTTCCTTTTCTAATGTTATTAAAAACTATCAAGAAAACAATTTAGAAGTCATTATATATGGGGTAGTTGGAAAAATAAATAACTATCAGGAAAATATTAAATATGTTATATAGTTGCCTTGAATATATCAAATAAATTTGATACAATTACGTTGTTTAGAGGTGGTAAATATGTTAGATAAAACAAACCTTTTTGACAGCGAAGAAATTGAAAGAGCTCTTATTAATACGACTTTAATTGAAGTATATAATGCCCTAAAAGAAAAAGGCTATAATCCTATTGCCCAAATTGTAGGTTATTTAATTAGTGGGGATCCGGGATATATTTCATCTTATAAAGATGCAAGAGAAAAAATTAAAAAAATAGATCGAACTAAAATAATGATGGTTTTGTTAGAAAGTTATTTAGAAATATGAAATGCTTAGGCATGGATTTGGGAACTAAAACGCTAGGATTAGCTTTATCAGATAAAGATGGGATTATTGCGTACCCATATAAACTAATAAGATTTACTGATTATGAAACAGCCGCTGAGGAAGTTGTAAAAACTATAAAGCAGGAAAATATAGAGATACTAGTTTTAGGTTTGCCCAAAAATATGGATAATACGCTTGGTTTTGCCTCAGAACGTAGTTTGAATTTTAAAAAAATTCTAGAAACTAAAACTGATTTAGAAATAATATTAATTGATGAAAGATTAAGTACTGTTGAAGCAGAAAATATTTTAATTAATGATGATGTAAAAAGAAAAAAACGAAAAGAAGTAATAGATGAATTATCTGCAACAATAATACTAGAAACATATTTAAGGAAAGTAGGTTAATAAATGAAAAATAATGGTAGTAATACATTTACAATAAAAAATAATAAGGGAGAGGAAATTGAATGTGATCTTCTTTTTACCTTTGATTCTGATGAATTTAATAAAAGCTATATTGTTTTTACAGATAATTCTTTAGATGAAAATGGTAATGTTAAAGTGTATGCCAATACATATGATAAAGATGGAAATTCTAATGAACTTAAGAAAATTGAAACTGAAGAAGAATGGACGGCGATTGAAGATATTTTAGCTTCCTTACAAGAAAAGACAGGTATGAATAATGACTAAATTAAAGAGGGGAAATTCAGCTTTAACAAGAGTTCTTTTAATCTGCTTTTCACTTATAATTCTTATTTTAGTTTGCTTTGTTATTGCATCTAGTATTTTTTTATCTCCTGTCAATAAAAATTCTGATGATACAGTTAAATTCGAAATTAAATCTGGTACTTCTAAAAATATGATTGCTGATGAATTAGAAAAAGCTGGATTAATAAAAAATGCACTGTTTTTTAAAGTTTATATTAGATTTAATATAAATACTGAATTGTATGCCGGTACGTATAATTTATCTAAAAGTATGAGTGTCGATGAGATAATTAATGTTATAAGTAGTAATAAATCGATTGAAAATGCGGGAATTACCGTAACTTTTATTGAAGGAAAAAGACTAAAGGATCATGCTAAAAAAATAGCTGAATATTTTGATTATACAGAAGAAGAAGTTTTAAAAGTTGCTAATAGTGAAGCATTTATTAATAACGCGATTGATAAGTATTGGTTTGTTACGGAAAAAGTTAAGGATGAAAAAATATATTATCCTTTAGAAGGCTATTTCTTTGCTGATACATATAACTTAAAAAAGAATTCTACAATTGAAGAAATATTAAATACAATGCTTTATAATATGGGACAAAAACTTAATGATTATAAAGAAGATATTGAACTATCTGATTATAGTGTTCATGAAATTTTAACTTTATCATCAATTGTTGAGTTGGAAGGCTCAAATAGTAATGATCGAAAAGGAGTTGCGGGAGTATTTTATAATCGTTTGAAAAATGGAGAGACATTAGGTTCTGATGTTACGACTTATTATGGTGTAAAAAAAGAATTTGATAAGGATCTTTCGATTAAAAATTTAGAAAATTGTAATGCTTACAATACTAGTTCGCGATCTACTTGTCCAATAATTGGCCTTCCGGTTGGACCAATCGCATCACCATCACTTGCGAGTATTGCTGCGACAATTGAACCGGAAGAACATGACTATTATTATTTTGTCGCTGATAAATATGGTAAAACATATTTTGATATAACATATAAAGAACATACCCAAACCGTTGCTAAATTAAAAAAAGACGGTTTATGGTATGAATATTAAGGAGTGCATAATATGAAAGAAACAATCCTTTCGATGGAAAGATATGCTGAAGCAAACAATATACCAATAATTGAACTAGATAGTATCAAATTTATAATGAAATATATTAGATTAAATAATGTCCAAAAGGTCTTAGAAATTGGTACGGCGATAGGTTATTCAGCAATATTAATGGCAAATGCCAACGATACTGTTGAAATTACTACGATTGAAAGAGATGAAAAAAGATATCGTGAAGCAGTTAAAAATGTAAATAGCTGTGGATTAGATAAAAGAATTGAAATAGTATACAATGATGCTTTAGATGTTAATTTAGCTGGTAGGAGCTATGATTTAATATTTATTGATGCTGCTAAAGGTGGTTATATAAAATACTTTGAAAAGTTTTGCCATTATTTGACCCCAGGGGGAGTTATTATAACGGATAATTTAAACTTTCATGGCTTAGTAAAAAATAAAAGCTCAATTAAGAGCAAAAATCTAAAAGGTATTGTTACTAAAATTGAAAATTATATTGAATTCTTAAACAATAATGAAGATTATGTAACAAAATTTTATGAAATAGGAGATGGCTTATCAGTAAGCTTTAAACGTAATAATGAAAAAAGATAAGATTATTGTTCGGATTAATAATTTAGATGAAATAGAAAAATATGAGAAAGTGGGAATTACTAACTTTCTTTTTGCTTTAGAAGGGTTTAGTGTTGGTTATAATACATTTAATTTGGAAGATTTAAAAAAATTGTCTGGGAGCATCTATTTACTTATTAATCGTATATTTGATAAGGAAGCTTTGGATAACTTTTTAAAAATAAAAGAAGGTTTAAGTTTTGTTAAAGGGATATTTTTTGAAGATATTGCTGTATATCAAGTTTTAAAAAATGAAGATATATCTCTTTTTTGGAACCAAATGCATGCTCCAGTTAGCAAAGAAGCAATAAATGTTTGGCTAGATAGAGTTTCTGGGGTTGTTTTAGCTAATGAATTAGTTAAAGATGAGATTAATTATATTTTAAATAATGTAAAAGGTAATATTATTTTACCTGTACTAGGTTTAAATTCAGCTATGTATTCAAGAAGATATCTTTTAACTAATTATAATGTATTTAAAGGATTTAAACTTATTAAAAAAGCTATTCTTAAAACTGGACAAGATACTGAGTTTTTAGCAGTGGAAAATAGATATGGAACTATGTTTTTTTATCATAAGTATTTTAATTTAATTCATGAAATAAATAACTTTAATGATGATAAAATAAAATTTTATTATGTTGATCCTAATGAGCTTACTGCGGATGATATCCTAGAAGCTATAAATGGGAAAAAAATTGATTTTGATAATCGTTTTTATGAAAACAAAACTATTTATAGGATTGGTGATGTTAAATGATCGAATTGTTAAGTCCAGCTGGGGATTTTGAAAAAATGATTATTGCTTTTCATTATGGAGCTGATGCAGTATATATTGGTGGCAGAAATTATAGTCTTAGGGCTAATGCCAAAAACTTTTCTTTAGATGAAATAAAAGATGCTTGTATTTATGCTCATAATATTAATAAAAAAGTATATGTAACTGTAAATATTATTTTTCATGATGAAGACTTTATGGGTTTAGAAGATTATTTAAAAAAATTAGATGAGTTTCAAGTGGATGCCATAATAGTAAGTGATATTGCGGTTATGAATTTATGGAAAAAACTGCATCTTAAAATGGAACTACATATATCTACTCAAGCTAGTACGTTAAACAGAGAAACTGCTTTATTTTATAAAGAGCTTGGTGCTAGCCGAGTTGTGTTAGCCAGAGAAGCCATGAAAGAAGATATTATTGACATCAAAGACTATACTAATTTAGACATAGAGTGTTTTATTCATGGGGCAATGTGTACGGCAGTAAGTGGTAGGTGTATAATGAGTAATTATGCCACTAATAGAGATGCTAATCGTGGAGGTTGTGCCCAAATTTGTCGTTGGGATTTTAAATATTTTGATGAAGGTAATGTTTTAAGTAATAATTTACAAATTTGTCCTAAAGATCTTAATATGATTGAAAATATAAAAGACATGATTAATGTGGGGGTTGTATCTTTTAAAATAGAAGGAAGAATGCGTAGTATTTATTATATTGCCACGGTTTTATTATCATATCGTCGTATAATTGATCATATTATGAATAATACTTTAAATGAAGCATATACTAAGTATTATCTAAATGTATTAAATAGATGCGCTAATAGGGAAAGTACACCGCAGTTTTTTAATAATTTTCCGGGAGTTAGTGAACAGTATTACACAGAAGGGACTAATGAATTATCAAATCAAGACTTTTTAGCAGTGGTACTTGACAATCAAGATGGTGTTATAACGCTTGAACAAAGAAATCATTTTAAAACGGGTGATGTAATTCAATTTATAAGTCCGAATTATGAAACTTTTGATTATACAATTAATACAATATATGATGATAAGGATAATATGATTGATACGGCAAATCATGCCCAGATGATAATAAAAATTAAAGATAATTTACCAGTAAGCAAATATGATATTTTGCGCAAAAAAGTATTTGACAAAGCAGATCATTTGTAGTATCCTTATATAAGTTTAATTTTAGAAAGGGTTGGATTTAAATGCCAAAAAAAGAAATTTTATTAACTAGTGAAGGTTTTCTAGAATTAGAAACTGAATTAAATGAATTAAAGAATGAAAAAAGACCTGAAATTATAGAAGCAATTAAAGATGCTAGAGCTCAAGGTGATTTATCTGAAAATGCCGATTATGATGCAGCTAGAACTGCTCAAGCAGAAGTAGAAGCTCGTATTAAGGAAATTGAATATATGCTAAACAATGCTAAAATTATTGAAAAGACTGAAAGCCATGTTGTTGGTTTAGGTTCGACTGTTACTATTGAATATGTAGATGATAATGAAGAAGAAGTTTATAGTATTGTTGGTTCAATGGAAGCAGATCCTTTTGAAAATAAAATTTCAAACGAATCACCAATTGGAAAAGCTATTCTTGGAAAAAGAGAAGGAGATATTATTGAAGTTGAATCTCCAACTGGTTCTTATAAAATTAAAATCGTTAAATTAGCATAACGATTTTTTAATATCTTATTATTTTGCAAGGATAATTTACGCCATGATAAGTAAGTGGTTTTTCTTGCATAAAGTGCCTGTATCAAGTATAATAGTGGAAGATTTAACGAGGAGGAAAAAATGAAAAATGTTAAAGAAATAGAAATAACTTTTGAAGGCGAAAAGTGGGCCAAAGCACTTGATGATGCTTTTAATATGAGAAAAAAAGATTTAAAAGTAGATGGTTTTAGAAAAGGTAATTGTCCTAAAGACATTTATATCAAAAAGTTTGGAATTGAGTCTCTTTTTATGGACGCAGTTGATATGATTGTTAATGAAGCTTATATTAAAGTAATTAAGGATAATGCTTTAAAGCCAGTTTGTGAACCACAAGTTGATATCACTCATATTTGTGAAAATGATGTAACTTTTAAATTTACTATTATTGAAAAACCGGAGGTAAAATTAGGCAAGTATCAAAATCTTGGAATTAAAAAAGAAAAAGTTGCAGTTACTGATGAAGAAGTTGAACATGAAATTACTCATTTAAGGGATAGATTTGCTGACATTATCGAAGTTAGTGATGGTAAGTTAGAAAGTGGTAATACTGCAATAATTAATTTTGAAGGATTTGTTGATGGTAAAGCTTTAGATGGTGGAAAAGGTGAAAATTATCCTTTAGAAATAGGATCAAATACATTTATTCCAGGATTTGAAGAAGGATTAATTGGGATGTCTATTGGAGATAAAAAGACATTAGAACTTAAATTTCCCGAAAACTATCTTGATGAATTAAAAAATAAAGATGTTACTTTTAATGTAGAATTATTAGGTATTAAGAAACGTGTTTTACCTGAATTGAATGAAGAATTTTATAAAGATTTAGGTTATGATGATGTGAAAACAGAGGAAGAATTAAAATCTCATGTTTTAGAACATTTAAAGGAACACAAAGAACAAGAAGCGGAAAATAAATATATTGATGAGATTATTAAGAAAATAGTTGAACAGGCAGAAATGGAAATAAATCCTGAAATATTAGAAAACGAAATTAATAGTACTATTAATAAGTATCGTCAAGAATTGCAAATGCAGGGTCTAACTTTAGAACAATATCTTGAATTTACTAAGTCTGATATGGAAAGTATGAAAAAAATGCTTGAACCAGATTGTACTATGAGAGTTAAAGCAAGATTTGCTTTAGAAGAAATCGGTGCTAAAGAAAAAATCGAAGTAAGTAGTGAAGAATTAGAAACTGAAATTAATAAGCTTGCTAAAGAGTATGATATGGCTAAAGATGAATTGCTTTCAATGATTGGCGGCGAAGAAGCAGTTAAATATGATTTGAAGATGAGAAAGATAATTGATTTTTTAAATAAGTAATTAGAAACAGTAAAGTCTATGGTTAATATCATAGACTTTTTTGATGGTAAAAATTAACTTGACATG
>CAZPSA010000020.1:0-17639 GCA_964589375.1 uncultured Clostridium sp.
CTATTTTCTATCTAATTATATAAATGACCCCCCCCGTGTCAAGTTAATTTTTATACCTTAAAAAGTCTATGATGTTAACCTCGAAAGTTAATTTTTTATTTTTTTAGGATTATGGTATAATTTTATATATAGAAATGATGTGATTTTATGAACCAACGTTATAAATCTTCGGGAAATAGAGATCAGCTTACTTTATTTCCTACTCATCTTGGCGAATTAATTCCTCAAGATAGTATTGTTCGTGTTATTGATGATTTTGTTAATAGTTTTGACCTTTCTGAGTTTAAATGTGGAACTACTAAAGATAACAGACCATACAATCCTGCTGATTTACTTAAACTGTATATTTACGGGTATATACAAGGCATTCGTTCTTCTCGCAAACTTATGTATCAGGCGCAATATAATATTGAATATATGTGGCTTTTAAAAAATGTTAAACCAGACTTTCGCACCATTTTCGATTTTAGGAAAGATAATATTGATTTATTTGAAGATGTTTGCTTTGAATTTAATAAACATTGTAAAAAATTAGGGCTTTTATCTAGTGTTATTTCTAATTGTGGAACTAAACTTAAAGCTGTTAATTCTAAAGATAAGAATTTTACCTTTTCTAAAATTGATGGCAGAAGAAAGCAAATATTAAGGCATATTGATATTTATAATCAAATTTTAGCTATTCTTGATGATGATGACGACGAAAAAGAAGATATTCAAGCATTAATCGAGTTATCAGTGGCTAAATTGGCTATTCTTGATAATTACGAAAAAGAAATGAAAGAAAAAATGGCGCGCCAAGGTTCTTAACTAATTATGAAGCTAAATTAATGAAAGACAATGGTAAATTTATTGTTGGTTTTAACAACCAAATATATTGAGGATAAAAGTCATTTAACTATATTAACCAAAATTTTCAAATTAATATGACACTTTTTATTCAAAATAAAATAAGCCCTACTTTTGGCTTATTTTATTTTCTCTTTTAATTCATATAATATCTTTATAGCATCAATTGGCGTTATTTTAAGTGGGTCAATTTTATCTAATTCTTCTTTTATAATATCACTCTTTTTATCTTCTTCAAAATTAAATTCTAACTGTGATGATACCACTTTCTTTTTTATCTCGGTTCCTTCATATGAGGCTAAGATTTTTTCAGCATTATCAATGATTTCCTTGGGCATCTTCGCCAGTGCCGCCACATGAACCCCATAACTTTTATCTACTGCTCCATCTTTTATTTTATGTAAAAATACAAGTGAACCATTATCAAGGGTTGCTGAAACATGAATATTTTTGATTGATGGATATCTTTCATTCATCTGGGTTAACTCATGATAGTGAGTACTAAATAAAGTTTTACATCCAATATGCTTATTAATATATTCTAATATTGCTTCTGCTAAACTCATTCCATCAAATGTTGCTGTTCCTCTTCCTAATTCATCAAATAATATTAAAGAGTTTTCTGTCGCGTTACATATGGCATTTCTAGCTTCATTCATTTCCACCATAAAAGTTGATTCCCCACTAACTAAATCATCTGATGCCCCAATTCTTGTATATATAGCGTCAAATATTGGTAAATCAGCACTATCGGCAGGAACAAAAGAACCGATTTGAGCCATTATTACCGTAATTGCTAGTTGTCTCATAAAGGTAGATTTACCACTCATATTGGGACCAGTAATAAGTAAAGTGCTTGTTTTTTCATCCATTATACAATCATTTTTAACATATTCACTTCCACTTACGGCATTTATTACTGGATGAAAACCATTTATTATTTTAACTTTATGTTCTTCATTGAACGTTGGTCTAACTAGTTTTTCTTTTTCACTTACAACACTTAAAGATACTAAAGCATCTATTATAGATAACTTACTTGCTGTTTGTTTTATCATTAAAACATTATCTTTTAAAGTGCTTTTTATTTCATTAAATAAATTATATTCTAGTTCAATAATTCTTTCCTCAGCATTTAATACTAAAGCTTCTTTTTCTTTTAATTCTGGAGTTATAAACCTTTCGCCATTAGCTAAAGTTTGTCTTCTTTCCCAGCCAAATTCATCTTTAACTTTTTGAGCATTACCCTTACTAACTTCAATATAATAACCGAATATTTTATTAAAACCAACTTTCAAATTTTGAATGCCAGTACGTTCTTTCTCAGCTGCTTCAATAGTTGAAATAAAGTCTTTACCACCGGCTCTAATGTTTTTTAAATCGTCAAGTTCATTATTATAACCATCTTTAATTAAATACCCTTCTTTTAAAGTAACTGGTGGTTCTTCATAAATTGCTTTTTCTAAAAGTGAATATAAATCCTCATGACAATCAATATCAAAATCAAAACCTAGACCTAAAATATTTTCTTTAATTTCTGGTAAAACTTTTAAAGATTTTTTAACTTGCAATGCATCTCTGGCGTTAAAAGAGCCACAAGTAAGTTTGCCACATAATCGTTCTAAATCATAAACTTCATACAATAAAGATTGGAGTTTACTTCTTTTAATAAATTCTTGATTAAGATTTTCAATAATATCTAAGCGCTTATTAATTTCAATTTTATTCTTTAAAGGTGAGGATATAAAACTTTTTAACATTCTAGAACCCATAGATGTTTTACATTTGTCTAATAACCAAATTAAACTATATTGTCTTTCTTTTAATCTTAAAGTTTCAAATAATTCTAAATTTCGAACAGTTTGAACATCTAATCTTAAATAACTATCACTTTCAATTATTTGGACATTACCAAAATGGGAAATATCTTTTAATTCCTTAACTACTAGGTAATAAATTAAATGTCTAATTCCCTCTACTCTTCTTAAATCATCAACGTTTTTAATAATAGCTAAATCATCAGTATATAAATCATTAGATAATGATATATTAATATTATAAGTATTTTTAAAAATATTAAGAAGTTCTAAATTAAAATTAGGTTTTAAAAGTATTTCTTTAAAGTTTAATTTTAGTACTCTATTAAGAAGATTTTGCTTATCATGATTAACTATTTCACTAAAGATGTTGCCAGTGGAAATGTCAGCATAAGTTAAAAGATATGCATAGTCTAAGTCGATAATACTAGCAATATAGTTGAAATCATAAGAATTTAAAAAGTCTAAGTCTACTAAAGTTCCTTTTGATATAACATCGATTACTTTTCTTTTAACCATACCTTTAGTTTTTTTAGGGTCTTCAATTTGCTCACATATTGCTACTTTAAAGCCTTTATTTATTGCTTTTTCTAAGTAATTTTTAACAGCATGATGAGGAACTCCACACATTGGAATTCTTTCTTTTAAACCGGCATTTTTACCAGTTAAGGTTAATTCTAACTCATGAGATGCGGTTATACCATCTTCAAAAAATAATTCATAGAAATCGCCAATACGATAAAATAGCAGAACATCTTCATAATCTTTTTTGATGTCCATATATTGTTTCATCATTGGGCTTAATTCTTCGTAATTAACTTCACTTCTTTTCATTTTTAACACCACAAAATATTATAACATCATTTTTTAAAATCTGTTATATTTTTAAATTTATTTCAAATAAAAAGTGGATATATTCCACTTGGATATATTCCACTTTAATATTATTTATCATCTGATTTTGGTTTTGAATTAATACTTAACTGATAGGGTCTATCTTTAGTTAAGCTTTTTCCGGCTTCAATATAATATTTTATACCCGGTCTACTATTAGCAAGTTCAAAATCTACAAATTCATGAACACGGTCACTTTTGCCAGATTTTTCAATTTCCGCTAAGATTTGTTTTCCTTTTTCACCATCAGGTATGCGATTAAATACTCTTATTTCATTGGCGATTATTCTTAAAGCATAACTGACATCATTTTCATTTTGCAAAATCTTATCAGTAGCTTTATATATAGGTTTATCTTCTTCATCTCTTCCCATTACGGCAAATTCAACTGTACTACCATAGCCAGGATTTTTCTCACATAATGGATCATATTCATAATAAGTGTGAATTTTTTTACCAACGCCACTTTCTGAATTATATTCTCTTAAAGCACCATATTCATAGTCACAAGTTAGAGCATCTTCTAAAGATATTTCCGTAAAATTATTGTCTTGCTGTGAATATATATGAAGATTATCTTCAGTTAAAGCAAAATCTTCTAAACCTTTTTCTCTTATTTTTACAAATTCATTAAAATCTAAACGCCAAACTTCTTCGTAATCTTTATCTGGCTTAGTATAAGATAGTTTTAATGGGTCTTTAGTAAGATACATTTTTTGAGGTTTTATGCCAAGCTTATTAAGTTCTTTAGCTTTTTTGCTTCTTCCTAGCTTTAATGTTTTTACGGTAAAATATTTCTTTTCTAGTATTCTGCCGGAAAATTCCCCAGTTTTTAAAAACTTAATTGAGCTAAATCTTAAACAATTTCTTAATTTTGCGGTAGCAGGAACTTCATCTATATAATAGTATATCCCCGATCCTGGGTAATATTTTTGTAAATCCCTTTTAAGTCCATTAATTGAACCATAGTTTTCCATTAACTCTTTACTATAAGTAGAAAATGGTATTATTTGAGGATCATTTATCCCATCATATGCAACTACCATCAAATGATAAAATAGTGAATATTCACTAAAATTACGACCATAGCAATCTTCTAATTCATAAAGTCTCATCAACCGGCCGTCTGTTTTTTCCATATTATTTTTTCTCCTTTAATTTGCTTAATGCTTGGAGTGCATCATCAAAATTTGCCACTCCATAAATAATTATATCATAGTTTTTTTCTTTTGCATATTTTTTAGCAGCTTCGAGGTTTTCAACTGGGCATAAAAATACATCAGCTTTTCCCTTAACGGCTCCAGCAAGTTTATATTCTACACTGCCAATTTCGCCAACATTACCTTCAGCATCAATAGTACCGGTGCCAACAATCTTATTTCCTTTAGTAATATCTTCTTTTACAATTGCATCATAAATAGTTAGGGCGGTAATTAGTCCTCCACTAGGACCAGATTCAGAAGATTTTGTCTTAATATTAATATTATAGTTAGAAGTAATATCATATATCATAGTAATAGAAAGACCCACATATTTTCTTTCATTTTCTTCATAGACTACTACATCATCTTGATAAGTCTTCTTATCTCTTTTATATTCAATTTTGATTATATCATTTACATTCTTGCTATTAACATAAGTAATAAAGTCTTTGGTTCCAGAAAACTTAATTTCATCATAAGAAATTATTTCATCACCTATTTTTAAATTGCTTTTATTTTCCGCTGTCTTATAATTAATATAATAATGAGTTTCATCAATATTAAAATTTGCATTTGATTTAGTAAACGCTACATATAAAGCATTACTTATTGCTTCTTCGTAAGATAAATGATCTCTTTTTAGGGCATCACTTACATTTTCACTATCATTATAAGTTAAGTTTTCTTTTTTGATTATTTCCCATTCTGGGCGCAATTTAGCAAATAAATAAATAGGTAAATTTCCTTCCATCATACTTACATAAGCCATATTATATGAGCCTTTAGATGCCGTTAAATCATCACCACTTATTCTTTTACTAGCATTAATAGTCCCCCCTGGTTTATAGATAACATAGCCAGTATCATAAAAACAAAAGCAAGCAAAAAGTACTAAAAATACAATTCCTTTTAGATTATCTTTAATAAATTTTTTAAAATTGTCATAATATTTACTAATAATTTTCTTATTCATCATAATAAAATTATATCATTAATATGGAGATTTTATGAAAAATATTATAAAAAATATCTTAATTGTCACTTTATTAGTTATGATTTACATTAAAAGACCGCTTATTTTAGCAAGTACTATATCCGGCATAGAGTTATGGAAAAATAGTATCTTTCCTAGTGTTTTTTCAATCTTAATTATAAGTGATTTAATCCTATCTAGTAATATTATTAATATTATTAGTAAGTTGCTAGGAAATATTTTTACTAAATTATTTAAAGTAAGTCGTTATGCTAGTTATGTATTTATGATGAGTGTTTTTAGTGGTTGCCCATCAAATGCTAAATATATAAAAGATTTATATGATGCTAAAATTATTGATAATCAAGAATGCATCAAAATATTATCAATGACTCTTTTATATAATCCATTATTAATTATTACTATTACTCCTTTTTTAAATATTAAAGATACTATTTTTTTGTTAAGTACTAATATTATTATTAATTTAATTATTGGCTTTATTAATCGAAATTATAAATCATCTCATAATGACCAAATAATAATTAATAAGAGTTTTGATCTGGTTAAAAGTATTAATAATTCTATTAATGTATTGTTATTAATTTTAGGAACTATTATTATTTTTATTACTTTAAGTAGTATTATTCCAATAAATAGTCCTTTATTAAAAGGTGCTCTTGAGATTACTAATGGAATTAATATGATTGGGCAAAGCAATTTTCTTTATAAATATAAAATGTTATTTACAGGTATACTTTTAAGTTTTGGGGGATTAAGTATTATTGGGCAAATAAAAAGTATCTTTAAAGATACTACTTTAGATTATAGCCTTTTTTATAAATCTAGAATAATTCATTTAGTTCTTTTTATTATTGCTGTAGTCCTTCACCAATTGTAATATTGCCTTGATAAACATAACTTAAATTAATATTGTAAGAAGAATCAAAGTCTTCTACAACTGGCATACTAATCCATAAAGCGCATTGATTATATGTATCGTAAGCACAAGAGTTTTTAATTTCTAAATTATAGTTATCATTTTTGATTGGTGGAATATTAGTTTCTCTTAACGTTATATTATTTCCTCTAATATAACCAATTATATTTAGATCTTTTTTACTTGTTGTATTGTAATACGAATAATAGACTAGATAACCATATTTATAGTTAGAATCCGTTTGATTGTATGTGAATTTCAAACAGTAATAAGCATCTTTATTATAGTTTTGAACCATTACTCCGGCGGTTTCTGTTCCTATACATTTGTTTACCGCTACTAAACCTAAATTTTGAAAATCAGCTTCTATTTTTTTTATAATTATTCCCTTATTTATTATATTTGTACTTGATGTATTACTTGTATCATTAAGATTTTTTACTGTAATCATTAAGTTAAAGATAAATATTACGACAATCGATATTAATACAACACTTACTATTATTTCTACTAATGTTACACCTTTATTATTTTTCATTATATGCTCCTTAATAAATTTTTAGTTTTACTATTATTAGTTTCAATAACTACTCTTTCATTTAAAAACAATAGGAATATTAAATTTATATAAAAGGAACCTCCATATGATAAAAAAGGAACTGGAACTCCAGTTAAAGGAATTAAAGCTAAGATTCCCATAAAATTAATTAGTAAATGAAGTAAAATATAGGCAAATGTACCATAAGCAATAATTGAGCCTCTTATTGTGCTTGATGTTCTCGATATTTTTAATAAACGATAAAGTAGTAAAACATATCCTAAAATAATTAAAATTCCAGCTAATGCTCCTAATTCTTCTACAACAATTGGAAAGATAAAGTCAGTGTGAGCTTCTGGTAAGTAGAGATATTTTTGAGTTGAATTTCCTAGGCCAACTCCAAAAAGACCACCATTACTTATTGCAATAAAGCCATTACATACTTGATATCCTGTTTTTTGCGTATATCTTGTACAAGGGGCTTTATAGGTTAAACGACTAGATTGTTCGGCATTTAAAGAGTAGCCACCAATTATAATGATTGCAAATAAACCAATCGCAGTTATAATACCAGCAATTTTCATTTTATTCATTAATTTGGTAGTAATTGGTAAAGCCAGAAAAATAAGTCCAGCAATTCCCGCAATTATGATGGCAGTACCTAGATCTGGTTGGGTTGCAACAAGTCCACATATTGCTAGAACTAAGAAGAAGGGAAACATAATATGCATAATATCAAAGTTTTTATTTTTAATTATTCTTTCAAAGTAAATTGCTAAATATATAATGATAATCGTTTTGGCAAATTCACTAGGTTGAAAAGAAAAGAAGTATAAACTATACCAACTACGAGCACCATTAGTAATAAAACCATATGGAATAAGACCTACTAAAGCTATTAAAATAGCAACTATTCCTAAAGGAGCTAGTTTTTTATATTTACTGGTTGGAAATCTTAAGATAAAGAAAAAACCAATAATCCACATACCAACTGCGACAATTAATTGCTTATTAAAGAAATAACTCTCTTTTACTTTGTTATATAGAACGGCAGTAATTGAAGAGGCAGAGAAAATCATAACTAAACCTAAGATAGTATATATAAGCATAATAAAAAATAAAGTTTTATCCATTTTTTTAAAAAGATTTTTCATTAGTACTCCTTTACTATCTTAATTTTATCATAAAGAAAAGTACTTTTAAATAATCTAAAAGCACTTTACATGTTTTTTAAGTAACTAGCTAAAAATATTTGAATAGTAAGAGGCGCAAAAAACAAAAGGAAAATATTTGTTTCTTATACTCACTAAATAATAGCAGAATTGTATAATATCTCATGCTAAGTTAATTTTTACTACTAAAAAAGTCTGCAACATTAACCATAGACTTTATGAGAACAATCTTATTATATCTTGCACTGTAATATATAGCATTAATGCCATCAATAAGAAGAAACCAACACTATGAAAGGTATTTTCTACTTTAGGATCAACTTTACTTCCTTTAATAGCTTCAATAATTACGAATAATATTCTTCCACCATCAAATGCGGGAAATGGAATAGCGTTAATTACAGCTAAATTAATACTTAAATAAGCAGTTAAATATAATATACTCTGGAACCCAACTTTCGCACTTTCACCAACTACAGTATAAATTCCAACAGGACCAGATAAACTTGATAAACCTAAAGAACCATTTATTAAGGAAATTATCGTTAACCACATACTAGCAATAATTGATCCCAACTTAGTAAATGCATACTTAATTGCATTCCCAAATCCTTTATAAACTTTATCGCCTACGCCAACGCCAAAGGTTTTGGTTTCATTTCCTTCGTCATCAGTTACAATCTTAGGCGAAATATCATATGATTTAACTGTCCCATTTTTCTTTTCGACAACAAATTCGTATTTATTATCTTTATTTTTTAAATTAATTGCAATAGTTAGTTTATCCCATGTATTTACTTTAATTCCATTTACCTCAATTATTTTATCGCCAACTTCAATTCCGGCTTCACTAATTGGATATCCTTCAGGGGCATAACCAACTATAGATTTTTGCTCACTGCTACCCCAAATTAAAGCTTGAAAAAATAAGATAATAAAGGCAAGAATAATATTCATTGTTACGCCGGCAATAAGAATTAAAAATCTTTCCCATTTAGAACGATTACACATATACTCGCTTTTTTTAAGTTTTAATTCTTTATTATCTTCATCTACTTCACCAGCCATAGCACAAAATCCCCCAATAGGAAATAATCTTAAGCTATATTCAGTTGGATCGTTTTTATTTTTTCTTTTAAAAGAAAATATTTTGGGTCCCATTCCAAGGGCAAATTCACTTACGTAAACATGACAAGCTTTTGCGGCTAAAAAATGGCCAAATTCATGAACAAATATCAAAACCCCTAGAATTAATATTAAATATAAAAGTGTTAACATTTTTCCCTCCTAAAGCATATTTATAAAAATTATAAATGCAATCGCAGTAAATATTTGACTATCTAAGCGATCAAGCACACCACCATGACCTGGAATTAAATTACTAAAATCTTTTAAGTCGTGATTTCTTTTAATTGCGCTAAAAAACAAATCGCCAAAATGACCAGCTATTGTCAATAATAATACTATTCCAATTAATTTGAAAATATTAATGCTACCGCCAATAAAAGTAACATAAAAAACGCTCATCATAAAAGTCCCCATTACAGAACCAACTATATAGCCTTCTAGGCTTTTATTTTTACTTATCTTCGTTATCTTATGTTTTCCAATTAACATACCACCAATATACGCAAATGTATCAGTGATAATTGGCGTTAAAACCATGAATAAAAAGTATTTTAAACCTAGTTCCCTAACTAATATAATATAGTTTAATCCCATACCAATTAAGAATATAAAACCAAATAATTTAAAAGCATCATCTACTTTATATTTACCATTAACTTGATAAAAAATTACCGGTATAAACATCATTAGCGTTATAAAAGATAAAACTTTATAGTCTAAACCAAAATTTATATTATTAACATCAAAATTATTATATACCAGTGATATTAATGCTAAAAAACCTAATATCTTAACTACTAAAGGATACTTATATAACCCAATTAATTCTTTGTAAGCAAAGATGCTAATTGCCCCAACACAAAGAGCAAAAGCTTTACCACCTATTATTATAAAGGGTATTAATATTATTAACATTATTGCCGCACTTATAACTCTTTTTTTCATTAATTGCCTCCAAATCTTCTATTACGATTATTATATATTTCTAAAGCTTGATCAAATTCTTTTTCATCAAAATCGGGAAAATAAACTTTGGCAAAATATAGTTCAGCATAACTAACTTGCCATAGCATAAAATTTGAAAGTCGCTCTTCCCCACTAGTTCTAATAACATAATCTAAGTCTGGTAAGTTTTGATATAAACATTTATTAAAATTTTCTTCATTTATGTCTAGATCTAAATCTTTTATTTTTTTAACCGCATCAAGTATTTCCGCACGGCCGCCATAATTTAAGCAAACGTTTAAAACGCCACCAGTATTGTCTTTAGTTTTTTCAATAACTTTGGTTATGCACTCCCATACATTTTCTTTTAGGCCATCTCTTTTTCCTGAAAAGACAATCTTAATATTAGCTTCATCTAACTCTTTTAATCTTTCATTAAAAAATTTAATTATTAGTCCCATTAAGTAACTTACTTCTTCTTCAGAACGATTGAAATTTTCTGTTGAAAAAGCATAAATACTTAAATACCTTATTCCTTTATTAAAAATATATTTTGCTAAATTAATAATCCTATTGGCACCTGCTAAATGACCATCTAAGGATTTTTTTCCTCTTTCTTTTGCCCAGCGTCTATTTCCGTCCATAATTATTCCAACGTGATTAGGCAATTTTACATATTCCATTTTTTCACCCTAGGACAATTATATAATACTTTTACTAAAAATAAAAGACTGTTTCCATTTTAATAATTTTTAGAAATAGTCTTTTAAATATTATTCTTCGCTAAACTGAGCATTATAAAGTTTAGCATAAAATCCTTTTTTATTTAATAATTCTTCATGGGTTCCTTGTTCAATTATATTACCTTCATTCATTACTAAAATTTGATCAGCATTTTTGATTGTAGATAAACGATGGGCAATTATGAATGAAGTCTTATTTTTAGATAATTTATCCATGGCATTTTGAACCAACTCTTCAGTTCTAGTATCAACATTACTCGTTGCTTCATCTAGAATTAAGAACGGGGCGTCTTCCATCATTGCTCTAGCAATTGTTAAAAGTTGTCTTTGTCCAGATGATACACTTTCATTATCAGAAATAACTGAATTATATCCATTTGGTAATGTTTTTATGAAGTGATCTACTCCTACTATTTTGCAAACTTCTTTGATTTTTTCATCACTAATATCTGTCATATTATAGGTTATATTTTCTTTAATTGTTCCTTCAAATAACCACGTATCTTGAAGAACCATAGTAAATAAATCATGAATATTTTCTCTAGTTAAATCTTTAGCATTAATACCATCTATATAAATATTACCTTTATTTATTTCATAAAATCGCATTAATAAGTTTACTAATGTCGTTTTACCAGCCCCAGTAGGACCAACAATCGCAATTTTCTCACCTTTTTTAGCAGTTAATGAAAAATTAGTTATTGTATCTTTTTCATTACCATCATATCTAAAGTAAACATTTTTAAATTCAATATTTCCTTGAGATTGTTCTTTTAATAATACAGTTTGTTTATTTTCTTCGCTAGCTAGTTCCTCTTCATCTAATATTTCAAATACTCTTTCTGAGGCAGCAGCAGTTGATTGTAAGTTGGCGGCAGCTTGAGCAATTTGAGATAATGGTGAAGTAAATAGTCTTACATACATAATAAACGCTACTATAACACCAAAACTAATATGCCCATTCATTGTAAGAACGGCTCCAACAATACATACAGAAACATATCCTAAATTACCAACAAATTGCATCATAGGTTGCATTAATCCTGATAGAAATTGGCTCATAAAATTAGCCTTATAAACTTTTTTATTTAATTCATCAAACTCACTTGTGAATTTGGCTTCCGCATTATATGCTTTTATAATATTTAGTCCACTATAAGCTTCTTCAATATGAGCATTTAAATTACCAAGTTCTTCTTGTTTTTGAATAAAATACTTTTGACTTTTAGATAAAATTAAACTCATAAACGCAAATCCGAGTGTACTAGCTATAATTGCGGTTAAAGCCATAATGTAGTTAGTTACAAACATCATAATAATACTACCTAAAAATAAAATTACAGCCGCTACTAAAGATGATAAAGACTGATTCATAGACTGAGCAACAGTATCAATATCGTTAGTAATTCTTGATAAAATATCGCCAATTTGTTTTTTATCAAAATACTTTAATGGTAAATTATTAATCTTTTTAATCACTTTATTACGTAAATTTCGAGCAAAATTATTAGAAACAATAGTCATTAATATTCCTTCAAAATATTCAAATAGAGTACTAAGAAGAAACATAATAAAACATATAATTGAAATATTTTTTACTTTAGTTAAATTTACATTTGTTGCTAAAACTTTTTGAATACTTTCCGGTAAATTGTTTAATTCTTGGGCTATTTTTTGATTAGAACCATTTTCTAAACCAGACATAAAAGTTACCATTTGAATTTGATCATCTATAGTTATTTTAGTATTATCAATTGTATACTCAGTAAAGAAAGCTCTTAACACTTCTTCATTTAATTTTTTAAAATCCTTAGTACCAATAAATTCATTGATACTTTGACAGTTAGTACTCTTTTCATCTTGGCAAAAATTCTTTTGAATATTTATAATGTTTTCTTGACTAAATGCCGTAGTATTTTTATCTTTAATTATTTCTAAATTGGTATTGTTTACTACTAAGGATGCAGATATCTCATCAACAATTTTAGATAAATATTTTGGTGATACAATTGAAAGTATTGCCCCAAATGTTGATAATAAAAGGGCGATTATAATATAAGTTTTATAGTCTTTTAAGGCTTTTAAAAGTTTCTTTAGGGTGCCTTTTAAATCCTTAACATCAGGAGAATTTATCCCTTGTCTTCTATTATTATGCATTTTCTAATTCCTTTCTAGATAACTGAGATAAAGCAATTTGTTTATATATTTCACAATTATTATATAAATATTTATGATCGCCAACTCCAATACACTTACCTTCATTTAAAACTACTATTTTATCAGCATGCAATATTGTTCCAATTCTACTTGCTACAATTAAAGTGCAAGAGTTTTTAGTTATCTTAGATAATTCACTTCTAACTAAAGCATCAGTTTTATAGTCTAGGGCTGAAAATGAATCATCAAATACATATATTTCTGGTTCCTTATAGATTGCTCTAGCAATGGCTAGTCTTTGTTTTTGACCACCGCTTATATTTGTTCCACCTTGAGAAATATGACTTTCATAAGCATTATCCATTTTTTTAACAAATTCCTCGGCTTGACTAATTTTAATTGATTGTTTTAATTTTTGCTCATTTACCACATTATTATCAAATGCAACATTTTCACTTACAGTACCATCAAAAAGAACTGATTTTTGAGGAACATAACCAAACTTACTATATAAATAATCAAGATCATATTCTTTTATATTAATACCATTAATAAGAATTTCTCCACTTGTTACATCATAAAATCTTAAGATTAAATTTATTAGTGTACTTTTACCACTACCAGTAGAACCAATAAATGCAATAGTTTCCCCACTTTCAATTTTAAAAGATATATCTTCTAATACATACTCTTCAGCATCTGGATATTTAAAGTAAACGTTTTTAAATTCAATAGATACATTTTCATCTTTATGATCAAGTCCTTTATAATTTCCCCCAACTATTAGATTAGGAGTATCAAGAACTTCATTAATTCTTTTAGCAGATACTGATGCCCTAGGAAGCATAACAAATATCATAGCAAGCATTAAAAATGACATAATAACTTGCGTAGCATAAGATGTAAATACAACCATATCACTAAATATCGTAATCTTATCATATAAAAGAGAATTATTAATTAAAGTTGCTCCCACAAAATAAATTGCAAGAGGTAACATATGCATAACAAAATACATTACAGGGGTCATTATGGCAAATGTTTTTTGATTAAATAACTGAGCATTTGTTAAATTATCATTGACTTCAGCAAATTTTTCTTCTTGATAATCTTCAGCATTAAAAGCTCTTACTACCCTAATTCCTGTTAAGTTTTCTCTTGTTACATTATTTAATTTATCAATAAGTTTTTGAACTATTTTAAATTTAGGGAAAACAATAATCGTTATTATTGATACAGTTAAAAGCATAATTACTACGGCAATGGCAGTAATAACACTAAATGAGAAGTTTTTATTTAAGATTTTTCTTATTGCCCAAATAGCTGTTATTGGGGCTTTAATTAATAATTGCAAGCCCATTCCCATTACAAACTCTAATTGAGTTATATCATTAGTAGTTCGAGTAATTAAACTACTAGTACTAAAATTCTTAATTTCTCCCATACTTAAAGAACTAACTTTTCTAAATAATTTACTTCTAGTATTAAGAGAAAAATTAGAAGATACATTTGCCATCAAGTAACCAACAACAACTGATGAAACTAGGCTTCCAAATGCACAAAGAAGCATATATGCTCCATTAATTACAATATCATTCATTTTACTGCCACTAGTTTGAACTAAAGCTGTTACTTTACTCATATAATCTGGCATTTTTAAATCTAACCCAACTTGCGCAACTTTAAAGACTAGCGCAATTATAAACGTAATCCAATCTTTTAATTTTAAATTTTTAAATAATTTTATCATTTTTGTCCTTTCTTTATCTAACACTGTTAGCAATTATAACTCATATATTCTTTCCTGTCAATCAAAAAAGAGATTGTTAACTACAAAAATTAATCTCTTTATTATCGTATGTAATACATTTATTTTCATTCATTTTTTCTTTAGTTTTTGGGTCATATTGTATTTCTAAATATTCTTTTTCATACAAATCTTTTAATGTTATTTTTCCTTCGCAATTATTATCTTCATAACATTTTTTAGCAACCTCTTTAATTTTATTATCTATTACTAAGTATTGTTTTTCATAATGATTGTTTAGATTTTTTTGGGCCGCAAGGAGAAATACTATAACGACTATGGCACCAATAATATATATATTGATTTTATTGCTGTTTGCCATAATAATTCTTAATAAATTCCTCTCTATATTCTAAAATATTATCATTTTTAATAGCTTCTCTAAGTTCTTTGGTTAAATTTATTAAATAGTAAATGTTATGAATAGATAGTAATCTTGCTCCAAATGTTTCTTCAGCATTTAATAAATGTTTTACATAACTTTTAGTATAATTTTTACACGTGTAACAATTGCATTCGGAACTAATTGGGGTAAAGTCTTCTTTATATTTAGCATTTTTTAAGTTAATTTTGCCATATTTAGTTAAAGCATGACCATGACGAGCAAGTCTAGTAGGACTTACACAATCAAATATGTCTATTCCTCTAATAACGTTTTCAACTAAATCAATCGGATCTCCTACTCCCATTAAGTATCTTACTTTATTTTCTGGTAAATATTTAGTACTCATTTCAACCATTTTATACATAGTTGGCTTATCTTCTCCAACACTTGTTCCCCCAACAGAATAACCATCAAAATCCATTTTTACTAGTTCTTCGGCACAGTGTTTTCTCAGTTCTTCATATTCCCCACCTTGAACAATTCCAAATAAGCTTTGTCTTTCATTGTTGAAAACCGTTTTTCCTCTTTTAGCCCATCTTAGCGTTCTTTCGACACTTTGTTTACAATAATCATATGTTGCTGGATAACCAATACATTCATCAAAACTCATTGCGATATCACTATCTAATTTATTTTGAATTTCAATTGATTTTTCGGGAGTTAGAAATAATGCATCTCCATTATATTGATTTTTAAATTTTACTCCTTCTTCGGTTATATCTTTTCTTTTGGCTAAGCTAAATACTTGAAAACCACCACTATCAGTAAGAATAGGACCATTCCAATTCATAAATTTATGAAGACCGCCGGCATGATCAATAACATCTTCACCAGGTCTAAGCCATAAATGGTAGGTATTGGCTAAAATTATTCCACAGTCTATATCTTTTAATTCCTCAGGCGAAAGGGTTTTCACCGTAGCTTGAGTTCCAACTGGCATGAACATTGGTGTCTCATATTCTCCATAATTAGTTTTAATTTTGCCAAGTCTAGCGCCAGTATTTTTTTCTTTTTTTAATAATGTATATTCAATTTTCATCTTATCAATCCCTTGTGATTAGATTATATAATAAATGTTGTTAAAATAAAAGTAAAAAAGTTAAGGTGATAAACCATTAACTTTGAGAAATTTTATAGGGATTTAAAGATGTCCCGGCTCCAGATGATATTTGTATTGTGGATATTAATGATACCAGTGGTCTTAAATAGAAAGAACTGTTAGTCATTTTACCATTTAAACCACCTTGAGCTTCAACATTAAAAGCATATATGTTACCAGCAGTTTGACTAGATGCATAATTAGCTGGAGTCATTGTCCACCAAGAAGAAGTTGCATTAGGATATAAATAAAATGTTGTATTATAACCGGTATTGTTATAGACATATTTTTTCGCACCGGCAAATATCAATTCATTTGCCGTAATAAGTCCAATCTTATATTCCAAATCGCCGACCCCATTTGAACCTCTGAATTTGCCATTTCCATTTAGCAAATCACTAGCAGTAAATTTTGAGGCATTTTTAGGATAACCATCTACATTTAAATCAGGACAAATTAGACTTACTGCCGAACTAATTGTTTTATCATTACACCAGATGGTATCAGCTAAAATATCATTATACGTTCTAAGCTTTAAATCATACCATGTTTTTAATTTAGTTAAAATCAAACCATCTATATTATTATCATAAATTGAGGAACCATACATGAGCAAAGTTTGATGAGATACCCAACTATCCGTATTATGGTATTGTGCTTTCATATTTGAACCATCATATTTGATAAACGCATTAGTTCCGTTTGCAGCTTCATTACAGGGATTTTCTAGATTATTATCATTGCGGTTATACATTATTAACTTTATTGCCCCATTTCCCGTTACTCTAACTATTCGCCAGCACATATTTGCAAATACCACATAGTTATTTTGGACATTACCTCTAAAGTAGAAAGATGTTCCATAATCATCAGCTGTACTTGCTAAGACTGCTTCCGTTGCTGTACTAGGTTGAGAGCCAACAGTGGTTGCCGGTGAACCTAAAATATTATCTCTTCTAATTGCGGCAAGAAGGGTCCCTTCTTCGGCTTGAT
>CAZPSA010000021.1:0-17527 GCA_964589375.1 uncultured Clostridium sp.
TTTGTAATTCAGAATTATTATTACCATTTTGCATAGAATATTTAGTAGATGTTGATTTGACATTAGCATCGGATTGCGGTATATTATTTTCAATAAAAGGATTAGTGCCCTTTGGCAATTGTAGCCACTCGCCATTAATCCTTTTTTTCATTATTCCATCATCTTTATCATAGATTATTCTATCTCTATTGCTTTCCATCCAAGTTTCATAATTATTTCTACCATAAGCACTTGTCATTACATTTGAACTTAATCTTTTAATTTCATTATTATTGTTAATATCAGTAACTTCAATATGTCCTTTACCATCAATTGCCAATGATACTATAACTATTCTTCCCTCTTTGTCAGAAAGTTTGGTAACAACTACTATGCTATCATCGATTGTAGAAGATTCTAATATATTTAAGGGATTAGCAATTGCATTTGGTAATTGTTTAGTTGTTTCAAGTCCTAAATTATGATATGTTCCATTTTGTTTTCCAGAAGCATTAATTATTCTATCTAATTTACTTGCTGATACAGTGATAGGATTATCATTTAAACCAAGTTCTAAATATAATTGAGGAGTATGCTTAAATAATACTAACTGACTTCTATTGTTCCATTTACCTTGTACCCATAAATCAAGTTGTTCTGAAAATGACAATGATGTATTGCTAGAATAATTCAAATCGTTTTCAATATTATTTTCATTAGTATTATCAGATAGTATGTCATTAGATAAATTATTATCAATAGGTACTATTGTACTTGTTGGAGAAACATTAACGCTACTTGTATCTATTGTTGGTAATATTTTTGGATTTACTTTTGCATATTGTCCTTGTGTAGGATCTATCCAAGCAACATCAGTTAAACTAACCTCTTTAGAATACACCTTTCCATTTCCAGAATAACTTTCTGCTTCCATTTTTGATGGACTAACAAATGTTCCTTGTTCTATTGGATAAGAACTATATACAGTTATTTTACCAGTTTGTAGTGCTTCTTTAGCCATTTCAGCAGTATATGTCTCATCAAAATCTTCACCAGCTTCAAGATATTCTTTATAATCACTATCATTAAGTGTTTCTTCAAAAGTTTTAATATCATCTATACTTCTAATCCATGTATGATAATCATCTTCGGCAGGATTATTATTTTTGATTATTTCTAATTGTTTTTGTTTCAAAGAAAAAGAACTATTATCTAGTTCTTGTGTATTATTTATATTTTCTTGCATAGAATAATTAGTGGATGATATATTGACATTTGTATTAGATTGTGGTACATTATCCTCAATAAAGGAACCGTCGGCTGATTTATCAGCCATGATAGATAAACTTGTTTTATCTAGGACGGCTCCTTTTTTTTCTTTAAATCCATCTAAATCATAAGCAAAATTATTATTATTGTCTTTCCTTACAACTAATCTTGACTCATAATATTTATAGTTAATAATATTCCCATTGTTATCTTTAACAGGATATGCTAAATTAACATCATAATAGTCAAATCCTTGTTTACCACGATTTGTTCCTTTATAATTCGATTGTGATTTATTAGGATCAATTTGAGCAATTTCCAATATTTCTCCATAATTTCCCGATATTCTTTTCTTTAGTTTCATATTTTTTTGATTGTTATAACCATCATTTAAATATTTTTTAATGTCTTTATTCTCTATACTAATTTCTGTATTATTATTTGAATTTAAATATTTAATGCCAAGCATAGATTTTAAATTTTGTTCTGCAATTTGTTTAGATGGGTGTGTCCCATTTATATCATCTGAAACAATTACATCCTCTCCAGAAATCAATTTACCTTTTGAAAATTTAGTGTCATTATTCAAATTACTAATAGCTTGCTCATCAGTGGTATTTCTATATGCCGTTTCCCATTTATTCTTTAAATCTTTTATAAATAAATTTTCTTTTGAATTGCCTGTAATTTTATTAGCTAACCCTACAATTTTATCGTAAAGCTTTTTAAAATTATTAGGCTCTTTTATAACTAAATTATTTATAAATTCTTGATTACCAAAAAGTTCTCCAGAAATGTCTGCTAATACCTCACTTGTTATATCATTTGTTTCATATGTATTTTTAGCATTATCTAAAATCTGACTAAACTCAGCATTTTTATTTGCGTAATCTAATACTAAATTTTTCATACTATCTGTTTCAATAGCATGAGTTATTTCATGTGCAAGAATAAACTCCGCTGCTTTTTCAGAGTTTGGATTTACTTTAATTTGTACCTCATTATTAGCGTTTCTTTCTATTTTTCCATTTATTACATCGCCTTTAGAGTTTGTTAAATCTTTTTCAAATAAAATATTATAATCCTTTTCATCAATTATCTTTTTATAAGTATCAAGAATATCTTTGCTTGCGGCGGAATTAACATCTATTCCAGATGATATCGCACTATTTATGAAGTTATCTACTTTATTTTGTTTATATCCTTTAAATTGTTTTGTGGTTTTTTCTCTTACTTCTTTCAAAGAAAGATTTTCATCTAAAAAATTCTCAAACGTCATGCTTGAAACAATAGTTTTTTCATTTTCAGTTAAATTACGACCAGTTTCATATTCAATATTATAGATTGTCTTATCTAAAGTTTTGCTAACATCACTAGTAAACGCATTATTAATTGCCGTTTGTCCACCAGAAGATAGTGCGCCAACAAGTGCAGAATATAACGCATTTTTAAAGTTCTCAGCAGTAAAAACTTTTTCATTTTCTCCTAAAGTTAGATTTCTAAGTCCAACATCAACAAATTCCTGCACGAATTCTTCAAGTCCTTCAGAACTTGCCGAAGATAGTATTTTATTAACATTAGAATTTTTAATAAATTTCTTTAAAAATTCGCTATTTGCTACTTCAACGCTAGAACCCTTGCCAAAAAGACCAGGAACGGAACCAATAACTTTTTCTGTCAGACCTTCCATCGCCGTACTTAATGTAGCATAAATAACTGCGTCTTTTTGAGAATAGCCTTCTTGCATAGTTGCGTTATATTGATCTAAGTACATATCTGTAAAATATGTTGTAGTTCCAAGACCAGGCGCGATTGTATTTAAAGCAGTAGCCGCCGTTGTTCTACCAATTTGAAAAAGTGCATCGCCAGCAAGCTTGCCTATACCCGTTTTATAGTTTTGAGAGACTGTGTTTTCTCTTCCTGATACATAATTAGAAAGAGAATACCACTCGCAGTTTTCATTAGTTACAATATTATTACTTTGAAGAATAGTACCAGCTAACCCGTCAATAACCCTTCCTCCTGTTTTTTGCCAAAGTTTTCCCGCCTTTGATGAGTTTTCATAATCTTTAGCGGCTTGTTCTTGCTGATAATTTGAGCGAGCAATACTTTCTTCGTTTCTCTTTTGAATTACATTGCTTACAAGATTTTTAGCTTCTGATGTATTCATCGTATTTTGATACTTTTTTAAATTTTCTTGTTCTTTTTCAGTTCTATTTTGGTAAGATAACGTATTTTTGCTAGCCTTTGCTTTAGCATCTTGAATAAGTAAAGGAGTACTGCTTTTTAAATTCGTATTACTTATAGTTAAAGCATTTGGTGCTGAATATATATTATTTCCCGCAATTACTCCTTTATCAGTTACATATTCCTTTAAATTATTTACTGCAGTTTGCTTTTCTTTTTCTGCATTTAATAGTTTTGCCTTAGTTGTCATTTGAGGATTATTAGTATAATAGTTTTTTATATATTCTTGGTTTTTTTCTGATAATTCCTTTTGATTTCTTTTTTTAAATTCACTTAAAGTAATTGGCATTAATTATACCTCCTAACTATTCCAAAAATAATCTGCCTTCTTTTTAGATACAATCTTGCCTATGTAGCTATCTGTAATATCGACATAATCACGATCTTCTAAGCTGAAAATATAATATTTGCCATTAGCTGACCAAACTCTATTATTGCCATAACCATCTTTGCCTAAATCACTGAAAACGTCTCTACCTCGCTTACCTGTATCAGTCAATTTGTTATATTTGCCGTTTTCATAAATGTAATTTGGCTGATAACCATTAGACATATAATAATCATCCGGTTGAGTAACATCATCGCTTAAATCGTAACTACTCTTAGAAGAACTAGACGAACTAGATGAACTATTAGATGACTTAGACAAAGCATACTCTTTTTCCCAATTAGCTTGTGATTGAGCCGCCTGCTGTTTTTGATATGCCATTTCTTCATCAAATTGTCTACGATTTTCGGCTTGCTGAACTTCAAACTGTCTAATTGCTTCTTCTTGTGCTTTTTCTTGATTAATTTGATTATATGTATCTTGATATCTTGAATAATAATTATTATCTATATTTAAAGCATTATTAAATTTACTTTCAGATATACTTTGTTTGTTATTATAAAATGTTTCGCTAAACACTAGTTGCATTTTTAGTTTTTCTAAGGCGTTTTGTGCTTTAGTAACATCATTATTTAAACGTGCTTCATTAATATTTTTGTCATATTCAGTAATCGCACTTTGCGCGATCTTATTAGCAGATGCCAATCTATTTTGGTATGTATTATACCCACCTAATTTAGAAGTTTCAGACACTCCAGAATTTAATAATCCATTTTGCGCTAAAGCTTCTGACTGATAGCCATATGGATTTATATATGCAATATAATCATTTTTAGCTTTTCTTACTTCTTCATCTTTATTAGCTAACGTTTCTTCTTTCTGCTTATTAATATTCGTTATCGTATTATCTAACTGCTTATCTAATATACTGTTTTGTGTCGTTTCATACTGCTTAGCATATTCATTTTGCTGATTTAATAGTGCTTGATTATCACTAAGCATATTATCATACAAACTATTACTACTATTTAAAGCATTTTGCTTTTCTTTTTCTATTTGAGCTAATCTTTCGTCCATAATATTACCACCTTTCTAACGTTTTATATAGCCCGCAACGAACCCTTGTAAAGTACAAGAAAAAAGTCCAAACGGCTTATTTGAACTAAATTTCAATTGAATTTCTTTGAATTTTTTATCTTTTATTCTGTAAGCTACATAGCCCTTGTTGTCAGATGCAACAATTTTTTGCTTCAGTACTCCATCAACTATAGTATCAATATATATTTCATCGTTATTCATACTTTTCAAGCTTACAACATTTCCTCTTTTGTTAGTTGTTTTTGTATAACTAGGATACCCAAAATTATCTTTTGCGGTTGTCCAATAAGAATTAATATCTTGACCATTATCAGTTGTACCAGAAAGTTTGAATAATTGACCATCTTCATTTCCTAAAAAAAGCTCGTTTCTATACTCCTTGATAAAACTAATATTATAAGGCATTTCCCAATAATACCAATCATATTCAATTTCATTTGTTTCGTTCTGAAACTTTTGTCTGCTATCTGCTAAATAAATATTACTATCAACTAAACAAAGTAAATAGCCAGCATATTCAGCTAATTTAAGCTTTTTATAATTTGGTTCCGAAAGCAATTTAGCATCAACTACACTACTTCTATGTTGTAACAACTGCTCAGAATATATTGAGCTTGATGAAATTCCCTCTAAACCACGATTACTGAAAAACACAATATCATCATTATAATTTATTCCCGTAGAAACACACCCCAAAGAAATCGAACCATTTACGCTAGGGTAAATCTTATCATATGTACTATCTAAAGTTGGAGTTAAATAATAAACACTACTTGTATTTTGAACTATTTCTTTAGCAACCCATAAAACACCATTCCCAGGAGTAATCATCTTTATTTCTGCGAGGTCTTTGCCACACTCATAATAAGCTGTGTCTCTTACGTATCGGGGGTCATTAAGCTCGCAATGAAAAACAGTATTTGGGTAATTCGGATTACCACTAAAGAAAATACGATTGTCAAATTCACACAATAACTTAGAATTTTCTATTCTTTCTCTATAACCAGACGTGGTTTTACTAAATGTTATTACAACTTCAACATCCTTTGTAGGAATATTAAAAAATGTTACTATTCCATCTGTCCTATTAACCGAAAAATGAGTATTTTCAGCCATTAATTCTTCTCCAACTAAAGCAACAACTGGAGCAACGGTAGCACTATCTAAATTTGTTGTATCAAGATAATATTTATCACTCGTTCCATCAGCCACAAACATATTTTTTCTAAAATTGGTTAATACATTAACAGGTTGATATACAAGGTCAGTGTCAGTTTCATCATCAATAGACGTTGCTCCAGCCGGCGTTTTATAATAAGAAGTAATCGGCACTGTACCAACGACTTCACTTACTTCAGTTCCATTATATTCCAAATAGTTAATTCCATCTAAAATAAATAATATACTATCAAAAACAAAAGACTTACTTTCAGTTATATTCATAGACGTATATAATTCCGTAGTTTGAGCGGGCTTATTTGGATAATTATTCCATTTTAATAGTTTTGTACCAATATGAACTAAAACGTGTAAGGCGCCTTGCAAATTATAAAAAAACAACCCTAATATTTTATTATCAAATGTATTTAATAATGTCATGCCTGGTCTAGTTTGAATACACAAACTATCATCATACTTTTTCCACATATTTTTGCAATCAGGACTGCGATAAGAAGAAACATTATTATTAGAAAAATCTACACCTTTAAAATTACTATAATTTCTCGTAATAATATCAGAAATATTTGACATTATATATCAATACCCCCATCAATCATTATCATTCCGGATGTTTTTCTACTATCGATACTCTTTTTCATTTCTAAATATCTCTCATAAAAATATCTACCATAACCACTTATCATGTCCATTTTTAATAAATCTGCAGCAATTCCGTAAGGCATTATTTCAAGTAGTATATTATCTAATTCAAATTTAAAACTATTATCTTCTTTTTCGTACTCTTCATCGTTTGAAAAAACTGTTTTAACTAATTTAGGGTATTTATAATAATATATATTAAACTTACCAGTCCAATTTTTAGGCAAAATAATAGTATTATCATTTGGCATTTGATAACTAGTATTTTCACCAAAATAAATGCTCTTTATCTGATAGCAATCATCTAAATAATTATCTAAATTAACAATATTTCCATCTTTTTCTTTAATTTCGATTTCCAAACTAGCGTCTATTTTTCGATATTTCATTAAATCCAGCTGAATTTGATTGATTATTCCATTTATTTTATTAATAACGTCATCATCTTCAGCCAACTTTTTTTCTGTAGGGTAGTATTCTTCAATAAGACTAAACGTCTTTATCTTCATTTCCTTTAATGTCATTTACTTCACTCCTATAGACTTCTTTCATTGCAATTAAATCATTTTCTATTTCTTCTAAAGTACACATTTGATAACTTGGTATAATATAACCTTGGTTTTCGTCCCATATTAAAACCAATCCAGTAACTAACTTTTGTACTATAGTGCTAGTTTCTTCGCTTTCAATAGTTTCTTCTTTTCCGTTAACGATCATTTTTACTCTTCTGCTATCTTTTATTTCAGTAGTTAACACTAAATTTTTAAGTGTTTGATGTACTTTTTTATCTTCTGTGTACTCATCAAACTCTAAACGTTTATTAACCTTTCTGCCAAAATATTGTCTTAAACTTGGTTTTAACGTGTAAAACTCTACTCTTTCTTTCTTTTCCATAATTTCCTCCTTCGGTCGTGTAAGTTAGAATTGCACTAACTTTATTCGCTTGATACACGAAAAAAGAGAGGTTCCCCTCCCTTGATTAAAGACTTGTTTTGATACAAACAACTTCTTTAGGTCTAACTAATATACCCCCATATACATATAAACCTTTTTGTGCTGTTTCAAAGCCATCTTGAACTTCATAGTTAACTACTTTCTCAATTTGTTCGCAGAAAGCAACAGCCTTTTTAGTTCTTAAGAAGTTTAATACTTTAGCATAAGCAGTTATTTCATAGTAAGAACTTAAACTTGCTTTAACTGGTTCTTCAACTTCAGTATAAACTCCAGAACTTTCTGTATAGTAAACTTTTGCTTCATTTACTTCAGTGTCAGTAGTTTTAGCATATGTTGGTTCTAATTTAGGCAGTAAATTCTCTATAGTAATTAAAGCATTACTATATTTACCAACTATACCCTTTTTAGACATTTCAACGTTGTTAGTATATAACTCTGTTAGATTTTGTCTAATTTTACTAAAGAATGTTGGGTCATTCTCACTATAAAGTTCTGTACTTTGTGGTACATTGTTCTTATACAGTTTAACTAATCCTTCCTCCAATTTTTCAATAGCATTGTTTTTAGTAACACTAGTTGCATCAACAACTTCAACACTTCCAGCAGTTACACCATTCGCAACTAAGGTTGCTACATATTCATCACCTTTTTCAGTTAAAGCAGTAGCACCTTCTTCGCATATTGCTTCTAAGGCACCGTCAACTGTTTGAGCTTTATCTACATGATCAATGCCAACATTGAAATAAAACATTTGATCCATCTCAAATTCTTTTTTAGTTACGTTTGCAGCGTCTCTTTTGATTGAAACACCTGGAGTATATTTTCTTACAACCGGTTTGTCAGCATTTAAGATTATTACCTTTCTAGCATTATGCGTATCTTTCTCATATTTAAAATCACTATGACTTCTTAATGAAGTTATTGTTTTTAAGGCTCTTTCATACCCTTGATGCCATATTGTTTGCATAGCATTTTTCATATTATCACTTTCCTTCCAATATTAATTATTCTTGCCATTTTTTTCGAGAGTTTAATACTTTCTCCCAAACACCTGGTTTTTGCCACTCTTCTGGAGTTAAAGCATTAACTTCTTCTGGAGTGTAATACTCTTTTTCCGTTTTAACTGAATTGTTTTTCATCGAACCAGGTAGCTCAATTTTTGGCTTAGGTTGAGATTTTTTGTATATTTCATAAATTTCATCAACAGGCGTTTTTTTATCAAATTTTTTTCTGAATGAAATAAAATCTTCATCTTTCAAAAATTCATCAGTAACACCTAGTTTTTTAAGCTCTTGCGCGTCTTTTTTTTCTTCCAAAGCTTCACATAGTCTTAAAAATATTTTTTGTTCTTTTGCATTAAGGTTATTGTAGCCTGTTTTAGCAAGAAGATTTGCTTCATCCAACATGCTTTCGTAACCTTCAGCAATTATTTCTTCAGCATCTGCTTGAGCTAGAATTTCTAAATCTCTATCAGAAAATACTGAAGTTTTTCCCGGCATTTTATAACCATTTTCAGTGTAATATTCTCGAAGTTTTTCATTCGCTTCATTAATATCACTTACAGAAAGTCCAGTTTTAAGGACATTTTCGGTATCTTTATAAATTGCCATCTCGCGCTCATATTTGCGCATTTTTCTTTTTACACGAGCATCTACAATTTGGTTTATTTCATCGTCTGTTACAAACCTTCCCTTTTTCTCGTTTTCTTCCTCTTCTTCCGCGGTTATAGAAGTATCAGTTAATTCTTCATCAACTGTTGCATTTTCTTCTACTGTCTGCACTTCAGTATTTTCAGTTACTTCTTCAGTAACATTTTGAACTTCTTCGTCCATATTTCCTCCCATTTTTTCGCGAGTGTTTGCTTCACTCTAACCTATAAAGTTTAAAGTCATTAATGCTTGGACTATTAAAAAACGACTACTTTGTCGCTTGATTAATCAGATTGTTTCCAACACTTGATATATTTTCAATGTCTTGAAAATCCATCATACTTTTCTGTGCTTGCTGTTGGTATATTGCTGCTTGCTTTTCTATTTCATCAATTTGTTTTTGTTTATCTTTTCTTTTGTTTAATATTAATTCTAATTTACTTTTCGGCATTACACTATCTGTATCTAGTGCTTCAACATATTCTTCAAAAGTAATCTTATCGTTCGTAAACAAGTTTTCTAATGAAAGCTCCTGAGCATATTTATCAAAAGCACCTTTTGGCGTTATATCAACTTTTACACTTGTTTTTAATGTTTCCAAAATATATTTAGGTACAGTTACCTGCTTTTTTGTTTTTTCGCCAGTTATATTATCAATAATTTCATCTTCTATTGTTAGTCCATCGCTTGCATAAACACGCCACATTTCGAACCATATTCTGGCCAAATCTTCAATAAAAGACTTTAAAGCTATCAATTGATCGTTAAGTGGCTGATTTTGTGCGTTTTGAACCGCTAATATTGCTCGACCACTTGCGCTTTCAGGATTAATGTTTCCGGTAACCGCATCGCCAGCATTGTTAATTTCACTCGACAAAGTGATAAGCTCATTTTGGAATTTCTCGCTGTCTGGGCTAATTTGACCACCAGAAGAATTCATAAAAACATCGCTTGCTTTAGCACTAGCATCTTTAAATTTAATTATTGAACCTACACGATTAATCGCATCAATATTATCAACCAAGTCAATATTTACTATTTTTTGAGGGTAAGCAATATTTTTAATTGTTATTGCTCTTCGCATTGCAGTTTTATTAGTCTCAAGCTGATTTGGAATAAGTTGTTCTACTTCGCCTACTCCGCGAGCACTGCCTTCAACATCTTCCCAATTAAAGTGTGCAACTTGATAAAGAGTTAAGCCAGTATCAGTATCTTTTTTAAAATCACAATACTTGGTTGCTTGACTAAAATGTATTGTTCCATTTTGTCTATAAAGCTTAGTTAACAACCAACATTTATCTTCAATTTCTTGTTTAGCGCTATCACCACTTGCAGTTGCTAGATCACTATCGCCACGTATGTTGAGCATATCTTCCTCATTTATTCCTAAAGCTTTCGCTTTTTCTTGTAATTCAGATATAGTTTTGCGCTGTCTTATAATAATCCATGGTTGAAGTTGAATTTCTTCTTCGTTTTCGTCTCCATAAATAATATCATTTTTACTTATTATTTCATTTATCGGAACATCATTTTCTTCATCATAATTAATAAATGCTACTGCTTCACCATTAATTGCTGCTTGTCTTGTCCACTTTTTGACTTTTTTGTCCATAAAATCAGTGTCCCAAACTTTACTAGCTTTCTTATTTAATAAATCACACGTTTTTTGTGCAATTTCCAAAAATTCGGCATTTTCAATATTTTCTGGACTATAATTAACAGCAAATAAATTTGATGTGATAGTGCCGACTTTGTGTTTAACTATCTTCTTTATAAAATTATGCTGAATTTTTTCTATGCCTCTAACTTTCAAGCCAGCCCATTGATCTCCATTATACATCCGAAAATTAACGTCTGTTTTAGCATAAATGCTAGACATAAAACTTTGACCCTTTTGATATAAGTCCCATATATTTGTAGTTTTTAATTCTTCTTGTGTCATAATACTTCTCCTTCTCAATTAGGAAAATCTTTTTGACCAATTTCAGTGCAATTATAAGCATCAATGTTTGCTAAATTGATATCAAATATTTCCTGTTCCTTTTTTAAACTTTTTTCTTCTACTTTATTACTTTTTGCTTTTTTTAGTGTGGTGGCTACGGGATTTATTTTAGCTAAGCTGATAGTCTTATTTTGGGATTTTTCATTGCTTAAATAAAATCCCAAACAAAATGACATTAAAATAAAAACACCAAAAATGGTGCAAAGTATTATTGTATAAATCATTTCTTATCACTCGTTTTCTTTTTCGATTTTTTATTTGTCTTTTCATTTAAAACTTCATCAATTGTATCTGTAATGATTTTGTTTGTTTCTTCCTCCCCAATTACTTCATTACAAATTTCTCTTAATTTTCTAAACATTTTCTTTTTCATATTACTTCTATTTCCTCTCCATAATCTTTAAATTTTGATGTTTTTTCAACATCAAAATTAAATCTATTTTCATATTTTATTATTTCTTTGCTAGACGCTATTCTATTAACACAAAAGTATCTTAAAGCGTCTGTTATATGCGTTATTTCATGTGGTTCTGTTGCAACATCGTTTGGGTCTTTATCATCGTATTGCAGTTGTGGTAAGCATCTTATAAGATTAGTGCAATTATTAAATATCTTTAATTGACTATCTTCATAGATTTCGCCGGTTTGTTCGTGTCTCGCTTTTCTTACTTTAAGCCATTCCTTAACATTGAGCCACCCTGCTTTTCTATCATTACTAGATTTAAAAAATGAAATACCTCCTTCACGAAACAGCTCAGATGTACTCTTACCAGTATCACGATTTTTGCTCCACAAATCTGGCGGAGCATATATCGCTTTATATTCATAATTTCTCATAATGCTTTTTAACATTTGTCTTGCTTCGCTTACTATTAGTCCTGATTTATATATCTCATTATAAACATAAGCTATGCTTTTTGTATCAACAGCTACAAATATCACAGCAAACATATCTAAACCATAATCCAAAGCTATATATCTATTCCAATTATTTGGTATCTCAAATGGTTCTATCACATGAATATTTCTTCTAAATTCTCTAAAAAATTGTCCGTCAAACACATCCCAGTTACCATAAAGCATTGCTTGTTTTCTATCTTCGGGCAAATTCTCTAAAGTTCTTACGTATTCTGGATCGTTTTCCATCAAATACTTATTTTCGAATACTTGCGCTGGAATAAATTTATAATCACTTGCAATTTCAGTTTCTTTATAGTCTTTATCTATAAATAATCTTTTTACCCAAGCATGGCCAACACCTCCAGGATTACACGTAAAATACATTCTAGGAGTAAAACTATCTTTCATGTTTCCGCTCATACGATTGCTCTCTGTTAAAGTTTGAAACTGAAACTCCGTAAAGTGTGTTGCTTCTTCAAGAACTATGACTTCATATGCTTGTCCTTGATACTGAAGTACATCTTTTTCATTATCGCAATAACCTAAAACAATTCTTGACGAATTTGGAAATATAAACGCTTTTGTACTTTCTTTATATACTGCTATGCCTCGTAACATTTTTTGAAGTTGCATCACATGATTTTCTCTTAACTCTTTTAATGTTCTTCTTAATAATAGTATTTGGATGCCAGCATAATTCAAGGCAAGTAAGCACATTTTTATTCTAGATACATGACTTTTTCCACCACCACGAGCACCGCCATAGCAAATATATTTGTTAGTTGCTAAACAAAACTCTTTTTGTTTAGGGTATAACTCTCCGATATCAAATGTCATTTGCTCAATTCCTTTATTTCGTCACTCATTTTAACTGTAATTGAAGTATTTGCAGTTGCATCACCACTTGCAAGAGCTTTTTTATCAAATAAAATACCAATAGCAGTTGTTAAATTGTTTATTGGTATATTATCTCTATCTAATGCTTTATCAAGCTTGTCTAGTGCTTTATAAATTAATCTATCAGCATACTTTACAAACTCTTCTTTTTTTCGCTCGGAAATTTTCGCAAATTCTTCGGAATGCTCATTAATAATTTTTTTTACTGTTTTATCAGACACATGACATTCTTTAGCAGTTGCATTGTAACTATTTGTTAAAGCATAGCTAGCCATTACTTCATGTATCTTTTTATTATCTACTTTTACTCCTCTAGCCACATATTATTCACTTCCTTAATTAATTCTTTTTAATAATTCGTTCCATAATTCATTTTTATGGTTTGCTAAAATAATAAATAATATTGTCATTTTAATTATTAATACAATAAATATTATTTTTAATATAATTTCAAACATTTATTCTCCTTTGCATTTTTAACATAGGTTTGTTCTCGAAGTAAATTAGGAACTCTATCACTATTCTTGAATTTATAAAAATCTTGAGTATTGTAACCGCCAAATAATGGCATGTCCCAGTTATTTTCGATGTCATGTTCTATGATAATAAAATGTCCTAACACACCATATGTGTCTAATGTTTTGATAATCTTTTCTAATGTATTACTATGACATATTATTTCCATACCATACCCTAAATCCATATACAAACGATAATTTTTCAAATTACTTCTTCACTCAATATCTTTCTTATCTTCTTCAACATATAATTCTTCGCACTCTTTTAAACTATTAATCTGATCGCCCAAAAAAATTACTGATGAATAATATGTCATTCACTTTAAAAGTATAATTCGTTTCATCATCATTTTTTGCTTTAACTTCGATTAATGCACTATCACCACGCGTTAAATGAATATCGTAACCATCGATTTTAAACATAATTCCTCCCGTGTAAAAAAGCTTAGAACAAACCAAGCCTTATTTTCAAATTTATTATTTAATAAGTAATACTTTTTATTTTTTCTGGGTATTACCCATAATACCAATATACACCAAAAAAAACGGACATTGTTGGACATTTCCGGACATTTTCTATTTTTTCGCATTTTTATTTAAGTTTGTAAGTAAAATTTATAAAATACTAGTCTTTTTTTGCTTTTTTAATGCTTTATATTTTCTTCGACATGTTTTTTCGCTACAATCGAACATTGCTGCTATTTCTTCCCATCTCCAATGAAGTCTATCTCTAAAATATACAATACATTCTTCTTTAGATGTATTCTCTATCATTTCTCCTATTTTTTCAATAGCTAATTGTCTATAACTGTTAAAAGATGACTTTACTGTTTCAAATTCTTCTCTAGTTCCATCTGTTTTAATCATTTTATTTAACATCACATCCCCTTTATTCGAGCTAGAACTACTTTTAATATCTTTCCAAGTAATCGCTTTTATTTCAAAAAAACCTATTCTTAATTTTTCTTTTAATTCTAAAAGCCGATATTTAAGCTTTTTCATTTCTTTTAATATTTCTTCTAGTGTTAAATATTTTTCTTCATTTGTCATTCCTCATCACTCTCCTAAATCTTTAAAAAATGTTTCTAATTCAATTATTAAATCTTTATTTAGTTCTTTTTCATATTCATAAAGTTGTTCATCTTTTTCTTTTGCTGTTTCAGTATCAATTCTTGATATATAATCATCAATTAAATTAAGCATTTTAATACATTTACCTTTCAAATATTTTAATTGCCCTCTATATTGTATTAGCTGTTGTTCTTTATTCAATGTAATCACTCTCCTAAATCTATTTCTTAAAACAAACAACTCTTACCATTTCATAAGTTTGTATCTCTATATCATCATCAAATGGATATTTCTTGCAAAAAGGACATTCAATATCTTGTTTTCTTTCCCTATCAGTTAATTCATAACCTGTCCAATTCATAGTGGTATCAAAATATATTGCATTTTTTTGTACTTGCTTAAATGGAATAGATCGTGAATAATCAGAGCCATCATAATCAAATATATTTATAACAACTTCATTTATAGGATTGCCACATTTTTTACACTTATATTTTTTCATTTTCTCCTCCGATAATCTCTTTGTATTTTGCTAAAACACAATTATAATGTTCTGCTACATCTACATCTTTATACTCTTCTTCATACATTTTTGACATTAATTTTAGCCAATTTACAAACTCTTTTTGTTGATTTTTATTTTGAGTATAAATATTAGCAACAACACTATCAATTCTACTTATTCTATTAGTTAAAGGTTCATTTTCATATTCTTCAAGTTGCTTTTTCAAATTATCGTTTTCTTGTTGAAGTTTATGTAAGTCTGCTAAAATATACTTTGTTTCTCTAAATACATAATCATCGTCAAAGTCACTATAAATATTAACATATAATGGACTTCTTTCTTCTTCGCTCATCTTACTCACTCTTATCCTTTTCTAGTTCTTCTGATAAATTAATTAAACCTTGAATTCTCTCATCTAATTCATTTAATTGAAAACCACCCCAATTAATACAAGTTGTTATTCCTTTTTGTTTTAAAATTTCAGTAGCATATTTAATTTTTAACTGTTGATTTTCTTGTTTTAATTTATCATAAGTACTTAAATGAGTTTTTTTATATTTTGCTTGATATTCCCTATATTTTTCTTTATGTGTTAAACGATAATTTTTTAAATATTCTCTTCTATCGTTCATTTATTCCACCTCTTTATCTTCTAATTCTAATATTTTATTCAAATCTTTAATTGCATAATCAATACCATCTAGTAAATCCTGTTTTCTAGGATTACAACTTTGTGCATTATATAGAGTCTGTCTTGCTTGAGATACTTGATTTAATAAAACACCTTTAAAATCTTTTTTTAGGACTTTTTCATAAGACAACTTAACTTGCTTCAATTCATTATACATTTGACCAATTCTTAATATTAAATAATAATCTTCAATGTTATCAAAATCATCTGCTATTTTTTCTTTATAACTATCTATGAATTGTTTTACATCTTCATATTTACTCATCTTTACTTCTCTCCGACATTTATGTCGGCTTCTTTATCTTCTAATATTTGTAATAAATTCTTGCCAACTTCATCATCTTTCAACCAATATATTACACCATCTGGAAATTCTCCTAATTGTGCTTTTTCAATAAATTTAATTGCTTTATTAATAACTTCATCTTTCTTTTTTAACTCGTTTAGTACTGTTGTTATTGCGATTTCTCTGCAACCAATACAATGAGCACCTTTTGGCATACAACATTTGCATAAACTTTCAACATCATTTTCCATTTGTTCAACAATTTTTACTGCTGTCTTAATATCCATTCTCTGCCTCACTCCTCATATCCCATAGGTGTTATTTTTAAGTATTCTAATTTCTTACTATCTACTAATATTGTCCAATAAATTCGATTATACTGGAAGTCATAATCAAAACCCTCTAATTTGATTACATTACCTATAAAGTTTATCTTCTCTAAATTATGTCCACCAACTATTGCTCCGTTTTTTTCTTTATATTCATAAAAGTATTTCATAATTATTTTTCCTATCTAATTCCTCTTGTAATTTTTCTTTTTCTTCTACTAAATCATTATATTGTTCTTCTCCAACTTCAAGTTGATTTTCTAATTTCATTATTTCAAAAAGTGAACTTTTATAGTAATTGTATAGTATTTTTACATCGTGTTTAGATAAAGATATATGTCCCACATCTTCCAGTTTCAAAGCCAACTCTATAAAATTTTCACTCCTCTTGCTCAGTTTCTTCACAAGAATACCCCTCTCTTATATTTAATATATTTTGACAGCCACAATAAGGGCAATCAAAACATTCAAATTCCTTAGTTCCTGAAAACACACCATTTATTCCTTTATTTTCTTGAACTATATATTTATTCTCTTTTTTTAAATCAAATTGTTTCCCACATACTTTACATATATTTATTTTTTCTAATTCTTTTATATCAATTGCTTCATTCTTTTTGTTTAATAAACATCTAAACATTTTTAAAATCAACTCCTATCCCAAAATAAATATTCCACTTAAATAAACTTATAAAAATTGTATATTCACGTATTGATTCTCCATCGTTAGTATGATAAGTTACCTTTGTAAAACCTAAACCAAATTGAATATCTCCTTTAGGTAGCTTATCGCATTGAAAAATTGGTTTTCTATATATATGATTCCAAAACTCTTTCTCACTCATTATCTTCACCATCTTTTATAATTAATAAAGCTTGTCCTATGTATTCAATAGCATTTTCACTTTTCATAACATATATAAAAGCCGTTCCTTGTTGTGGCATTGGTACACCTACCATATATTTAATATCTTCACCGCAAT
>CAZPSA010000022.1:0-16960 GCA_964589375.1 uncultured Clostridium sp.
TGTTCAAGTACGACAACTAGCTATGGACCATGGTCAGATTGTTCAGCTTCATGTGGTGGGGGAACAATGTATAGAACTATTACAGTAAAATCTAATTATGATGGAAGAACTTGTAGTACATCTAGTGATAGTCAAAGTTGTAATACGCAAAGCTGCTGCAGCTATTCTTACTGTCAAGTTGCGGGTACTTATAACGGCCAAACAACATATTTTGCTTGTGGCAACTGTGGCTGCGATAGCTCGCCAAACTACGCTTCAGATTTACTTTTATATTTGGGATTAGACTGTAATGGCGGTGGTGGTTCATCTCAGCCTAGCTGCTCATCTGGTGGTTCTTTAGTTTATTCAAGTGGTTTTAATTGTTACCCCGTATGTTATCAGCAAATGGATTTAGTTAGGTACGGCCCAATGGCTGATGGAACCTACGACTGGGGCTGTTATTCTGGCTGGACTGATAGTGGTTCATACTGCTATAAATATTATTGTCCATAAGATAAATGAAAAAAGAAAGGATTAAAAAATGAAGAATAAAAAGGTAATGATACCATTAATAATTGGAATAATGATACTTCTTATAATAGTTTTAGTAGTTGTTATGGTTTTAAAAAATGATAAACAGCCTAGTACTCCATCAAGTAATAGTACTACCACTACAACTACTAAAAATAATATTAAAATAGATCCTGAGATATATGCTTCCGTATTTATTTCATCATTTAATAATTTTAATACGTGTAATAGTGGTTATGAATTTGATTTTTCTTCCGCTAATACCTTATATTTTAAAGATTTGAAAGAAGACTTTATTTATAATACTACCTATAATTATTTAAATGTCCAAAAAAAGATAGATATTAAAACTACCGGTTCTAAAGAAGCAACATTTTCTGAAACTAATACTAGAGAAGAAACCATAAAAGTTAGTGATTTTAAAAACGCCCTAGAAATACTATATGGCAAAAATGCTAAAGACTATAAGCTTCCCCTTAGTTTTAATATAGGGGACTATAAATATGAAAAGATTAATGACACCTATCATATTATTAAAACAAGCTCACCAAATTGTATAGGCGCTAATCAAATAAAGTCTGTTAAAGTCTTAGATGAAATTGAAACTAAAGAAATAAACTTAACCTATTTAATCTACAATTCAATATATGAAGTAGAAAATGGGGAATTATTAGATTATGCTGTTAACAATTTTACTACCAAAGAAAAAATATGTCCTGGAAGTAAAGTTACAGATGAAGCCTACATTCAAAATTTAAAAAAAATAAAATTTACTTTTACTTTTGATGGTCAACTATATGTCTTTGATCATGTTTCCTTAGTAAAATAAGCTTAGATTATGGGGAATAGTTAAAAAACTATTTCTTTTTTATGTTAAAGTATGTTATTATTAACCCATAGGAGCTGATGAAAATGAATTTAAATGAAAAATTACAAGGAATACTTAAGGGTTTAAATCTAGAAGAAAATCCCCAAGTTGTTGTAAGTAATCGGCCAGATCTAGGAGATTATCAGTATAATGGAGCTTTTAATTTAGCTAAAACATTACATAAAAGTCCAATTGTAATTGCTGATGAAATAGTAGAAAAATTAAAAGATAATGAAAACTTTGCAAGTGTTACAAATGCAAATGGTTTTGTTAACTTTAAATTATCAGATAAATGCTTAATTGATTATATTAATGATGTTATTAAGGATTTTAATGTTAATACTTATCATATTGATACTGATGAAACCATCTTTTTAGATTATGGTGGGGCAAATGTTGCCAAGGCACTTCATGCTGGTCATTTAAGAAGTCCAAATATTGGAGAAGCAATTAAGAGATTATGTGAAAAAGTAGGTTATAAAACCATTAGTGATGTTCACTTTGGCGATTGGGGTAGACCAATGGGATTAATTATTTGTGAAATATACCACCGTTATCCCGAACTAGCATTTTTCAATCCCAATTTAGATGAATATCCTAAAGAAAGTCCAGTAACTCTAGAAGACTTATATGATTTATACCCAGTTGCAAGTAGTAAAGCTAAGGAAGATCCAAATTATTTAAATGAAGCACGTAATTTTACAGTTCGTCTTCAAGCTAAAGAAAAAGGGATTTTTGATTTATATAAAGCCTTTACCCAAATATCTATTGATGATATTAAAGATCTTTATAAAAAATTAAATGCTACCTTTGACTTATTTGAAGGAGAAAGAGATGCTGATGATTATATTCCGGCTGTTTTAGAATTTTTAAAAGATAAAACGGTTGTTAGTGAAGGTGCAACTATAATTGATGTTAGAGAAGATACTGATAAGAAAGAACTACCTCCAGTAATGCTTTTAAAAAGTGATGGTGGTGTATTATACGATACTACTGAACTAGCTACTCTATATTCAAGAGAAGAACGTTTCCATCCAGATCGTTATATATATTTAACTGATATAAGACAAGAACTACATTTTGTTGCTTGCTTTAGAGCCGTATATAAAACGGGAATGGTTCCAAAAGATAAAAAATTAGAATGGTACGGCTTTGGTACTATGAATGGACCTGATGGTAAACCATTTAAAACAAGAGATGGTGGCGTAATGCCTCTTAGAGAATTAATTAGAATGGTTCAAGTTGAAACTAGAAAAGTTATTAAAGATAATATTAAAGAAGAAGATAAAGATGCTTTAGCGGAAAAACTAGCAATTGCGGCTATTAAATATGCTGATTTACTTCCAAATAGAAGCAGTGATTATGTTTTTGATCCTGTTAAATTTAGTGATATAAATGGTAAAACTGGTCCATATATTCTATATAGTACTGTAAGAATGAAATCATTATTAAATAAAGCTGAATTTAAAGGTGGAGAATATAAAGCTATATCAACTAAAGAAGAAAGAGATATTATTTTAAATATTATTAATTTAAAAAATGTTATTGAAAAGGCTTTTAATGCTCGTACTTTAAATGAAATATGTGAATACTTATATAAATTAACTAGTTCCTTTAATGCGTTCTATTCTAATCATGAAGTGTTAACTGAAAATAATAACGATATTAAAGATAGTTATTTAGCGTTAATTAATCTAGTATACGAAACAAATAAATACTTATTAGATATATTAGCAATTGATGTACCAGATAAAATCTAGGGTTAGTTTAAAACTAATCCTTTTACTTTACATTTCTATTAAAAAAAATTGACTTTTATTATATAATAGTTATAGGTGATTTAAAATGCGTGTAATTATTACGGCGGGAGGAACTGGTGGTCATGTCTATCCAGCTCTAGCGATTGTAAATAAAATTAAAGAAAAAGAAAAAAATTCTGAAATTCTTTATATAGGTACTCATAATCGAATGGAAAAAGATATTGTACCAGCAGCAGGCTTTAAATACGAAGCTTTAGAAATATATGGTTTTAGCAAGACTTTAATTAAAAGAGATATTAAAAATATATCATTAATATATAAAGCATATAAGAAGTGTTTAAAAATAATAGAAGAATTTAAGCCAGATGTTGTTATTGGGGTCGGAGGTTATGTTACTTTTCCGGTAATTCTGGCCGCCAGTAAACTTAAAATAAAAACATTTATTCATGAACAAAACAGTATTCCTGGCAAAAGCAATCGAATTTTAGCTAAAAAAGCGGATTTGATTGGGGTAAGCTTTAAAGACACAATGAATTATTTTGCAGCAAATAAGTGTCGTTTAACTGGTAATCCTTGTGCTGAAAGAGCATTAGATATAAAACCAATTAGTAAAACCAAATATAATCTTCATGCGGGGAAAAAGAGTGTTTTAATTGTTCAAGGTAGTTTAGGTTCAAATGTTATAAATAATAAAATGAAAGATTTTTTAAGTAGTATTGATAAAGAAGACTATGAAGTATTATATGTAACTGGTAAAAGCTATTGTGATGAATTTGCTAAAAATAAATTTAGTAAAAATGTTGTAATAACTGCCTATATTGATAATTTAAGTGCTTTAATTAAAGATATTGATTTAATAGTAACTAGAGCCGGAGCTAGTATAACAAGTGAAATAATGGCCTTAGGTAAACCAGCAATCTTTATTCCTAGTCCTTATGTAGCAAATAATCATCAATATTATAATGCCTTATCTATTTCGGAAAATAAGGCTGGTGAAATGATTTTAGAAAATGAATTAAATCAAGAAATTTTAAAAGAAAAAATAAATAAAATATTAAGTTCACCTAAAATTTATAAAACTTATCAAGATAATTTAAGAAAGATGAGTATCGATAATAGTAGTACCTATATATACGAACTATTACAAGAATTAATTCAAAAAAAGTAATAAAAAGAGGAGAAATCATGGCAAAAAAACGGAAAAGATTAAATGTAAGAAAATTATTTGTATTTATTCTTTTTTTCTATTTATGTGGGTATTTTGGTTATACCTTATTTAAGATGCCAATTAAAAATATAATTATTAGTGGTTCGTACTATTTGAAAGATTATGAAATTATTGAAACGGCCGGAATTAAAAATTATCCTGCAATGTTAAATTTAAATAGTAAGAAATTAGAAGCTAAAATAAAAAAGCTTTCTTTAGTTAAAGACGTTAAAATAAGTAAAAATTATAAATTTCAATTAAAGATAAAAATTATTGAAAATAAAGTTGTATGTATTTATAATAATAATTATTTACTTGAAGATGGAACTAGTATAAGTATGGATACTAAATATGCCGGAATTCCAACGTTAGTTAATTATACCCCAGAAGATGTTCTTAAAGAATTTTTAAAAGGATTGGGAGAAATTGATTATGGCGTAATTGGAGGAATAAGTGAAATTGTCTATAGTCCATCAGTTAATGAAAAAGAGGAAATAATTGATAATACTAGATTTATTTTAAAGATGAATGATGGAAATACCATCTATATTAATAATAATAAAATAAGTTTATTAAAACAATATCAGAAGATTTATGCCAGCTTAGAAAATAATCAAGGTATTCTTCATTTAGATAGTGGGGGTTATTTGGAGGTGAAATAATGAATTATAATGAAGAGATGAAGAAAATAATTAAAAATAAAAAAGGAAATAAGCTTCTTTTACATAGCTGTTGTGGGCCTTGTTCTACTAGTGTGATAGAACGATTAAAAGATGATTTTGATATTACCATTCTTTATTATAATCCTAATATCGAGCCTTATGAAGAATATGAGAAAAGAAAGAAAGAACAATTAAGAATTTTAGATATTTATAAAGTTAAATATATTGATATTGATTATTTAAATGAAGAATATCGTACTAAAGTTAAGGGGTATGAAAAAGAAAAAGAAAATGGGTTTAGATGTCATTTGTGTTATGAGTTAAGACTAGAAAAAACCGCTGTTTATGCTAAAGAAAATAATTTTGATTATTTTGGAACAACCTTAACAGTTAGTCCGTATAAAAATAGTAAGGTTATTAATGAAATAGGTCTTAATTTAGAAAGTAAATATCAAGTTAGTTATCTTCTTTCCGATTTTAAAAAGGAAGATGGTTATAAAAAAAGTATTGAGTTATCTAAAAAATATAATTTATATCGCCAAGACTATTGTGGTTGTTTATTTAGTAAAGGAGAAAATATGCAAAATAGAAATAGTGGTTTTACTTTAATTGAGTTATTAGCTGTAGTGGTAATTTTAGGAATTATTTCTTTATTATTGTTTACCGATGTTGGAAGCATTTTCTTGCAGACCAAAAATAAAATAAATGATATTAATAAAAAGAACATAAGTGAAGCGGCGGAAACTTTAGGCGCCACAATAATAAATTGCGTAGTTGATGAAGACATATATGATGTTTTAAGTATTTCGGCTACTAGTCGTAGCTGTCAAGGATTAAATGATATGCTGTTAAGTGATAATGGGATTAATTTAAAAATTGCTGATTTAAGAAAGCTAGGTTTACTTGATGAGATAAAAGAAAATTGTAATGGAACTATTAATATTAAGTCGGATAGTGATTATAATTTTACTGTCAAGTTTGATGATGATGTTAAATGCGGGGAGACAGAGTAATGGGATTATTTAATAAATTTAAAAGTGTATTTAAAAAAGAAGAAAAAAAAGCCGAAGAATTAAAAGCATATGATAAAGGGTTAGAAAAAACTCGCCATGAGTTTATTGAAAATCTTAACTTTTTAGGCCATAAGTACACTAAAATAACTGATGAATATTTTGATGAATTAGAGGAAACTTTAATTAAAGCTGATATTGGGGTTAAAACTGTTATGAGTTTGCTTGATAAGTTAAGAAAAAGAGTTAAAGAAGAAAAAATATCTAATCCAAGTGAATTAAGAGAAATAATTATTGATGAACTTTTTATGATATATGTCGATGGAGATAATTTAACTGATAAAATCAAGGAAGCTTCAAATGGCCCTACAGTAATTTTAATGGTGGGAGTTAATGGTGTCGGCAAAACTACAACAATTGGTAAACTTGCTAATAAATATATAAAAGAAGGTAAAAAAGTTATGTTAGTAGCGGGTGATACTTTTAGAGCTGGGGCAGTAGCACAACTAAAAGAATGGGCAGATAAAACCGGAGCTCTATTTGTGGGTAAGGAAAATGCTGATCCGGCTAGCGTGGTTTATGATGGCTTAGAAGAAGCTGTAAAGTCTATGGCTGATATTGTTTTAATTGACACTGCCGGCAGACTTCAAAATAAAGTTAATTTAATGATGGAATTAGAAAAAATTAATAAAGTAATAGGTAAAATAATTCCTGATGCTCCCCACGAAACGCTTTTAATTATTGATGCTACGACAGGCCAAAATGGAATAAGCCAAGCTGAGAGTTTTAAGGAAATTACCAATATAACGGGAATTGTTCTAACTAAGCTAGATGGTACTGCTAAAGGGGGAATTGTCCTAGCAATCAAAGAAGAAGTAAAGCTACCAGTAAAGTTTGTTGGTTTAGGTGAAGACGTAAATGATTTAAAATCATTTGATATTGAAGAATACATATATGGCTTATTGAAGGATTTAATGTAATGGAAGAAATAATTTATTATTCCGCTCTTTTTGACTATTACCGTAATTTATTAACTGAAATTCAGCAAAAATATTTTGAAGAATATTATTTTAATAATTTATCTCTTTCGGAAATTGCGGATATTTATAAAATTAGTAAGAATGCCGTTAGTAAAAGCTTAAAAGAAGTTAAAGAGAAACTTGATTATTATGAAAGTAATTTAAAATTAAAAGCAAATAGTGAAACAATAAAAAAAATCCTTTCTGATGATGAATTTAAAAAGATTGAAGATTATATTTAATACTTTACATTTTAATATGTCAAATGACATATTTTTTTTATTTTCTCTTAAAAATCTTATTGCACTAAAACCTTCTTTATTGTAATATTATGGTAGACAGTGGCATGATGTGGAAGAAAGTGGGGGGGAATTATGTTAATGGGTGAATATCATCATAATATTGATGATAAAGGTAGACTTATTATTCCTTCAAAGTTTCGAGTTGAACTAGGGGATAAATTTATTGTTACAAGAGGACTTGAAAAATGTTTATTTGTTTATTCTTTGGAAGAATGGAATAAGATTGTTAAACGTTTAAAAGCCTTACCTTTTACTAGCAAAGATGCCCGTAATTTTTCTCGCTTCTTTCTATCAGGAGCTGCAGAATGTGAGTTCGACAAACAAGGTCGAATAAACATTACCTCCCCATTGGTTAGTTACGCCAATTTAACTACTAAGTGTGTTATAGTTGGCGTAAATGACCGATTAGAAATATGGGCTGAGGAATTATGGAACAATTTCTTTGATGAAAACAGCGATAATTTAGCCGAAATGGCAGAACATTTATTTGAAAGTGAACCTTATGAAACATTATAGTGTATTAAAGAATGAACTTATTGAAGGATTAAATATTAATCCTGATGGAATATATGTTGACTGTACTTTAGGTTATGCTGGAGATTCAAAAGAAATATTGAAGCGATTAAGAAGGGGTTTCCTATTCGCCTTTGACCAAGACGAAGATGCTATTCGTTTTAGTCAAAATGAGTTATCAAAAGTTAGCGATAACTTTAAAATAATTTATGCTAATTTTAAAGATTTGCAAGAAAAACTACAAGCTGAAAATGTTACTTTAGTTGATGGTATTATTTATGATTTAGGTTTATCTAGTCCCCAAATTGATGAAAGTACTAGGGGATTTTCCTTTATGAATGATGCACCTTTAGATATGCGAATGGATAAGAATAATAAAATAGATGCTAAAACTGTTGTAAATACTTACTCAGAGGCTAAATTAATTGATATTTTCTTTAAATATGGTGAAGAAAAGTTCTCAAAAAGCATTGCTCACAACATCGTGCAAGCAAGAAATTCAAAAGAAATAGAGACAACTTTAGAATTAGTTCAAATAATTAAAAATAGTGTCCCGGCTAAATATTATTATAAGACACACCCAGAAAGACAGATTTTTCAAGCAATAAGAATTGAAGTTAACGATGAATTAAATGTTATTGAAAAATCTTTAAAAGATGCGATAATGTTATTAAAGCCCCATGGCAGAATTGGAGTTATAACTTTTCATTCATTAGAAGATAGAATAGTTAAACAAACATTTAAAAAATTAAGCGAAACTCCAGATATTTATAAAGGATTACCGGAAATTCCTTTAGAACATAGACCTATAATAAGACTAGTAAATAAAAAACCAATATTACCTAGTCAAAGTGAAATAGATGAAAATAGTCGTAGTAAAAGTGCGAAATTAAGAATAATTGAAAGGATATGAATAAAAATGGGAAAGACTAAAAGGAAAGTTAAAATGAGAAAAACTGATCGTTTAATGCTTTTTTTACTTATTTTATTATTAGTGTCTGCTCCCGTTTTAATTGTTTATTCTAAAAGTACCCTTTCTAAAAGTAACATTGAAGTAGAACGCATTAAAAATAAGATTGAAAAGCAAGAAACAATAAATGAAAGCATCAGCATGAAAATTAACGAACTAGCTTCTTTATCTAATATTCAAGATATTGCTAAAGAATTTGGTTTAAGCTATCAAAATGAAAATATTGTTGTAGTTAAATAAGGTGATTGTATTGAAAAAAAGTAACAATTGTATGCAAATAAATAATTTTATGATAGTAGCAGTTGCTGCTTTTTTTGCTTTAATAATTGTTAAGTTATTATATGTGGCAGTAAGTCCTAAAGTTGATGGTATTGATTTAAAAAGTTTTGCTTTATCTAGAACTACTACAACCAAGACAATTAATGCTAAAAGGGGTAGTATTTATGATGTATCAGGAGAAATACTAGCCCAAGATGTTAGATCCTATACCGTAGTAGCGTATTTATCTAGCTCTAGAACCACTGATCCTAGTAATCCCCATCATGTAGTAGATAAGAAAATGACAGCAGAGGCCCTTAGTCCCTTAATAAATATGAGTACAGAAAGTATCTTAAATCTTTTAAATCAAGAACTATACCAAGTAGAATTAGGCCCAGGAGGTCGAAATATCACGGAACTTCTCAAACAAAAAATTGAAGATTTAGATTTACCAGGGATCGATTTTATTAAAAGCACTAAAAGAGATTATCCGATGGGTGATTTTGCTTCATATTTAATAGGCTATGCAAAGAAAAATGATAATGATGAAATAGTTGGTGAACTAGGAATTGAAAGTAAATATGACGAAGAATTAAAAGGAACAAATGGTAAAACCACATATCAAAAAGATGCTTACGGTTATAAAATTGCCAATACTCCTGAATTTACCGATGAAGCTAAAGACGGGTATGATATATATTTAACAATAGATTCTAATATTCAACTTTATGTTGAAAATGCGATTAGTGAATTTGAAAAAAATAATTTAGATTGGGTTACTATGACAATCGCGAATGCTAAAACGGGAGCAATTGTGGCATCAAGTTCTAGTCCATCCTTTAATCCTAATATATTAAATATTAAAAATTATGAAAATCCTTTAACAAGTTATGTATACGAACCAGGTTCTACGATGAAAATATTCTCTTTTATGGCAGCAATTGAAGAAGGACTTTATAATGGTGACGAACTTTATGAGTCTGGTTCTATTCCGGTAGATAATTTTAAAATAAGTGATTGGAATACTAAAGGTTGGGGGAAAATTAGTTACAATACTGGTTTTACTTATTCATCAAATGTTGCGGCGGTTTTATTAGCTCAAAAATTAGGCAAAGATAAGCTTCTTTCTTATTATGAAAAGTTTGGTTTTGGTTCTAAAACTGGAATTGAGCTTTCAAATGAATATAATGGTAAGTTAGACTTTTATTATGATAGTGAGCTCGCAAGTGCATCTTTTGGTCAAGGTATTACAACGACACCCGTTCAAAATATTGGTGCCCTTACTTCAATTACTAATGATGGTATTGTTTTAAAACCTTATATTGTAAGTAAAATTGTTGATCCTACTACTAAAGAAGTTGTTTATGAGGGCAAAAGAACTGAAGTTGGCAGAGCAGTTAGTACTGAAACTGTCGAAAAAATGATTGAACTTATGGATATGACAGTTAACGGTGATGATAACATGGCAACTGGTAAAAAATATCAAACTAGTGCCGTAAGATTAATCGGCAAGACTGGTACTGCTCAGTACGCCAATTCTAGTGGGAAATATGCTAGTGGTCAATATGAAAATATTAAATCATTTGCCGGTATTTTTCCTAAGGAAGATCCTGAATATATCATTTATCTATCCGTAAAAAAATATCAAGGAACTAGTGCTTCAATGGGTAAAATTGTTAAAGATGTAGTTGAAGCAGTTGCCAAATACAAAGATTTATCAAGTAAGGAATCTAATACTGATAATAATAAAATCATCACTATTGAAAACTATTTAAATGAAGAAACTAGTGCAATAAAAGAAAAAATCACAAATCTTAGTTTAACTCCCATAATAATTGGTGATGGTAATAAAGTAATTGGTCAATATCCTTTTAATAAAACAAAAGTATTGGCAGGTAGTAAAGTATTTATTAATACTAATGGAAGTAATTTAATTATGCCAGATGTAAATGGTTGGAGTAGTAGTGAATTTATTTCCTTTGCTAATTTAGCTGGTTTGACTTATAATATAACTGGATATGGAAAAGTTAAAAGCACTTCAGTAAGTGCGGGAGATGTTATTGATAAATCATCTTTAATTGAGGTAGTTTTGGAGGAATAAATGAAAAAGAAAATAAAAAAATTTTTAAAATCTTATCAACCGATATTAATCCTTTTAATAATTTTAGTTATAACTTTAATTATTTATATTAATGGTATTTTAAATAAGCATGCAACATATGTTTTTAGTGCTCTAGATGATTACGTGAGTATATATAATGGGGTAATTAATTTAGATTATGATATGAATGTTTTTACTGGAAGTAATGTAAAGTATATGCAAAAAGATGAGGTGGTTACATCATATCGAATTGGCTACTATGTTAAAGTAAATGATAATTTAAAAGAATTAATTGTGGTAAGTGATAATGATGAAGATGGTTTTTCGCTAAAAAGTGTTATTGAAAGCTCTACTAATTATAATTTTACAACTTTACCAAACAATGATATGTTTTTAAATAAAGAAAAGACTAAGGCTTTAAATGAGGGAATATACTTTATTATTGAAGCAACAACGTTAGATAATAAAACAATATATAATGTTACAGATGTTTCTCTAGCAAAATTGTCAAAATAGATATTCTATAATTGCTATTTAAAAAATAATTTGCTAGAATATTATTAGGATAAAAAGGTGATTTTATGAAAGACTTTGATAAATTTTTAGATTTTATTTTTACTGATAAAACTGCTTCGATGTATTTTTATATTGTACTTGGTGGTTTATCATTAATTTTTATTATCTTAATTATTATAACTTTAATGAAAATGAAAAAAGAAAAACAAGAATTAGAAAAAAATGCTTCTTCTAGTAAAATTGAATTAAAACCTTCAGAAAATAATAATCCTAGTGATAATGTACTTAAAGAAGCAGCTAATAATGAAGATTTATCTAAAAAAGCTGAGGCTATAGTTGAACCAAAGGATAATGAAAAACCAAATGAAGCATTAGATTATGGTTCTGAAACGATGACACTTAATAGTATTTTAATGGATAAAGAAGAAATAAAATTAGATGATAATGAAAATGAAGATACCGTCTATTTAGATAAAGATGAAGTAACCGTTAGTGATTATGATTTTACACTTTTAAATGATGAACCAGTAAAAGCGTCTTCTTCAGAAATAGCTAAACCTATAGATGATGAAGATTTAGGAAAAATCCTTAATGATGTTCAAATAGATAATTTGCAAGAAGAAAAACCTTTAAAAGAAGAAGTAAAATTAGATACAGTTACTGATGACTTTCTAAATGATATATATAATACTGGGAGTTTAAAAGCTCAAGGTGAATTAGTTAATGCTAATGATGGCGAAAGCAAAAATGAAGATGTTGTTTTCCTAGAAGATTTAGTTTTAAAAAATGAACCAAAGTCAGAAAATCCCTCGACAACTTTAACTGAAAATAAATCCTTAGAAGATAAAAAAGAAGAACAACCTAAAGAAACAAAAAGTTTTGTTTCTAATGAAGAATTAATGAAGAGATTAGCTAAACTAAGAACTATGCATAAAGAAGAAAATAAGGAAATAAATGAAACAGGAGCTATTGAGGAAGATCCTGAACTAGAAAGTATTATGAAAACAGTGGGATTAGAAGATACAATGGTTATTCCAAATATTAAAAGTGAAAAACAAATATTAGGAAAATAGTAAGTAGTAAAGGGCAATTTGGTTTGCCTTTTTTTTGACTTTTTGATATATTAGTTAAGGTGATACATGATGACAAAATATGATGAAAGTTCTATTACTATATTAGAAGGATTAGATGCGGTTAGAAAAAGACCTGGTATGTATATTGGTTCAACTGATAAAAGAGGTATGCATCATCTAGTATGGGAAATAATAGATAATTCTGTAGACGAAATAATTAACGGTTATGGTAACAAAATAACAATAAAGATAAATAAAGATGGTAGCATCACTATCGCAGATAATGGGCGTGGAGTTCCAACTGGAATGCATAAAAGCGGGAAAAGTACACCTGAGGTTATTTATACAATTTTACATGCAGGTGGCAAATTTGAAACAGCTGGTTATAAAGTATCGGGGGGGCTTCATGGAGTAGGTGCTTCAGTTGTAAATGCTTTAAGTGAAGCTATGGAAGTTACAATTTTAAGAGATGGCGCTATTCATCAAATTAAATTCTGTGATGGCGGAAAAGTATTAAGTCCCCTAAAAAAGATTGGAACAACCAATAAAACTGGAACTATTGTAACATTTTTACCTGATAGAGAAATATTTAAAAATCTTAATTTTAGTTATACGACAATTTGTGAAAGAATGCAAGAAAGCGCTTTTTTACTTAAAAGTCTTACTTGTGAAATAGAAGATGTCGAAGATAATAAGAAGTGTGTTTATCATTATGACAATGGTCTTATTTCTTTTGTTGAATATATAAATGAAGATAAAGGCGTATTACATAAAGTAGTACCAATTCATGGCGTGAAAAACGGAATAGAAGTAGATATTGCCCTTCAGTATACTAACTCTTATAATGAAAATATCATCTCTTTCGTTAATAATGTTAAAACCGTAGATGGTGGTTCTCATGAAGTTGGTTTTAAAACTGGTATTACTAAAGCATTTAATGATTATGCGCGAAATAATAATTTAATTAAAGCCAAAGATGCTAACTTTGAAGGCACAGATGTTAGAGAAGGTTTAACCGCAGTTATTAATTTAAAAATTCCCGAAAATCTTTTGCAATTTGAGGGTCAAACTAAAGGTAAATTAGGAACTCCTGAAGCAAGACCAGTAGTTGAAAGTATTGTTTATGATGCGTTAAAGTATTATTTGGAAGAAAATCGTGAAGTTTCAGTCGCAATTATCGAAAAAATGAATAAAAGTAAGATTGCTAGGGAAGCTGCCAGAAAGGCTAGAGAAGAAGCTAGAAACGGGAAAAATAAGAAAAACGAAGCCAAAAGTTTAAGTGGAAAGTTAACTCCTGCTCAAAGCCGCAATCCGAAAATTAATGAACTATTTATTGTTGAAGGACAATCAGCCGGCGGTTCAGCTAAAAATGGTCGCGATCGTAAATTTCAAGCGATACTACCTTTACGTGGTAAGGTTATAAATACTGAGAAAGCTTCTGAAGCTGATATATTTAAAAATGAAGAAATTAATACATTAATTCACTGTATTGGGGCAGGTTATGGTGCTGAGTTTGAAGTAAAAGATATCAATTATGATAAAGTTATAATTATGACCGATGCTGATGATGATGGAGCTCACATTCAGTGCTTACTTCTTACTTTCTTTTATCGATTTATGAGACCTTTAATAGAAGAGGGGCATTTGTATATTGCCATGCCACCTTTATATAAAATAGATTATGGCAAGACCCATGAATACTGTTGGACTAATGAAGAACTAAACGAAATTATTAAAGGAAAGACAAATTATAAATTACAAAGATACAAAGGTTTAGGTGAAATGGATCCTAAACCATTATGGGAAACCACAATGGATCCGGAAAATCGAAATTTAATTAAAGTTTCAATCAATGATGCTGCTTTAGCGGAAAAAAGAGTTAGTGTTTTAATGGGTGATGTTGTTGAGCCAAGAAAAGAATGGATAAACGAAAACGTTGAATTTTCCTTAGAAGATGATTATAAAATTGAAACAAAAAAATAGGAAGAATTATATCTCCCTCATTAAATTCTTATTTTTATAAGGATTTTTTTTGTCTATTCGATCAACAAATAAGATACCATTTAAATGATCTATTTCATGCTGAAATGCGATTGAAATATCTTCTCGCACTCTTATGGTATATTCTTGCCCATTTTCATCATAAGCTTCAACTTTCATTCGAGCATATCTTGGGACGATTCCTTCAACTTCCCGATCAACACTTAAACAGCCTTCACCTTCACCTACATAAATTAACTCTTCACTAGTACTAATGATTTTAGGATTGATAACCACATATCTTTTGAAATTTCCTTCTTCTATTTCTTCGGAAATAACGAATATTCTTTTTAAAATTCCTAGTTGGACAAATGATAAACCCATACCTGGTCTTAAATCATATTTATTACTATATTCCTCGATTTGGCTCATTTCTAAATATAAAAGAGCATCATCTATTAATTGTTTAGTTTCTTTATCTAATGGAAAAGTGACTTCTTTTGATACTTGATGTAAGATTTTATTATTTTCATTTAATATTTTAATGTTAGGTAATTTCATAAATATACCCCTTTCACTACGAGGTTATTTTAGCAAAAAAATAACTAAAAATAAAGTCCCATCTTTTAAGGATGATTTAAATATTAATTTTACTAACGAGTAAGAGATTTTGTTAAGTCAATTTTAGTCCCAACTTTATAATATTTACTATAACCTTTAGGAAGTTCTAATGTATGCTTACTTTTTCTTAATATTATAATTTTATTTGGTCCTACATTGTAATATTTTTCTTTAACTTTTAAGTCTTTATCTAAACCAATAACATCAATGGTGTCTTTCATAAAAAAAGTATGAATAGATGATACATTTGGAAAAAACATCCCATAATTTACATTTTTTTGCTTGATAAGTCCTAATAATTTATCTTTAAAAGTTTTAGCAATTACTATTTTTAACATTAAATCACCATCTAAATTATAACGTAATTTGACTTTTTTTTAAAGATATAGTATGATACTAAGCACTTAAAGGGGGGGTAAATATTATGTATGCACATAATAATTTTAAGAATAAGCAAGATATTAAAAGAAGATTGCATGAATTGTATGGAATGGAAAAGTATCGTGAGTTTGTAAACCTAATAAATGAGATTGGTTTACCATATGGTGATGAACGTTTATTTTTTATGTATGGAAAATCCTGTTTCAAATATGGAGATGTTAAGACCGCTCAAGAAATATTTGAAAACCTTATGAATTGGGGAAATGAGAAATCTAAAACATTAAGTCGCAAGGAACTTATAAAAATATATTTAAGAAATAAAAACACTGTTTCTAAAGCTGAAAAACTTGCCACTATAAGTTTTGCTGAGGCAAAAACAAAGAAAGATCATGATATTGCTAGTAATTATTTAGCTCAAATTTATGCTTATAAATATGATTACCAAAGCGCTATAGATATACTAAAAAAGGCACCTGATGAAATTAATAGTTATATGATGGGCATTTATTATTTAAATTCTCATCAGTACTTGGACGCAGAAAAATGGTTTTTAGAAAATTTAGAAAGTGAAAACAATCATTATTTAACAAATTTCCATCTGGGAGAAGTTTATTTTAGAGAAAAACGTTATTTGGATGCTAAGAAACAGTTTGCTCGTTGTTTAGTTCTTAACCCTGATAAACCAATGGCAAGAATAGCCTTAGGAGTTTTATATAGAAAAACGGATAATTCGATTGAGGCACGTGATGAGTTAGAACGAGCTCTTAGTATGAAAACTAATCGTAAGGAAAAGAGCCGTATTCACTTAGAACTAGGTAAGCTTTATAGTAAAATGGGATTTTTTGATAAAGCCGAAAATTACTATTTAGAAGCTTTAGAGTATGGGGCATATAAAGAAGCAATTTATTTAGCTTTAGAAGATCTATATAAGAAAATGGGTAGAAATATAGATGCCGCTAAGATGCATGAAATTGGAATTTCTTGGGCTGAATGGTCTTCCTATAATTTTTTAAATGAAGAAGCCGAGAAATCATTATTTGGCTTAGAAAATACTAACGATGTTGGGGAAGAACCTAAAGTTCTTAAAATGTAATTTTAATAAAAGATAAATAATATTTTACTGACAATTGAAGAATATAGTTAGTAGCAATCTGATGTCAATAATTTAGGAAAATGTCTCAAAAAAATTTAAACATTAGCGGGAAAATT
>CAZPSA010000023.1:0-16495 GCA_964589375.1 uncultured Clostridium sp.
GAATGAATGAAATGCAAGAAAAAGGACTTATTGCTAGAAAAAACGGAAAACGAAACGGAGAATGGGTAATTTTATAAAAATAATTTGGCGTCAAAATTGCTGTGAACCATAATTAGGAGACATCATGGTACATTCTTAACTATTTGGATGATGAATAATCGCTCCTTTTTATTGTTAAATTCAAAGTGGTTTTAACTATTTCATTTCTTAAATTTAATCCTCAAAAGCTTTATTCATTAATTTTTGGATATGCTTTTTTCTTTCGATAGTTGCGTTTTTATCGATTTCAATTTTAATAATATCGCCTTCCTTAGCGTTCGGAATTAGTACTTTAGGAATGTCGACACATATTCCAGTATCAATTTCAACCACAACATAGTCTTTTTCAATTCGATCAATAATTGCTTTCATTTTTTATTTCTTCCTTTCATTATTTATCGGTATTTATACTTAATGTATAACCATTTGATGTAACCGTAATATTTCCGTTTAAATCAGTTCTATAAATTTTGGCTCCGGCTGCACTCCATCTTTCTATGATTGTTTGTTTAGGATGGTCATATTTATTATTGTTTCCTACCATTACTATAGCATATTGAGGATTAACCTTATTTACAAAAGACTGACCTGATGATGTGTCGCTTCCATGATGTCCTATTTTAATTACGTCAGCGGAAACATCTGCAACTATATCATTTTCGCTTTGGGTTTCGGCATCTCCCATAAATAAAAATTTTCTTTCTTTGTATGTAATTTTTAAGACAGCTGAATTATTATTTAAACTGCTATATTCTTTTGTGGGAGCAATAAAATTAATACTTAAATTTTCATTATTTAAGATATTTGTTTGGGAATTTGCAGTTGTAATTTTTAAGCCTTTTTGTAAGATAATATTTAGTAAATTTTCATAAGTTTTACTATTGCTGCTTACTTTGGGCATATATATTTTTTCAATAGAAAAATTATTTATAATATGTGCTAAACCACCAATGTGGTCTGTATGAGGGTGAGTTCCAATTAGATAATCTATTTTGTCATAGTTTAGAGCTTTTATATAATTTGTGATTATTTCTCCTTTTGAAGCTTCTCCTGCATCAATTAACATAGTTTGACTATTAGGTAATTCAATAAATATTGCATCGCCTTGATCAACATCAATATAATGAATTTTTAAAAGATTACTAGTTATTTCTGAGTTTGTATTTTGCCCGCTTGTTTCATTGTTAGGGGTGTAAGAATTATTTCTGTTTATTGACAAGAATGTTATTAAACAAAGAATTAGGGCTATAAAAATTTGTAATATGCTATTAACTTTTGTTTTAAAAGATGTTTTTTTCATTTATATCTTTACTTCCTTACTAATAAATATAAAATTTTAATATTGTAATTATTTATAATTTGTAATTTAATTATACAATATAATATAATTTTTGAAAATTATTCTTAAAGCAAAACATTTTAATAAATGGTATTATAGTAAATATAAGTAAAAATTATTATATAATAAGAAAAATTAGAGGTTTAAAATGAATAGTAATAAGTATGAAAAATTTAAAAATAATAATTTGCCAACTCCATTTTGGAATGAAGAACGGCAGATTTTGGAGTATGTATACTATGAAAAATCAAAAAATCAGGGAAAAACTTTAACTGTTAGTACAAACTTAGCGGAATGTTTGGGGGATATTTCCTTAATTGGGCTTTATTTTCCTTTTACCTATACGATTAAAATAGATCATTTTATTGAGAAAACAATTAATGGTCATGCGCATTTTTTTAATGATGTTCTTAAAGTGCTATATGATTATCCAGAAAGTTTTAAAATTATGAAAAATGATGAAAGTTATTATAGCGCACAAGAATTAGAATTTATTAAAAGAGTGCAGGAATATTTGTTGCAGTTAGGCTTAAAAGATTTGCGAAAAACAAAATTTGCTCGTTCTAGATATAAAAGTTGTAAACGAAAATGATTATATTTAAAATATGAGTAGTCATATAATAATTGATGAACTATTATTAAAATATTGTTGAATAAAAAAATATCACTTATTAGTGATAAATATAGAAAAAAATAAACCGATTGATCATCTAAAAATTATTTGTTATTTTAAAATAATGATGCTTGTTAGCTATTTGCTTTCTTTGTTATATATTCTTTTACTTCTTCTGGGGAAATACTTAGAGCAATTGCAAGTTCATTATATAAATATTTTTCCGCAAGTTTAAAATATGTATTATCTTTTTCACTAATTTTTTTCTTGTTATTTAGACGATTTTCGTTTCTTAAATAGGCGGTTTTAATAATTTTAATGAGATTTTCGTGGTTTTGTGAGTTTAATAGTTCTTTATAATCATTATCAAGACTTTTTTCATTTATGTTATCAAGTGGCATTATTGAAGCAACTTTATTAATAAGATCGGTTGCTTGTTTTTTGCTAATAATATTTCGTAAAAGTGCTTTTTCATTTTCAACTGGAATGCTTATAATTAATGATTTATCATCAACTGGCGACATAACATAAGATGATTTGTTGGTAATTTCATTGGTTTTAATCTTATTAATAATGCAAATATCATGATTATATACGACATAGTCATTTATTTTGTACATCTTTTCCTCCTTGAGATACTTTGATATTTTAACAAAATTTTCTTAAAAATGTAAGAAAAAATTTTAATTAGTTTGATTTATGATGGAACATATATAATAAAGTTGAGGTTTACTTTAATCTTAGTTTTTATTATAATTTTAGTATGAATAAAAAAGATTTAATAAAAGAATTGATAATTGATATTGTTTTTGTATTATGTATAATCGGACTGTCTATAATTGTTTCTAAAAAGATTTATCATAATATTGATGAAATAAATAATAATCTGGGTGAAGATAATGTAATTAATAATGATTTGAAAAGATGAAGCATTTATAAAGTGGATTTATAGTGGTAAAATTATAATAAATAAGAGAAGAGGTCATATATAATATGGGTGTAGTAAATCAATATATTAATAAATTAATGAATTTTTTAAAGATAGATGTTGTTAATCCTGATAAACCATGGGTAAAATATTATAAGAATATTCCAGAACATTTGAATTATGATACTGGTAGTATTTATGATGCTTTAAATAAGACTGCATTAATGTATCCTAAAAATATTTCTTGTAGGTATTTTGGCAAGGAAATTACTTTTAAAGGTTTTATGAAAAGAATTGATAAGTATGCGAGTGCTTTGAAACAGTTTGATGTTGTTGAAAATGAATGTGTTACGTTGTGTTTGCCAAATACACCAGAGGCTTTTGCTTTGTTTTATGCGATAAATAAGATTGGAGCAATTGCTAATATTGTTCATCCTTTATCTTCAACGGCAGATATTGAAAGAGCATTAAAAGAGACAAATAGTGAAGTTTTATTTGTTTCTGATGTAAGTATGCCAAAAGCAAAGGATATAAAAGTGAAGCATTTTGTTATGGTTCCTACTAATTATAGTTTTAAAGGTATTCTTAAATGGGGGTATAATATTAAGGAAGCAGCTAACTTAAAATTAGATGGGGATAAGATTAGTTTTGCGGAGTTCTTAGCGGTAAGCACAATAGATAGTGGTTATGTAAAAAGGGACGCTAAAGATCCAGCTGCAATAATATATAGTGGTGGTACAACGGGCAAACCTAAAGGAATAATTATTTCTAATTTAAATTTTAATGCAATGGCACTTCAAACACGAACTGTGTGCGATGAAATAAAACCAGGGAATTCGGTATTAGCTGCATTACCTATTTTTCATGTATTTGGGCTTGCTTTGTGTTGTCATACTTGTTTAGTTGCGGGAATGACTTGCATTATAGTACCTAGATTAAATACGAAAGCAATTAATTCTGAATTAAAGAAATATAAACCTAATATTTATCCAGCGGTTCCTTCTTTATTAAAGCTATCTTTAAATGGAATTAATCCGGGAAAAAATGCTTTTAAAGATATAAAGATGGTAGTAGTAGGAGGAGATTATTTATCGCCCCAATTGAAAGCAGATTATGAAAAATTTATGAGGGAATGTGGTAGTAATGCTGTTGTAAAAGTCGGGTATGGTTTGTCTGAGGCAACAGGATTTAGTACATGTACTGCAGAGATGGAAGAAAAAGACGTTATTTTTGGTACGTTGGGAATTCCTAATCCGGATATGGATATTAAAATTTTTGAAGTAAATAGTGATATTGAAAAGCCAGTTAATGATATTGGCGAAATATGTGTGAGTGGGCCGACTGTTATGATGGGCTATATAAATGAAAGCGAAGAAACTAAAAAAACATTAGTATTACATAGTGATGGGAAGATATGGCTTCATACTGGTGATTTGGGTTATAGAAATGAGGATGGACAATTTTTCTATAGTTCACGCCTTAAAAGAATGATAATTACAAATGGTTATAATGTATATCCAGTGGAGTTAGAAGAGATTATTAGCAAATGTGAATACGTTAAATCTTGTACTGTTGTTGGAATACCGCATAAGACAAAAGGACAAACCCCGAAAGCAGTTATTGTTTTAAAGGATGGCGTAGAAGAAAATATTGAAATTAGAAGTAAAGTTAGGAAATATTGCAAAGATAATTTAGCAAATTACGCAGTTCCAACCGAGTTTGAGTATCGTAAAACTTTACCGGTTACGGCGGTGGGGAAAGTAGCATATCGTGATTTAGAAAAGAAATAATAATAATTATGGTAGTGTGAAAATGAAGAATTTTATTCAAAATGTTAAAATTATTTATAAATTTACTGAAAATGGAAAAAGCAAATTAATTAAATTGATGTTATTTAATTTGCTTTTTTTTGCGTTAGTTTAGCGGTGCCAACAGTGGCGGCAAAGATAATAGTTTTACTTACGAGTAATCAATTGTATCAGTTAATGTTGTTTGCAATTCTTTTGTTTTTGCTAGAAAACACTCGTAATTTCGCGGGATATTTTTATAGAACTTATTAGCAGAATTTTTTTAGAGAAATTGTGTCAGAATTACAATATCAATTATGTAGAGAAACTTTGAAATTAGAAAATAAAGTAATTGATAATAATAGTTCTGAGGCATTTATTCAAAGAATTAATGATGATACAAGTTGTCTTGCGGATATTTTTGCAATAATTAGTAATTACCTATTGGATATTATGATTAATGTGGGATATTTTTTGGCAATATTTATTATTAGTAAAGTAGTTTTTGTCTTGTCTTTGACTTTTACGTTTTTAATATATCGTTTATATTTGAAAAGAGAAAATAGTCTTGAAGCTGTAGAAAAAGAAACCGGGCAGAAGAAAGAAAAATTGACCGGCTTAACGGGAGAACTTGTTCGTGGTATTCGAGATGTAAAGATGCTTAATATCGAAAAAGGTTTTTTAATAAAAGTACGAAAAAGTATTCATGAGCTAGATGAAAAACGAGGAATATTATTTTATTTTAGACGATTATATAATTTAGTTGGTGGTTTTTTATTAGATTTATATGATTTAGTATTAATTTTTTCCCTGGTTATGTTGATAAAATCTGATGTATTAACAATTAGTAGTGCTCTTGTTTTAAATAATTATGCGGCAAGAGTAAGTCAGTTTGGAGTAACAATTGATAATTTAATAGAGAAAATAAAATCTTTTAATATTTCCGCAGAGAGATTATTTTCAATTATTAGTGGGATAGGTTTTGAAAAAGAAAGCTTTGGAGATATTAATTTGAAGAATATAAATGGTGATTTTGAATTTAATAATGTATCATTTTCTTATGATAAGAATATTGTTTTAAAGGATTTAAGTTTTAATGTTAAGGCTAATGAGACTGTTGCGTTTGTCGGTAAAACAGGGTTGGTAAAATAACTATTTTTAATTTATTATGTAAGATGTACGATTTTTATGAGGGAACTATTAAAATAGATGGTTATGATATCAAGCAGCTTTCTAAGGATACAATAAGAGGCAATATAACTATAATTAGTCAAAACCCATATATTTTTCACATGAGTATTAAAGATAATTTAAGGTTAGTAAAACCTAGTTTGACTAAAAAAGAAATGGTAGAAGCTTGTAAGGCGGCTTGTTTACATGATTTTATTATGACTTTACCAGACCAATATAACACAATAATTGGTGAAGGTGGTATTGATCTATCTGGAGGGCAAAAACAAAGATTAGCGATTGCCAGAGCATTAGTTCAAAAAAACGAGATAATACTTTTTGATGAGGCTACTTCAGCTTTAGATAATGAAACTAAAAAAAATATTCAAATTGCGATTGATAATATGAAAAATGAATATACTTTTTTAATTATAGCGCATCGTTTATCCACAATTATAAATGCTGATCGAATTTTATTGTTGGAAGATGGTAAAATTAAAGCAAGTGGCAGCCATGAAGAATTATTAAGAAATTCCCTGGAATATAAATTGTCATATGAAACGGAAATATTGCAAAAATAATAATAAAATACTTTAAGTTACTTATAATATAATAAGGAGAAATATGAAGAAATTTATTATATTGTTAATTGTAACTTTTTTAATTGGTGTAGCACCGTCATTAATATTTGGCAGCAGTACGGGAAGTTTGTTGCTCCCTAAGTTTTATCCACCTAAAATGGTTTTTCCGATAGTATGGAGTATTTTGTATTTACTTATGGTAATTTCATTATTTGTTGCAACCAAAAGAACAGACAAACCATATAAAATATATTTTGAACAGCTAATTGTAAATTCTTTATGGACAGTATTGTTTTTTGGCTTAAAGTGGCGATTACTTTCATTTATTTGGATCTTATTACTTATTTTCTTGGTTGTAAAAATGATAATAGCATTTTATAAAGAAAATAAGGTGGCTGGACTTTTGCAGATTTTTTATATTGGTTGGTTAATAATAGCAGCATATTTAAATTTAGCAATTTTTATATTAAATAGATAATTACAGGGTTAAATTGCAAAATATTACAAATAATAAAATAGGTGTTTTAAATGAAGCAGTATTTTATTATTTTTATTTTATGTTTATTTGTAATTTTAAATATTAAAGAAAGTTTTAGTTATCAAAATGAAAGAGTTATTTATCCCGTAGAGGTAACAAGTAAAAATTTGAGTGAATATGTTAAAGAGCTTTCATTTGAAATAGTTTATTTTTGTTCTTATGATAAGTGTTACCAAAAAAAAGAAAAAAGCATTATTGGGGCAATAAATAGTTTTAAAGCTATTTATGATAAAACTTTAAGTGAGGATGATAGAGTAATTATTGAGGCTAAAGGTTATCCGATTACTAAAATAGGCTATTAAATTTAATATTTTAATATTTCAATATTAGTTTTATTTTCTTTAATTATTTCTTTAACAAAAATTGAATAATCACTATAGGGTATTAGTAAGTAGACGTAGTTGCGACTTCTGGTAATGGCAACATAAAATAGTCTTCTTTCTTCTTCATAGAATATGCTTTCTTTATTGGTTAAAATTTCAATTATTTGATGATTTTTGATTTTTGAAGGCAAACTATTTGTCCTGTTAATAAGATTTACAATAATGACATTGTCTTCTTCAAGTCCTTTAGATTTATGAATAGTTAAAAATTTTATTTTTTCATTTTCAATAACATTAAAAACATTTTGATCATTATTATTTCGGCCTAAAACTAAGATATTACTGTTAATTTGGTTACTGATTTGAGAGATTATAGTTTTTTCATTTTGGTAAAATATTATTTTGATTGGTTTGGGATTATCCTTTAAACAAATGGTATTTTTCTTTAGTTGATTTTTGTTTTTCATAATGAAATGGTTGGCAATGTTTATTAGAGTTTGGTTATTTCTATAATTATAATCTAAATGAATAATCTTTAAATCTTTAATATAATTATTTAAGTTAAGAAACATTTTTAAATCACAACCACTAAAGCGATATATTGATTGGTAATCATCACCAACTGCAAATAGAGAACCATTATTTTGCTTTAAAATCGCATTTATAAGATTAAAGCGGTTTAATGATGTGTCTTGAAATTCATCTATTATTATATATTTATAAGAAGTTTTTACTAAATTTTGTTCTATATAATTAGTAGCGGTTATTATCATATCATTAAAATCTAAATATCCAGAAGAAGCTAGTTCATTTTGATAAATTAAGTATATTTCTATAATAATTAATAAATAGTCTTTAATAATAAAATGACTTTTTTTGTATAAGTTAAAAAGATAATATGGGTCATTATAATTTGCTTTATAAAGGTTAATGAAGGTATAAATTAAGTTTATAAGATTGGATTTAGAGTTTTCTAGTAATAACCTTTTTATTATTTTTGTTTGTCTTTTTAATTGAGAAGAAGAAATATATTCTTCAATAGTATATCTTAACATACTTTCTTTAGCTATTTTAGTATCGTCTTTTCGAATGAGATCTAAAGATAGTTTATGAAATGTTTTAACATCAATATTATATTTTATTTTCTTTTTAATATCGTTAACTGATTCATTTGTAAAAGAAATAGCTAATATTTCGTTTTCTTTGAAAAGATTATTTTCAATTAGATGGTTGATTTTATTAATTATGGTAAAGGTTTTACCAGAACCAGCTCCAGCAATGAGTAAAATGTTGCCATTGGATGTTACTGCAAGTTTTTGTTTTTCATTCATGTTTAATAATATATTCTATATGGTTTTGATAGTCAAGAAAAAAGAACTAATTTAAATCAATTAATTCTTTATCTAATAGTGAGTATAAATAAATATATGTTTTCTTTTGGGTTTTTGTTTCAATATATTCTTTATAGCCATTTAATTGTTTTTGATATGCAAGATCATTTGTATTTTTTAATTTATAATCTATGATGATGTTATAATCTTTAAATTGTAATAATAGGTCAATTATTCCGGTTTTAATTACATTATCTTTTTCATAAATAAATTCATATTCTTTAAATATTTTTGCTTCTTTAATATTATTCATTATTTCGTGATTTAAAAGATTAGATATGATTGATTTTTCAAATTCATTTAAAGATGTGAGGTTGGGATTTTTAAAGTCTAAGTTTTCTAAAAGATAATGAAGATGAATTCCTAAACTCATATTATTTTTATCTTCTATAGTTAAAAGACTATAATTACTCTTAGAATAGTGTTCTTCGTTAATAATTGTTTCATTTGTTTCTATGTTATTAACCTTAATAAAAGTGCCGTTATCAGAAATATTATCTTTTTTAAAGTCTTTTAATAGTTTATAGTTATTATCTATGTTAGGTAATTCTACATTTACAATATATTTTTCTATAAAAGGATATACAGACTCTAGTATGTTTTTAAAATTTTTATATTTTATTCTAGTTAGATAGTCAATAATTTCATGTTCATCATAAGTCGTCATTTTAGTATTATCAAGTTCAGTAACTATTATCATTTTTTCTTTACATCTAGTAAGAGCAACATAAAATAGTCTTATTTTTTCTGATATTTCTTCTTTTATGTAGTTTTCTTTATTAATAAAAGTTATGAATGAGGTTTTTATCCCATTATCATAAGAAGGTAAGATTAAACCGAATTTATCACTATATTGGAATTTGGCAGATGCATCTTTAAAATTAAAATCTTTATGAAAGCCAGAAAAGTAACATATTTTGTATTCTAGACCTTTAGATTTATGAATATTTGTTATTGTAACAGAGTCACTATCAGATATAATGGCACTAATTTTAAGGGCTTCTTCATCAGTTATTAATGAATTTAAATAATCGTTTATGCCATAAATGTTTATACCAACCGAATTTAATTCATCAATTTTATTAATGAGATTATTAAGAATAATGGTACGATAGTTAATATTTCCAGCTGTTATCATTTTGTTATAAAAGTCAAATTTTTCAATTATTATTTCAATTAATTCTTTATTACTGTATTTTTCCAGAGAATTAGCAATATTTTGACAAATTTTAAATATTTCGGTTTCTTTTAGATTATTATTTTGAATATTTTTATAGATTTCATTATCACTAGTCATAAATAAGTAACTACGAGCTATGCTGGTATAATATAATTTAGTATCGGCATTAAATATGTTGTTTTTAAGGTGAATAATTAAATTAACAATATTATTAATAAGATGGGTTTCGGTGGAGATTAAGATATTATTATCTTTATAAACGTTTAGAGGAATATTTAAATAATCGAATACTTTTTGGTATAAATCAAAAGAGGTTGTACGATCAATTAAAATGCAAAAGTCTTTAAATGTACATGGTCTTAGAGTTCCATCTAAAACTAAATATTTTTCTTTTATCTTTTTTAAAATATCATTACCAATAATAAAAGCTTCAATTTCTTCGTTGGTGTGAGTATCATCTTTTACATATTTATATATTTCTAAATCATTATTATAATTATTATTTCCTTCGTTGATAAACATATTATTACCAAAGATTAATTGGTGTTCTTTTTGATAATTAGCATTACCTATTTCACTATCCATTATATGATTAAAGATGGCATTAATACTGAATAAGACTGCATCACGAGAACGAAAATTTTTATTTAAATCGATTTTATAACCACCATCATTATTTTTATATTTATCATATTTTATTTTAAATATATTAGGGTTAGCATTTCTAAAACGATAGATAGATTGTTTTATATCTCCAACCATGTAAACATTATTATTTTCAATTAGATGTATAAATTCTTCTTGAATGTCACTAGTATCTTGATATTCATCAATCATAATTTCTTTATAATAGTACTTTAGACTATGTTTTATATCTTCATTTTCTTTTATTAATTTAATTGCCATTTTGCTGATGTCATTAAATTCAAATACTTGATATTTTCTTTTGAAATTCATTATTTTATCATTTAGTTCTTTTAATATATTTATAATAATACTTGCGGAGGTTTGACTAGATTTTAAATCTTCGATTAAGACTTCTTTAGAATAGGCCGTATAAGACTTTAATGTTTTTAAAATAGCTGTTATTTCAGTTTTATAATATTTGCCTTCTTCAGTGGCGTTTGTTAGGGTAAATCTTCCAATATCTAGGCTACTTTTAATTTCCTCATATGTTTTAGCGTTTAAAAGTGGTAAAAGAGCATTGTAATAACGTTCATAGAAATTCTCGGGGACTTCATATGATAATTTTGAAAGAGTATTTTTAATAGTATTTACTCTTTTTAATAAGATATTAGTATATTCATTAATTAAATAGTTAATATTTAATTCACTATAATAGTTATTTATGTAATTATCTAAAAAGTTTTCTTTGTCAATAATAAGATCAATTTTACTATCTAGATTAAGAATAGTATTTTTAAGAGATTTATCGTTTTTGGTACAAAAGTTAGTTACAAAATTATTAAAATCATCGTTATTTTTTAAATAGTAGTCATTAAATATTTCATTTAAAAAATCTTTTTTCTTTTTATTAATAATAGAACTATCTATAATTTTAATATTCTTATCAAGATTTAAAGCAAGATGATATTTTTTTACTAAAGATAAGACAAAAGCATCAAATGTTGTAATGCTAGAACTTTCGACTAAGTCGGCTTCTTCTTGGATGGTAGGGTCTTCTTTAATAGCTTTTTTAATTCGACTTTTCATTTCGGCGGCGGCATTATTAGTGAAAGTTAAAATTAGTAATTCGTTAACGTGAATACCTTTTTTAATTTTGTTAATTACTCTGGCTGTTAAAACTGCGGTTTTACCGGAACCAGCGCCAGCGGATACTATAATGTTTGTGCCATCTTTTTCAATCGCGGTTAACTGTTCATTAGTCCATTTTGGCATTTTCATCACTCCCTAGTTTTAATTCTTTTTGGATAGTTAAATAATTATAATCTTTTTCTTCAACAAAACAAACAGATTTGTATGGACAAAAATTACAACTTAAATTATTTTTCTCAACTATTTTAGGATTAATTTCAAAATTAGCATTTTTTATATTACTGATGCATTCAGAAATCTTTCTTTCTGTTAGTTTATATAAGTATTCAAAATCTTTATCAGTTAAAACTTTAGATGACTTAGAAAAACCATTTGAGTTAGTTAATTTTAGACTTTTTATATAATTGCTTTGTTCATAAGTGGGATCAAAATCTTTTAAATAACTTTCATTTCCGAGTGAGTAACCATTAAGTTTCAAGTGATTTTCATATAATTCATTTTCATTTTTTTCTAATTCGGTATTAATTTTGGGCTTTAGAATGTGCTGAAGATAAATACCAACGATATGACTATGGGGATTTAATTTTTTGATTAGAAAAAGATAAGTAGGTAATTGCAAATTTAAGCCAAAACTTGCTAATCTTAAATCAATATTAGTATTACCGGTTTTATAGTCGATTAGGACATAATTGTTTTCATATCGCATTATCTTATCAATTATACCGACAAATTTAATATCATCAATATAAGTTTCAATATTTTTTTCACAAGTTATGTCTTGATATTTATTTATTTTTGATAGTGATTTTATATAAACGATCGCGGTTTTTAATTCATTTAATACTTTGGTTAAAAAGACTTTATTTTCTGGCGTTAAATCAAATTTATTGTCATTAATAAAGTTGTTTTTGGCTTTGTCAAAGTCATAATCTTCTATATAAATAGTAGATAAAATATAATGACATAAAGAACCAAGGTAAGTATCAAAAGTGTCTTCGTATTTATTTAGTTTTAAAACATTATCTAAGTAGTATTTAAAAGCACATTCATAATAAGAATTCATTTTAGAGTAAGAAAGTGAAAAATTATAATTATTAAGATTTATTTTTTGATATTGATTGTTGTATTTTAAGTATGGAATATCATGGTAAGTATAGAATAAATCTTTTAAATTAGGATTTTTAATATTAAACTTAGTATATTCATCAAGATAAATTGCAAGATTATAATAGTTACTTTGATTAGAAAAATTACTAATGGGATCATTTTGATTGATAATATTTAAAGAAAGTTCATCTTTTAAGGGAGATATTTCTAAGGAACCAGATAAATTTTGCATAGAAGCAGTTATTGTTAAATTAGGACAAGTGCTAATAATATTAGATAGGATATTTACTTCATTATTATTTTTTTCAATAGTATTTTCTAAGTAGTAGGGTTTTTCGTTATCATTAATTAAATCTTCATCTTTATAAATTATCGGAATATATTCGCGATTAAAATTAATTAAATAGATGTATTTATCTTCTTCAAAATAATTATCTTTTAAATCAATAACATTTAGAGCATCTTGATATTGATCAGTAGGAATAAATGTATTTTTAAATTCGTCTTCTAATAGATTTTTAATTTCTAAATAGTCTTTAATAAAGTAGTATTCATTTAAAATATTAATAATTAACTCTTTTATTTTGGGGGTTTTTACCAAGGAGAGAGCTTGTTCGACATTATCTAAGTTAGCTAAGAAAGTTTGACCGTCGATAGTGCTGTAAATACTTTTTGAAGATTTAAAATTAATATGAAGATTATAGTTATGGCAAATTCTTCTTAATGTTTCTTCATTGTCTTTATTAATGTTAGCAAGATAAAAGTTAGATAAAGGAATATTTTTGTTTAAGATATCATTAATAACATATTCTATTTCACTATTTAAAGTATTAAATAAAAGAATATTTGGCTTGGATTTTGGGGGATAGTTTTTGCTTAGTATAGAAACCTTAGTATGTTTTTTAAGAGTGTTAATTATTTCTTTTTGATATTTGTTAATATAATCAAAACCAAAAAAAATGATTTCTTTATTTTTAATATTGTCTATAAAATAATTGTCTATATATAGTAAGTTATTATTTAGAAGCTCATTTTTAATTTTTAGTAATTCCTTAATTTTGGAAGTGGGATTATCTTCATTTAAAAGGTCGTATAAATTTTCAAGATATTCTTTGGCGTTATTTAAACTTAGATTATAGTTTTTATGTAGATAGTATATAGCATTTTTATCATAATCGAAGAATAACTTTTTTTTGAGCTCAATAAAATTTAGAACTGTAATATTGTACATTTGGCTTTGATTATTTAAGTATTTAATAAGTTTTTTTCTAATATTAGTTGGTATAATTATTAGAATATTGTCTTTTAAATATGGAGTTAAATTCATAGTATCACCAAATAAATTATAGCATACGTTTGTTAGAATTAAACAAAATAAAATGCACTTCGTTAGAATTGCATTTTAGGATTATTTTCCTTTGTTTTTTGGATCCTTTTTACACGAGGTACCATGGATGCATCAAAATTTAAAGCGACAGTAAGAACAGGGAGATTATATCTATGAGCAATGTCTAAGATGGCATTGGCGATGTCATCGGTTTCTTCTTTCATAATGTGATTGCACCAGTCACTTTTGTTATCAAATCCTTTAGCAAGGGCGTTTTCCGTATCTCTTTTTTGAAGAAGAGTTATTTCTAATTTATAGTCTTCAATTGTATTCATTTTATTATCCTTTCTAATTAGGGTAGGTAGAAGTTAAACCAAAATAGTTTTCCATAGTTATCCAGTTACCGTTATTGTATAGTTTTTTAGCTAGTTTTTTTCCAACATAGCGCAAGTGCCAAGGTTCAAAGATATAGCCAGTTTCGTTAGTTGTATTTTCTGGGTATCTTAAAATGTAGCCATAAAGATAACAGTTGTCTTTAACCCATTTGCCTTCATTGGTATCTTTAAATGATGTTGTTATAGTGTTTAAGTCGAAGGCTAGGCCAGTTTGATGTTCAGAGTTACCGGCTCTGGCGGAAAATTTATCAGCATTTTCTTTGCCACTACGGTTAACGTAGCCATTATATAGATCGTTTTGATAATCGTAAGAACGATATCCACTTTGTGCCCATAGATTTAAACCAATGCTTGTAGCGTCGCTTTTCATTGTTTGCCAAGCTTCATAGGCTTCTTTATCAAGAGGAGTTGAAGAAAATCCGCTTTTAGGAATTGTAGTATATGGATTTAAAGGGACAAAGTTTTCGCTTAATTTATATGTTTTGTTAACAATTATGTAATTATCAACATAATAAGCCCCATCTTTGTAGGTTATAGTATAACCTTTAGAACTTTTATCAATATATTCTGAGGAAGCATTTACTTTAGTTTCTGGAGATGTAGTTGTGGTTTCTTTGCTGGTAGTAATGGGATTTTTTTCTTTGGCAATATCACATACTTTAAATATTAAGTTAAAAAATAAATTAATAAATAGAACTATTATTATTGATAAAATAAAGTTTAAGAATAATTTTTTGATTTTAATCTTTTTAAAAATTAATATTAGCATATAGATAAAGGCCGCTGTTAGTGATGTAAATAAGATTAAGTTAGAGATGGAGTTAAAGGTATTGGCATTAAGACACATATAATCACCTACTTTACAGAGTAATATTTAATATTATTTTGGTTTAAAAATTCTAATATAGTGTTTGAATTAATGGCATAACCTAGAGGAATTTCTAGATTATTGCCGGTATTTAAGACTTTAGAGCCTACTAAAATGCCGAGAATATTACCATTTGGATCAGATACAATACCTCCGGCTTGGCCTTTTAAGACTGTGTTTGATGTTTCAAACATATGAACTTTTGAATTTTCATCACTTATATTTCTAGTTATAATGCCGGTGGTGGGAAAAAGAGGAAAATTCATTTTTTTATTAGTTGTTATTATGCGGTAATTTTCTTCATCAAAGTCAAAAGCATCATATTCGGGGAAAGCAAAGCCAATATTACAGATGCTGGTTCCAATTTCTGGCATTTTAGGATCAAAAACAGGGTATGTTTTAATATTTTGATTATTAGCTTGTTCAAATTTAATTATAGCTAAATCTAAATAGTCGTGTTTAATTATGTTTAATTTACCACTATTTTTGCCGGCATCAATAATTATATTATGCATTGCGATTATAGTATTGCCATCAAGTCCATATTTTTTTTCGATTTTGATTTTTTGCCTTGAATTTTTATTATTTAATTCTTTTAAAATTTGGGGATATATTTCACCAACTTCTTCGGCTTTAAGAATTAGATTTGCATTTGAAGCAGTTGTTAGAATATCACAGTTTTCATTGAGAATAAGAATAGTTGAAATGAGATTGTTAACTTTATTATTGTGATATTTAACTTCGCCAGTTATAATTGGTCTTAAATAATTTACTGAATTTTTGATTGCAACTTTAAACATATCATCACCATTTAAATTATAACACGTTTTTTAAGCAAGTGGCTATAAAATAGCTGACGAACTCATGTTCGCTTGCGGGGGGGGGTGTTTTATGATACTATTAACATGAAAAAAATAAGAAAGATTTTCTGTTTTATTATATATAGTATATTTATAGTTTACTGTTGTTTATGGTTTTGAGTGAACTCGGGGCGTTTATATAATTAGATAGAAAATATAGGTGATTTCTATGAATTATATAAAAGATAAATTAAAAGTATTTTTAGAAAAGATTAGGGCAAATAAAAGACTTATGTATTTATCACTAGTTAGTGTCTTAGTTTTATTTTGTTT
>CAZPSA010000024.1:0-16361 GCA_964589375.1 uncultured Clostridium sp.
GAGTTGGATCAGAATGTCCTAAAATATCTAGTTTTAATAAACATTCTTCAATTGAATGATATCCAAAGTGGGTAGTTCGCCAAGCACTGTTTGGATCATCAGCTGGAAACTGATATGGTGTAAAATCATAAACTTCTTTATAATCTGGAACTACCACTATTCCCCCTGGATGCTGCCCAGTTGTTCTTTTTACTCCTGTACAGCCTAAAGCTAGTCGTTCTATTTCGGCACTTTTTAAAATTATTCCTTTATCTTCCGCATAATTACGAACAAATCCAAAGGCCGTTTTTTCTGCTACTGTTCCAATTGTCCCAGCTCGATAAACATTATCAACTCCAAATAATACTTTAGTATATTCATGAGTACTTGCTTGATTTAATTCAGAAAAGTTTAAGTCAATATCCGGAACTTTATCAGCATTAAATCCTAAGAACGTTGCAAATGGCATATCATGACCATCTTTATATAATTTTTCCCCACATTCACATATTTTATCTGGTAAATCTATTCCACAAGAATATTCTAAACTTAAATCATTTCCTAAATCATCTTGAAAATAACTTCTTTGACACTTTAAGCATCTATAATGAGCTTGTAAAGGATTAACTTCAGTAATTCCCATCATAGTTGCTACAAAAGAAGAACCTACACTACCCCTTGAACCTACCAAATAACCATCATCATTAGAGTGTTTAACTAATCTTTGAGCAATTAAATAAATTGGATCAAATCCCCCACCAATTATACCACCTAAACTTTTTTTCAATTTCTCATTTAAGCTATTATCATTTAATTCTCCATCTTCATCTAGCCAATTTTCTTTTAAATAATTTTTTACTAATTCTTTAACAGCATCTATTCCTTCATATATTACTTTATGAACATCATCAAAAATAGCTCTTTCGGTAATATCTTCCGCATTATTATTTTTCTCTAAATTAGCTTTACATACTTTATAAACAATATCACCATATAATTCTTTAGCAATTCTCTCTTCAATTATTAAAGGCAGTTTTTCTCCATACCATGAAGCAGCTTTTTCAAAGACTAAATCAGTTACCACTCTTGGACAATCTAAATAACTTTCTCCATCATCAGCTTTAACTCTAGGTGAAAATGGTGTTCCTTTAGTATCAGGTATTACTTCAAATTCACCAACCATATCCGCAATTAAGTTCGTATTGGTTATTACTATTTCTTTCGCTAGTTCTTTATCTAAAAAGTTAAAATCATTAAGCATTTCTTCCGTATTTCTAAAATGCATTGAAGGTATTTCTCTAATATCACTCTTCATTAATGGGTGTCTACCTCCACCAGGAACTCTTTGATGAACAATTATTTCTCTATATATTTTATCTTCTCTTAAGAAATGATGAACATCTCCCGTTGCAACTACTATTTTTCCTGCTGACTTAGTAGTATTTACAATTTTAATAATATGATTAATTAGATCTGCTTTAGAAGCAAAATCTCCCGTTTGAAGTAAATGATCATATACTTCTAGGGGTTGAACTTCAACATAATCATAGAAATTAATTAAATTAGTTAATTCTTCGGCATCTTTACTTTTAGCTTCCCTAAATATTTCGGATTCTGCACAGCCACTACCAATTAACAATCCTTCTCTTAATTCATTAAGCTTACTTCGCGGAATTCTAGGGGTTTTATATAAATATGTTGTATTTGCTAAAGATACAATTTTAAATAGATTTTTTAATCCTTCTTTATTTTTGACAATTGCATTAAAATGATAAGTTCGTCCAAATTTATATATTTCTTCTTTCGGAACTAATTTTTCTAAATCACTTATAGTTTTATGTCCAAAACTTATTACTCTTGATAACATTTTTTGGAGAACATAAGCCGTTCCTTCCGCATCATAATCAGCACGGTGATGAGCATTTTCATCAAAGTTTACATCATATCTTTTAACTAAAGCTGATAAATTATGACGAGTATGATCCGGATCTAATGCCCTAGATAACTCTAAAGTATCAATTACGGTACTTTTAAATTCCCCTAAATTATATTTATGCATCGCACTTTCAATAAAAGAAATATCAAATTTAGCATTATGTGCAACCATCGGAGCATCTCCAGCCCACTCTAAATAACGCTTAGTAACATTTTCTTCGTTATCTTTATCTTTTAACATCTCATCTGTAATATGAGTTATTTCTGTAATCTTTGTAGGTAACAATCTTCCTGGATTAATTAATTCATCAAAACGATCAATAATTTCTCCATTTTTAATTTTGACTGCCCCTATTTCAATCATCTGATCGCCACCACCAGCATTAAATCCCGTAGTTTCAGTATCAAAAACAACATAAGTAGTATTATTAAGTTCTAAATCACTTGGTCTTATTACAATATTAACTGTATCTTCAACTAAAGTTAATTCAGTTCCAAATAATCCTTTAAATTTTTTACTTGGATCATCTATCTTTTTATTATGATTTTTAATTATTTCATAACATATCGGAAAAGCCTGACAACCATTATGATCAGTTATTGCAACAGCTTTATAACCCGCATTAATCGCATTTGTAACTAATTCACAAGTATGTTTATCTAAATCAAATTTAGTAACTCCATCCATTTGGCTCATCATAGTATGTGCATGAAGCTCTACTCTTTTTTCTAAAGCATCATCAACAAACACTTCATTTTTACTTGGAATTTCTTCGATATCTCTAGCATTAAAAACTAACTCTTTCGCATAAGCATCATTTTTAATATAACCTCTAAAACGATACCAAGCCCCATTTTTTAAAGCTGATTTATAACTATTAAAATCACTTTCCTCTCGGCAAAATATTTTAGCTAAAATACTATCTGTTTTATCACTTATTTTTAAAGTAAGAATTTGAAAATTACTCTTAGATGATACAAATTCTTCTATACTAAATATATAAGCTTCTAAAGTTATATTATTCTCTTCTCCTAAAATATCTTTAATACTTGTAATTTTCTTAAATTTAATACTTTCTCCCATTATAACTTTAAATTCAGGTTCTTTCTTAACAATAACATCTACCCTATTTGTTTCTATTTCTTCTTTAATTTGTTTCCTTAATTCATCATTAATAATAGGTTCTATTTTATATTGAGAAAACCCTAACATATTAAACCATTTATTTAATTTATCATTATTTTCTTTTAAAAGTGTAGCTTCTATATTACTTATTACATCTATTTTAATTACATTATCATCAATAATAACATTAGTATCTTTTAAACTAATTAAAGAAGGATTATTAATTATTAATTCATCTAAAAAATACTTAAAGTAAGTAATTACATCTTCACTTGTTATTTCTTGATAATTTATTATGATATTAATTGTATTAACTTTTTCTATCCCTTTTTTAGCAGTTTCAATTAAAGATAATATAATTTTAACTGGCACAACTTTTTTAGCTAATAAATAAACTGTCCATGTTTCTTTATGATTATCAACTACTACTTTTTCTACAATCGTATCTATTAATTCATTACTCTCTTCAAACCCTATTTTGTTTAAAAATCTTTTTAAATTATTATCCACGTTAACCTCCCTTTAACAATTTTATTATACCTTATTTTTTTATTAAAAAGAATATATTTTTACATGAAAAAACTTTAAGTTTTAATCCTTAAAGTTCAACATCAACTTTCGCAGTAAATGTTTTATTTTGGTCATAATTTTGCGGTCCATTTACTCCTTCTAGATTAAAGGTTAAAACATATTTTTGCGATGTTTTAGCCGGTATTAAAATATCTTTAACAATGTAATCCTCTTCTTTAGGCGCTACTTTATAACCAAAGCTTGGTGCACCATTAGTTCCATCTAGTTTAAATTTAAAGTTATCTGATGTAAAGGTATTTTGCAGATCTTTCCATTTTAAAGAGTAAATTGCGGCATAAGTACCAATATTTTCAATAGTAAACGTTTTACGAGGATTAACTCTTTCTTCTCCTTCATAGTATGGTTGATCATCTGGTACTAAATTAGCAATATTAATTGTTTCACCTTCAATAAAGTTAATAATTATGGTAGCAGTTCCTTGAATAGTTTCTGGATCTCCATTATTTTGAGATGTTCCTGGTTTTTTACTTGGTTCAGTATTTTTAATACAATTTACATCACATTTACCATCATTATCGGTATCACACATAACATCACATATATTATCCCCATTTAAATCAATATTTAAATCCGCAACTAAATCACCATCAGTATCAATATCAGTATCCGGAATACCATCACCATCTAAATCAACATTTATATCCGGCCATCCATCATTATTCGTATCACAGTTTATTGTACACTTAGCCCCATCAACACTAGCATCAAATACTAAGTTAAAATCTGGAATACCATCACCATCAGCATCAATATTAAATATTGCTTTACGATTTCCTTTATAATCAATATTAAGGTTAGGTTTATCATCATCATCAGTATCAACATTAATTTCTGCCTTACGATCATTATTAATATCAATATTAATATCCGGAATACCATCACCATCAATATCTTTATTTAAATCAGCTAAAGATAAATACATAACGCCAGTATAAGTAGCAGCAATCAAAGCAAATATAAATGTCCATACGGCAAAGATAATCCATCCAAAAGGAACATCCTTCTTTCTTTCAACACTAAATACTAACTCTAATCCTTCTTTACTAACTTTTAAATTATATGGTAAATATATATAATTATCTTTCGTATTTAATGTCAGTTTAATAACCTTAAAAACATGCTTACGAGTTACTTTTAAATGATCTTGATAAATATTTTTTAAAACATTTAAAATTTCTTCTTGCTGTTCATTACTAGTTTTTTTATCAAATTGTTTTAGGTCAATAGTTATTCCTTCAAATCCCGCAATTGGATTAATTTTTTCTTTTTTCTTTTTATTTTTTCCTATTGGCTTTTCTTTTTCTTTAATTTTATTTTCTTCTTTAACTTTATCTGCCATAAATTAATCCTTTCTATTTAAATAAAATAACCGCTTTTTGAATTCTCGCATAATGAGCATCAATAAATGTTTTATAAGCATTAATAGTACCCGCTTTTTGCTCTTCTTTATACTTCTTAGCTCTCGTTATACTATCCAAAAGTTTTAATTTTAAATCATTTTCATCTACATCAAACTTAGCTGCTTGCTCATAAACCGTCTTGGGTAAATCAATCATGTCTTCTAAATGAGCACTACCAGTTTTATTAATACTTTCATTTAAAATACTATAATTAAGAAAATAAGTTAAACCAAAATTCTTTTTAAATTTATTATTAGTAAGTTCCGTTTCAATATTTTCTTCTACAATTGGTTTTTCAATTTGATATCTTTCTAAAAACTCCCAAAGTTCTCTTGCTTTAATAAAATTACGATCTTTCAAAATAATATTTGTTTTTTGAATTGGACTTTTAACTGGAGTTGCATTAGCCATTTCTTTCATAAACTTAGTTGCCATAAAATCCGCTAAAATATCCGTTATATGGGTAATTTTTTCTTCTCTTTCTTTTAGAACCTTTTCACTTTCAATTATTTCTTCTCTATTATTACACGTTAAATTTAATTTAATATTAATATCTTGATTATTAAAATTAGTTGTTCCTTCATATAATAAAGATTTTTCTTCTTTATTTTCACTAGCTTGTTCTTTATAAGTTAATTGTTCCCTTAAGAAAGTATTTAAGTTTTTAATTAAAGAGTAAATAAAACGATTTTCATAAAGATCAATTGTTTCTTCTTTAAATACATTTAAAAGTTTCGATGGTTTAACATTTTCATCTTCATCTACCGATTGGATTAATTGCGTATGAGTTGCTAAATGTTTAATTGCTTCTTGCGTTACTTTTTTAGTTTTTTCAATAATAATTACATCTTCTTCATTTGTAATAAAACGACGAGGATTTCTAATAATACTATCTAAAGCGGGAATTGCTTCATCAATAACATCTACCCAAGAATAATCCACCTTTATTTTATTAACTACCTTTTTTACACAAGTTGTTGCTTTGGTATTCTTATTAAATTGTAATATATCATCAACTGGAATATCTTTGACAAGTAAACTTAAGTCATTGATCATAATAATTCCCTCTTTCTATCTTTTATATTATATTTGCTTTTTTAGTCTTTCTAGGTAAGCTTTACATTCAACCATTTTTCCATCCCCAAATTCTTGATCTAGGAAATCCATAAACCCATCTATTTCATTTCTAATATAAGCTAAGTTAAGTTGTTCAAATTTTCTTAAAATCTTATTAGCAATTAAGTAGTCAACTGCAACTATTTCTTCACCACCACAAGCTAAGAAAGCTGGAACAAATTCTTTAATTTGTTTGATAATACGATTACCAAAAGCTAAACGGAAATGCGTAATTACATAATCATCCATATGGGCTATTTTAGTAAGCATATCTTCACTAATTGGTCTTTCAGCTTTAGCTTGTTCAAATAATTTAGTCCAGTAAGTAGCGGTAATATCTAAATCTGGAGTATCAGGAGCATCAAAAGCAATTCCTTTAGTATCTATATTAATTGGTAAAGCACGGTCATATACTTTATCTGTTACCATAAATGTTGAGTCATCATTATTAATAGTCCCAATATACCACATATTATTTGGAATATTAATACGACCACCATCTAATAATTTAGGGTCAGTATCCCAAGTATTTGGAACTAAGCTAATAATCCATTCATCTTGAGATGGCAATTCTAATACAGATAACATTTCCGCAAAGTAGTATTCAACACGAGCAATATTCATTTCATCTAATACACTTACATAAATTTGATTATTGTATTTAGCTTCATACATTTTAGCTAAGAAATCACTTTCATTAAATCTTTTCGTAAATTCGTTGAAGTAACCAAATAATTCAGTACTATCTCTCCATGATGGTTGAACACTTGATATTACCGCATCATTTTTTACGAAACTACCAAAGGCATGAGCAAGCGATGTTTTACCAGTACCAGAAATACCTTGTAAGATAATTAAACGGTTAGATGAAAACGCTGATACAAATAATCTAATTAAGTCAATTGAATAATATAATTTTAAACGACTAGCAGCATAATTTCTAAATTGATTACAAAATTCTTCTAAAGTAATTGTTTCATTTAAAGTAGGAGCAACATAATCAGCATAATCACTATCAATCTTACTTAATTTAAAGAAACGACTTTCCCCCACGGCAAGTTTATTAATGATATTACCATTTTCATCATATTCAACCTCACCAGTTTCCGGATTGGCCATTTCCATTAATTTTTGATTTTCATTTTTTAACTTTAGAACATCATTATTTAAATCTTCAATCTCATCAATTAAAGCTTCTTGATGCGCTACATTATGACGATATTTGATAAAACGCTTAATAACTCTATAAACTAAAAATATTACTAAGGCAAAAACAAGTAAAACAATTATAACTGCTAAAGCAATCATAAAAGCTCCCCCACCAGCTAGCTCTTCCTTATATTCCTTTATTACATCAGTATAATTTAAGACATTGAAAATTTTAAATATTGCCAGTCCAATATTTTTTATAAGATCCCATATTCCTCCAACTAATGGTTCCATAAAATCTAAGAAAAAATCACCATAATTATTCATTTAACTCTCCTCCATTTTCTTTAATTAATTCTTTATCGGTAAATATTCCCTGATATTTTTCTCTAATTATTATTATATCATCATTTATTTCCTTATTAATAATTTCTTGATATCTTTCATTAAAGTCATTACTAATTAGATATGCATTACAATTTTCTTTTTTAAAGGTATCAGTTATTTTAGTCCCAACACTGCAATATAAGTAAAATATTGCCTGATACTTAGTTAGTAGTTTAAGCATATTATTATTAAAATCTTGATAATTAATTAAAACTTTAACATGATTTGCCAAGTATTTATTCTTAAATAAATACGATATTTTCTTAATATTAATATCACTTTCTAAAAAGTCTTTTTTTAAAGGTAATAATACTTCTATATTACTTAAACGAACTGATAATAATTTCATTAATGTTACACTTATTAAATCAGCACTTATATTTACAAACTCATCATCAATATTATTTTCTTGATAAATATACTGAACAGCCGATTTATTATATTTATTTAAACCAGGAACACTATAATTATACTGACTAATATATGAATAGTTACTTACTTTAATATATTTATTAAATGATATGTTACTAGTTAAGCCTTCAAAGATTTTTCTTTCTTTACGGACATTGGTTTTAATTAACTCCAGCAAAGTATTTGTCTTTTTATGACCATCATCAATAATATTTATAAAATTAATCTGTCTGTATTTTTCAATATAAGCAAATAGTATAGTTTTATAATTATTTTTATTTTCTTTAAAAGGACTAGTTATTATATCAAGCTCATTAGCAATTTTTAGTAATACCGCGGTTAAAATTATTTCTTTTTCATTAGCTTTTATTTCAAAGGCATTATTACTTGCTGTAAAATAATTAATAACACTTAATAACTCACTATCTAAATGGAATTTAAAAATATCTTTATTTGTTAAAAAACATCTTATTAATTTAGTATCCGGTTTATGGGCATAATTTAGTCTTTCAAAATAGTCTTCAATTACCTTTTTTAATACTTCTTCAGTTTTTTTCTTACTTGAAAGCAACTTATTTTTTTCAATTCCTAAAATTTTAGATAGTAGCATTGAATATTCTAATACCGTTTTGATTTTATAATTATAATACAAGTCAAACATATTCGTATTCACTTAACCTACCTCTATTCTCATACTAAATTATAGCAAATGTAAACTTGTTATGCAATAGAGTTTCTTGGGAGAAATAAAATTTTTAATACTGATTAAAACATAAAAAAACTAGGCTCGCATTTAAAAAGTCTAGTTTGGATATTTTATTTGTTTTTTGAATTATTAATTGTTCATCATAAAATAGTGATGGTTTTTCCTTACATTCTTCTTCCCTTAGATATAGTTGCTTTTTTTGCTAAAGTAAAAGGTTTTAACTCATTACAAAGTAATCTTATTTTCCTAACGTATTTATCTCTTTCATAAGCTGATATATATTTTTCATATTTATTTTGAAATACAGCATACTCCCTAGCAAGTTCTCCTAGTAAAACTTCGGCTCCATCTTCATCAGGATCACTATCTAAAAAAAGTAATATTCTCGCCACCAACTGTTCAAACGCTGGCGTATATTTTAACTTGACAAGTTCTTGGCGCATCTCAGGTTCAATAACACAAACTTTGCATTTCTTTAAAGTTAAATTATAACCGTCTATTTGGTATAACTCATCACAAAAATATTTTTTTCCATTCTTAGTTAATGTATACATATTTATTCCCCCAATAAATCTTTTCTGTTTTCTTTAGTTACTCTTACTCTTTCTTGCTGACGATATTCGGCGATCTTTTGATGATTTCCCGATAATAAAACATCTGGCACTTTCATACCACGATACTCACTTGGTTTAGTATAAACTGGATAATCTAATAAACCATCATTAAAGCTTTCGCTTTCAAGACTATCTTTAGTTATAACGCCATCAAGTAATCTAGTAACCGCATCAACAACTACCATAGCAGGTATTTCCCCACCAGTCAAGACAAAATCCCCAATTGAAATTATCTCATCAGCAAGCGACTTAATTCTTTCATCAAATCCCTCATAATGACCACATACAATTATTAAATGCTCTTTATCTTTTAAACCATAAGCTTTTTTTTCAGTAAAAGTTTTACCCGTTGGACACATCAATATAACATATGAGTTATCCTTCTTAATCGCATCAATTGCCTCAAATATTGGTTCACACCTTAAAACCATTCCCGCTCCGCCCCCATAAGGAGTATCATCAACCATCTTATTAGGAAGCATAGAATAATCTCTAAAATTAATAACCTCTATTTCGACTAATTTTTCATTAACTGCCCTTTTAATAATGGACTCAGATAAAAAACCATCAAACATATGCGGAAACAATGTCAATATACTTATCTTCATAATTTAAGCCCTCTAACATTTCTAGTATATATTAGCATTTCCTTCTTATCTACCCTGATAATAAAATCACCTTTAAGTGGAATATAAAACGCATTATCTACTTTAATTAAAGGATTTAGCTTATTATCATCATAATCAGTTACTTTACCAATTATTTCATTATCTTCACTAACTTTAAATCCAACTAATTCAGATATCAAATACTCTTCTTCAGTCAAATTTAAATCACTTTTATCAAAATAAACATCATAACCAATTAAATGTTCTACTTCATTTATATCTTTTAAATTATTAACTTCTACCAAATAATTATTCTTATGAACTCTTACTTTAGTTATTAAATAATCTTTATCATTAATATATATTTTATTATTAACTTTAAATACATTTAAAGGCATCTCAAAACGGCTTACTATCTTAAGTTCACCCTTTATTCCAAATGTATTTACAATTTTTCCTACCCAAACTTGTTTCATGCCCTTATTCTATCATAAAAAAAGCATAAGTGAAATAATTTTACCCTTATTGAAGGTTAAAAACTACATCCTTATCCTTTTTTTGAAGTTTATTATCTAAATAATCTAGTTTATCTTTAAAGTAAGAAATTTTAATATCATCTCTAGCACTTTGAACTTTATCTCTAATATCTTTTTCTAATAAATCGATTTCGGGCAAGACCATTTTATCTTGGTCAAACATTTTATCTTCAGATGCCAGTGCCTCAAAACAAAGGTCTGTAAATCTTTCAACGATAGTAAACCAGTATGAAGAACCATATTTGTTTCTTAAAATGTCCATAGCTTTCTGCAGCCAATCATAAAAATCTTTTATCTCATCAGCACTTCTTGGTTGACCATTTAATTTTAGCATTACCACTTTGCCAGATTGAACATAAATTTTTTCAGAATTATCTTCATTAGTAAGGGCAAATGACACATAGCCAGTAATTTCGCCATCCTGTTCATCAAGTGAAAGATGAATTGCTGGTTTTAGATGATGAATTTGCAACCTAATGTTACCATCTTCACCTTTAAAATAGCTTATTTCATTATCTCCATAAGATAGTTTATCTTTACCATACTTTGCTTCTAATCTTCGACCGCCTCGTTCCCAGAATTCTACCTCAATATCATTATTATAAGCATGAGTGCAAGTAAAACTTTCATCAAGGCTAGGCATTTTTTTATAAGTTACACCATAACCCGGATCAATGCGTATGGCACGTTTATCAGGAAGCATAAAATAACAATATTGTACCCCAACATCATACACTGTTATATTGGGAATAGTATAAATTCCCCAATCAGAATTATTACGCCTAAACTGACACTTACGAAGTGAAAAAAGCCCCTCTGTTTTAATCCCGCTTTGCCATAAATTCTTTCTGATTTCTCTTTCTAAAAGCTTTTGATCACTTTTACTAGCCAATTTAATCAAATCAGAAACCACAAAAGCACAAGCCGTTTCTTTAAATGGGACTTCTTTCCAAATTAATTCTTCCTTTATTTGTTTATATGCTTCTCTGCTCATTTCCATTATATCAACCTAACCTTCCATTTTTAAATCATGATAATTACTAATAATAATATTATCAAATTCATCTTTATATGTACTATATTTTATGGGCGTATCTAATAAATAACCTAAAATAAATATACCATTTTCTTTTAATTTTTTCAATTTAATACTATCAAAATACTTAATATTATAACTTTTAAAATCTGGTTTTATAAATAAACTAGAAACTTTAAATGGTCTTTTCGTAATTATCTCTCCAACAATATATGTTGGCTTATTCTTTATAATATAGCTTAATATTTTATTATGATTACTTATAACCGCAAAATCACCTTTATAATTATCTAGCAAATTAAATATAATCTTATTTTTAGAATTAATGCTTAAATTTAATATTATAGGGACTTTGCCATCAATCGTTTTTAAAGCCTCTTCTAATAAAGGAATATGATAATTAGATAAAAATTCTAATTCTTCATATTTAGTATCCGAAATCTTATCTTTTAAATTTTGATAGCGAGATAAATTTTCATCATTAAAACAAATAATCTTATTATCTTTCGTTTCTCTAATAGTAAGATATAAGCCCATATCTTTATCTATGGCTAAATTATAGGCTTCAATGGTATTTTCATAAATATTAATATTATCAAATATGCCACTACTAACAAATGGTTTTTTCTTTAAAAACAAAGTTTCTTTCATTTATTACCACCTAGTTCATACATAATTATACTGGCAGATACACCAGCATTTAAGCTTTCACAATCATTATTCATTTTTAAATTTATAAATTTATCACATAATCCTTTTAATTCGGTATTCATGCCCCTTGCTTCTGATCCGATTATTACAATATGTTTTTTATCTTCCTTACTTGGAGAAATACCTGCATTTACATCAGTTCCATATATCATATAACCATCATCTTTTAAGCTTTTTAAAGTATCAATTAGAGGACTAACAATATAATTAAGATGGAAAATCATCCCTTCACTAGATCTTATTGTTTTTAAATTATAAACATCAACTGTTCTAGGGCTAGCAATAATTGTTTGATAATTAAAGGCGACCGCACTACGAATAATTGTCCCTAAATTACCAGGATCAGAAATATCATCTAAAACTAGAATATTACCTTCTATTTTGCGTTTTTCCATAAAATTACATATTGCTAATACTTTAGGATAGTTAGTTAAATTTGCTACTTTTTTTAATATCTCACTAGTTACAAATGTTACTTTTTGATTATCATAAATATTTTCTTCCCCATTTAGTAAAAATATTTCTTTAACTATATTCTTTTTTATTGCCTCTTCAACTAAGTGTGTACCTGGGGCGATAAATAGTTTTTCTTTTTGACGATATTTTTTATCATTTAATTTTTGATAATATTTTACTCTTTCGTTATTAACACTTTCAATCATGAATTATTAAGCTCCCTTCTTGCTTCTTTGTAATAAGGATAAAAACTAGCAACATAATTCCAAAAATTTTGACTATGATCCATATATTTAAAGTGACAAAGTTCATGAATAATAACATAATCAATTAAATAAGGCTTTTTAAATACTAAATAAGTATTTAATGTTACTGTCATGCTTTTCTTATTACATACACCCCATTTAGACGTCATTTTTCGAATTTTTAAAGTAAAATCAGGTAGATTTTTAAAAAGAGGTTTTAACATATTTAATCTTTCTTCAAATACATTAAACGCTAAAGAACATAAATACTCTTTAGCTGCATTATTTGAAAAAGCATAAATAACATTATCTTCCATAAAAGGCTTACCATTATAATTAATTAAAGTTAACTTATTTCCAAGAAAAAATAATTCTTCTTCCTTCTCTAAGCGCTTACTTAAATTCTGCTGCATTTTATTTATTGCCTTTTCATTTTTGATAAGAAGCTCTTTAATATATTTTTTAGAAACAAGCTTATTACAAGTTACATATATTATTCCATCATCTTTTACTCTAAAATAAATATTTTTTATTCTTTTATATATTATTACATATGAGTATTCTTGATTATTAATTTGGATTTTATTTTCCACTATATATTTCGTACCACTTTCTTAGTTTATTAACTCCCGCATCAGTAATTGATTTTATAATATCCCACGTTAAATTCAAACTCTTTTTAAGATCCTGAAAATCACTTTTTGCTTGTTCACAAACTTTATCATTATTTTCACAGTATTTAGTTGTTTCTTCTAAATATAGCTTAATTAAAGATGTTTTAGCACTATTATAAGCCGAAGATAATCCTTCTTTATAACCAGGAAAATATTTTTCAATTAAATCATCTAATTTTAAAGTTAAAGAAATTATTTTCAATTTAGCACTAGCAGTTAAATCTTTAAAATAAACACCATTTATATCTTTATCATAAAATATAAAATCAACATATTTTATAAATGTTTCCTTAGCTTTTTCTCTAAATGTCTTATCATTTACACTCTTATTAACTAAGTCTATATCATTTTCTAGGACATTAACAACATTATCATCAGAATTATTTTTAGTAGTTATTTCAACTTTCTTTGTTGTACTTTGATTTTTCTTCGTAGTTGATGTTATATCTTCTTTAATAGTTATTTTATCAGTAGTAGTTTCTTTCTCAGTAGTAGTTTCTTTAGTTATTTCATTAATTCTATCAACTACCTCATAATCTTTAACTTCAGCTTTTAAAGGATAACTACTAGAACTTAAAGTACCAATTGATACTTTAATTAAATCATTCTTTTGTAATTTTTCAATATCTACCATTAAAACATCATATTTATCTTGTAATTCATTATCAATAGGTCTAATTATTGCCCCACTAGAAAAAGTTTCTATAACTCTAGCATAAAATATAGTTTTACTTTCTTCCTTTTTAACTATTGATAACCCTAATATAGCGCCAATAAGCAAAATAATAGTAACAATTAAAGTAATATATAAAGTCTTATTCTTCATTTTTATCACCCTTATTAGTAAATTTAAGTATAATTGGCGTTCCGGTAAAATCAAAGTTTTCTCTTATTTGGTTTTCAAGATATCTTTCATAACTAAAGTGAATTAGTTTTTTATTATTAACGGAAAATTCAAATTTAGGTGGTTTTATTCCTGATTGATGGACAAAATATATTTTTAATCTTTTTCCTTTATATGATGGTGGCTCATGGATTAGCACTGCTTCTCTTATTACATCATTTAGAAGAGATGTTTTAATTTCTCTATTGGCGCTTTCATATGCTTTTAAAACCTCTGGCATTAGAGTATGTATTCTTGCTTTAGTTTTAGCCGATAGAAATACAATACTTGCATAGGGAGCAAACTGAAAATTAGCTCTAATATCTTTAATCCATTTTTTCATTTGAATATCTTTATCATCAATTAAATCCCACTTATTAACCGCAATAACTAAAGCTTTTCCAGCATCTAAAGCATATGACGCAATATGTTTATCATGTTCAATAATTCCTTCACTAGCATCAATAACTAGAACACAAACGTCAGATCTATCTATTGCTTTTAAACTTCTAATTAAACTATATTTTTCAACTTCCTCATATATTTTACCCTTTTTACGCATCCCAGCTGTATCTATTATAATATAGTCATTTTTTTCATAAGTAAATCTAGTATCAATGGCATCTCTTGTAGTACCTGCTATATTAGAGACGATCGCTCTATCTTCATTAAGGATTGCATTTATTAAAGAACTTTTACCAGTATTTGGTCTTCCAATTAAGGAAAATTTTAACATAGCGGCATTTTCTTCAGTGCTATAATCATTAAAGTCTTTAGTTATTTCATCTAGTAGTTTTTGAATTCCTCGATTGTGTTCAGCACTAATCGCGATTAAATTATCAAAACCTAATTCATAGTATGAGTATATGTTTTCTTCATGTTTAGGATCATCTAATTTATTAACGACAACAATAACTCTTTTATCAGTCTTTTTAAGCATACTAGCAATTTGTTTATCATTTAATGTTAAATCTGTTTTTCCATCAAGAACAAACACTATAACATCAGACTCATCAATAGCAAGTTCAGCTTGCATTTTAATATTATGATTAAAATCCTCCTTAGCAAGATCAATTCCTCCAGTATCAATTAGATGAAAACTTTTATTATTATAATTTACTATTCCATATATTCGATCTCGTGTAATACCGGGAGTATCCATAATTATTGATTTTTTTTCATTGATTAATCTATTAAATAAAGTAGATTTCCCAGTATTTGGCCTTCCAATTAAACATACTGTTTTACGCATAATATCACCTCAAACAATCTAATTTTACCATATTTTAGCCTTTACTTAAAGAAAAACATGGGTGTTCCATGTTATCATTCATTTTAATTGGATAATTTTTTATCAAAAGACACAGTTAAGTTAACGAGACCGTTTACCACCCTTAACTTATTACAAATGGAGCAGCTGCTGTTCCGTTTCCTCCGGAGTTGATCGTGCTTGCGCTCTTGAGTGATAAACTAGGACGCAACCCGGCACTAGTGCCACTAACGTAGGAGTAGTCCAAGCTGCCATCACCGATCGCACCCCACACGACCGCATAGTTACCACCGAAGTAGTTCGGCGACAAAGACCACCAATAAGTTCCGGTATTTGCTGTTAAATAATTTGTATTAGATGTATTATATTTTAAACCACTAAATACCATTTCATCATATGTTAGTAAGCCGATTTTTTTATCTAAATTTCCATTACCATTGGTTGTATCACTTACAGTAAATTTAGAAAGTTTTCCACCTTCATTATCATTTGGACATATTAAACTTGGTGTTCCATTTTCATCCCTAT
>CAZPSA010000025.1:0-1167 GCA_964589375.1 uncultured Clostridium sp.
TTAAACCCAAAAGTGTTCCTAAGATGGAAATTAATATTATCTTGGCATTCTTATTATTCATAACACATCACCTATATAATTCTATTTTCTATCTAATTATATAAATGACCCCCCCCGTGTCAAGTTAATGTTTACACCAAATTATTCTGCGTTATTAACCACTTGATTTTTATTTAAGCAATTTAAAAAGCGTCTCAATTAACGCTTTTTTATATGTGATTTACTTTAAGTTTTCTTCTTTTTTAGTTCTTGGTTTTCTTGAAGGTTTAGAAATAGAACTTTTTTCTTCTTTAGTTTCTTCTTTTAAAGTATCTAATGTTCCGGTGGTAACTAACAAATCAATTTCTTCTTTAGTAATTGTCTCTTTTTCTATTAAAGTATTAGTTAATAACATAACTAAATCCTTGTTGTCTTTTAATAGTCTTGTTGCTTCTTTATAGCAACTATCAATAATTTTCCTAACTTCTTGATCAATTTCTAACGCCACAGCATCACTAAAATTTTGGCTCTTGTTATAATCTCTACCTAAGAATACGCCTTCGCTTTTATGTTCTAATTGAACTGGACCTAAATCACTCATACCATATTCTGTAACCATCGCTCTTGCAATTTTGGTTGCTCTGCTAAAATCATCTGATGCCCCAGTTGAAATTTCACCGTTATATAGTTCTTCGCTAACTCTACCAGCAAGTAAGCCGGTTATTTGAGCTAACAATTCATCTTTAGTTAAAATTGATATTTTTTCTTCCTTAGGAAGCATCATAGTATATCCGCCGGCAACACCTCTTGGAATGATAGTAATTTTATGAACTTCATTGGCATCTTTTAGTTTTAATCCAACAACTGCATGGCCAGACTCATGAATTGCAATAAGTCTTTTTTCTTTTTCTGTTATAGTTCTGCTTACCTTAGCAGGTCCCATTAAAACTCTATCAGTCGCTTCATCAATTTCAGTCATTGTTATACTTGGCAAATTTTTTCTAACAGCTAATAGTGCTGCTTCATTTAATAGATTTTCTAAATCTGCACCACTAAAACCTGGTGTTCTTTTTGATATATTTTCTAAATTAACGCTCTTATCAAATAATTTATTTTTTGCATGAACGTTCAATATTGCTACTCTTTCCTTTTGGTCTGGTAAACTAACAGTTACTTGTCTATCAAATC
>CAZPSA010000025.1:1177-16114 GCA_964589375.1 uncultured Clostridium sp.
AGAATTTACTTTTTTTAAATAGAATTTACTTTTTCAATTGACCAAAATATTTTTTAAAATTAAAAAATCTAAATATTGATTTTATTCAATATTTAGATCACAAAATATTATATATATTTATCTTGCTAAATTTTTATTTCTTGAATGTACTTTTAAGATTTCAATACGACCTTTTAAATCAGGTAATGATACTTCTATTTGTCTATCGAAACGACCTGGTCTTAATAAAGCAGGGTCTAATACATCAGGTCTATTAGTTGCTGCGATAATAATAATTCCCTCATTTGCACCAAACCCATCCATTTCAGTTAATAACTGATTTAACGTTTGCTCTCTTTCATCATGACCGCCACCTAGGCCGGTTCCTCTTTGACGACCAACGGCATCAATTTCATCAATAAATATTAAGCATGGAGCGCTTTGTTTTGCTTGTTTAAACATATCTCTTACACGAGATGCACCTACTCCAACAAATAGTTCTACAAAATCAGAACCACTAATGTAGTAGAAAGGGACATTAGCTTCTCCGGCAACTGCTTTAGCAAGTAAGGTTTTACCAGTACCTGGAGGCCCAACTAATAATACGCCCTTAGGAATTCTTGCTCCCATTTTTTGGAATTTTTTAGGATTTTTTAAGAAGTCAATTAACTCAGCTACTTCTTCTTTTTCTTCAACTAAACCAGCAACATCACTAAAATGTGCTTTAGCTTCTTCATTAAGTTTTGCCTTGCTTCGGCCAAAATCCATACTATTTTTATTACTTCCGCTAATTTTAGAAAATAACCATAAGGTTGCGGCAATTAATAACATAGTAGGAACAATATTAATTATAACTGTTAAAAATCCACTGCTTTCAGGATTAGAATTAGTTACTACCTCAACATTATCTTCTTCAGTATATTTCATAACTTTTTCAATAACTGCATCTGATAAAGGGGCATTTACTCTAAAACTTTCATTCTTGTCATAGCCATCTAATGAACCAGTAATATAATATACTCCTGCTCCTGACTTGGGGGTAATTTCTATTTTTTCTACATTGCCTAAAGATAGTTCACTAATAAACTTATCATAAGATAGATCATTTACGGTATATTTAGACAACTCCATAAACATCATTACTCCAGCAATTACTAAAAATAATAATAGATATGGCAGTGTTTGTTTTGCAAAATTATTTTTCTTTTTCATTATTTCTCTCCTTTTTAACGTACTTTATTATTATATCATAACAATCATCAAAATTACTATCATATTTACTCTTTTTTATCCCCGGTAACCATAAAACTTTACCAGAACTATCGCATACTAGCGGTTGTTTATTTCTTTCATTTATTGACATTTTCTTTTCGCTTAAAATCTCCCCAACTTTCTTTGTTCCATTTTTTAAGGTAATCTTGTCACCAATCTTTCTGTTTCTTACTATTAAAGGCAAAACTACATCATTATTTCTAATTCTTAGGACATAATTACTCTTTTTTATTTCACTTTCACTAACTATTTTAAGTTTCCAATCATCATGGCTTATTTCATTTGTTAATATATATTCATAATTTGGATCTTTTGGTTTATAATCAAATATTATTTTATTATAGAATTTAACTATAACTTTTTTGCCAGGCAGGTTAATAAAACAATTTGCTTTACTATTATTAGATAAATCAATTATCATTTGAACGTGTTTATCAGTTACTAAACTAATACTATCTTTATATATATCCAAAAGAATTTTCTCAATTACTTTTCTTTTTATAAAGTCGTCTAATAAGTAAAAATTGTTTAAATCTAAAGAGTTAAGAACATAGACTTCTTTTAATACTTTATTAACTTCTCTATCAATAAAATCACTGCTTTCACTAATATTATTACTAAACTTTATGAATTTATTATGAATTTCAGGATTTATTTCTTTTAAAATAGGTAATATCTTATGTCTACACTTGTTTCTTGTTAAATCACATTCAAGATTTGTTTTATCTATTGCATAGGGAATATTATTTTCTTCATTATATTTTATAATTTCTTCTTTAGTTAAATATATTAAAGGTCTAACTAGGCTATATCCGCCTAAATTAGTGATTTTTTTAAACCCAGCGTAGCTACTTAGGGTAGCACCTCTTGCTATTTTCATTATAACTGTTTCAATTAGATCGTCTCCATGGTGGGCAGTAAATAAATATCTAGATTTATACTTGCTAATGATTTCTTTAAAATAATTATATCTAAAATTTCTGGCGTATGCTTCAACGTTACCTTTGCCATAACTTGTAATTGTTGTGCTTTCAAATATTATTTTTTTACTTTCGCAATATTTTTTTAATTTTTTTTCTTCTTCATCAGCTTCTTTTCTAAGTTTATGATTAACGTGAGCTACTACAACTGTAAAACCTAAATTATTTAATATATCTAATAGAGCCATTGAATCTGGTCCATAAGAACATGCTAAAACAATCTTTTCATCTTCCCAAATATTTAAAGATTTTAAAAATTTAATCACATTATTCATTATAGCCCTCCAAATCATAAAATAGTTTACATTATTTATAAAAACAAAGCAAGAAAAAATAACTACTACAGTTATTTAATAAAAAACTTTAATTAGATAAAGCCCACATGCGGGGACTGTTTGATATTGTCTGTTTTCTCCTTCAAGCATTTTTTTAATGTCATCTTGGGTTAATTTCCCGTTACCAACATTTATTAAAGCTCCAACTAGATTTCGAACCATGTAACGGTAAAAGCTTTTTCCTTCAAACCTGATTGCTAGTATATCTTTTTCTTTTTTAAAACTAATATTGTAAATTATACTATTATAATTTTCTCTTTCTCCTGAGGTAAATGATTTGAAGGAATGGCCTCCTAATAATAACTTAGATGCTGCTGTCATTTTCTTTATGTTAAGTTTTTTCCTATAATTATATATATAATCATTTAATATTGGGTTATGTTCTCCTAAGTTAATTCTATATTCGTATATTTTCTTTTTAGCATTAAACCTAGCGTGAAAATCATCACTTACTATTTCAATGTTATTTACATAAATATAGTCACAAAGTAAAGAATTTAGTGCTCTTTTAAGCCCGTTAATAGGGATATCTTTATTTAATTCAAATGATACGCCCTGACTATAGGCATGAACTCCGCGGTCTGTGCGGCCGGCACCTTTAACTTCAACTTTGTTTTTAACAATCTTTTCAAGTACTCTTTCTAATTCGCCTTGGACAGTTAAATGATTATTTAGTTTCTGAAAACCAAAAAACTTACTTCCATCATAACTAACACTAGCCAAATACCTCATTAAAAAACACTCCTATATATAGCTTTTAGTAATTCTTTACTGTCTAAAGTATAATCTAAATTTGCCCCTTTTTTATTAGCCATATCAATAAATTCAATAATTGGTGGTTTCGAAATTAAATCTTGCTTAAGAGCAGTTATTATATCGCCTTGATATTTAATAATCTTATTTTTAGAAATAATTATATGTTTAGCATTCTTATTAATAAATAAAACATCATTAGAAATTATTATAAAGTTAATATTAAAAGACGCATTAACTGTTTTAATATATTTTGATATCTTATTTTTCATTTTACTATTAAAACCTAAATCAAAATTATTTAATATAATAATACTAGGTCTTTTATTGCAGGTATAGACTAAATCCACTAATTTTTTTTCGCCGTGACTTAAATCTTTATATTTTAAATTTGTAATTCCATCTAGTCCCAGTAAATTAAAGTCAGAAATGTTTTCTTTAAATAATTTCTTGACTTTTTCTTTGTCTTTAATCGAAACATGGCATATATCCTTTACTATTGCTTCTAGGTCAGTTATTTCCCCTATAAATCCAGTTATATTTTTGTTAGCAAAATAATTATTAACAATGTCGTTACAATACATTATTTCCATAATTCACCAACTAAAGCTTTCATGTCAAAAAATTTCTTTTTTAGTAAGTCATAGTAGTTTAAATTGGTACTCAATTCAACTATGAATGGATCTTTCATGCCAATTTTAGATAAGTATTCATTACTCGCAAGAATAACTTCACTTTTCTCATAGGCAACTAGTTTTTTATTATCTAGTATTATTATATCTGTTCCAAATAGCAATTCTTCTGAGTTACTAGTTACGTTTAAAATTGATATTTTATTATTTTTTACATAATTGATTATTTTAAGTTTTTGACTAAATGTTAAATAGGTAAGCATATCATCTATTCCCAAAACACTAGGTTTTATTATTAATAAAGATAGTATTTTAATATAGGCTTTTTCATAAATTGTTAGCATACTTATTTTGCTTTCAATGATATCATCTAAATTAAAGAATTTAACAAAAGCACTAACATTTTTTAAGGCTTGTTTTTCATTTATATTGATTATGAGCTGATAATACATAAGCTCATCTTTTACATAATTAGTTTTAAAGTCAAAATTGTTTAAAACCGCTGCTACATTTTTTCTTAAATAGTCAGCACTATATTCGCTAGCTTTCTTATCATCTAAATAAACGTCGTTACTTTCTACTTGATTGATTAGGGTTCTAAGGAGGGTTGTTTTTCCACTGCCTATCATTCCTACAATATTAATAAATGGACTTAGTGTTATATCTAGGTTATAACTAGCAATTTTAATTTTTTTCATTTGTCATCACACCCCTGCATCTTAATTGTACTAAATTTAACTTAAAAAGTCTATGATTAACTAAAAAGAAACTTACGAGTGGTAGTAAGTTTCTCAAATATTACTTCACAATAGTATTAGTACACCTGATACTAATTTCGTTATTATGAAATAGCTGTACACTAAGTAATATTCGTGTGTACATTATTATTATTTACTCTTTTGTTAAATTTATAGAACCGGTTTTTGCCAATTCGTCATCATCTATTTTGGTTGTCAAGGATAAGCCTATTACCATTATGTAACTTAAAAAGTAAATCCATAACATTAAAACGGCAATATTTGATAGTCCGGCATAGAATAAGTCGTACTTAGCAAAATGGGTTACGTAATAGCTGTATAAGTCAGTAGTTATAATCCAACCTACGGCAGTGAATAATGCACCTAAGTTAATTCTTGATGAGGGTATTTTTTTATCGGGTGCGACTGTAAAGATGATTTTAATAAAGATAAAAATTATAATCCATGATATTGGGCCTTGCATAACTTCTAAGATTGATGAAAGGACTGATTTTATATTGAAGTAGTCAATTGCGTCAATTATTTTGGCGCCAAACACAGGAACTAGCAAAATAAATAGGAATAGAATGACTATTAAGAATGTCATCATTATTGCTTTAATTCGACGTTTTAACCAAGTTGATTGTTCGATATGATAGATTTGATTAGCAGAAAAAATAACAGATGCGGCACCACTTGAGGCAAAGTAAAACATTAGGACAAAGAGCCAGATTAGTTTTAGGTCGATGGTATTTCCGCCAATAATAGGAACAATTAGGTTTACAACGTTTTTATCAAAGTTTTTTTCGAGCATTTGAATTAAAGAGTCCATTGATATATCGAAGTATGAGGCTCCGTATCCAATTAGCGTAATAATAGGAACAAGTGATAAGATAATTGAAAAGGATAGTTCGCCTGGTAAAACGCTAATTTCAGGAAGATTTAGTATTTCCCAAACATTTTTTAAAAATCTCTTGGCTCTTGATAATTCTTTTTGAATTTTGACTTTGAAATTATATTTCTTTGTCATGTTCTGAACCCTCAAGTTCTTTATTTGCTCGCATTTGAATTGTTGCTTCATTTATGGCATCATCAATTAGTTTTAAATCATCTACAATCATACTAAAACCAATTGCAGCCCCATAAGAGTAAGGTAAGTTATTAAATTCTTTTATTAGTTTTTTCATGTAGTTTATTACTTGTTTTTCGGAAAAGCCAACCATATATATCATAAATTCATTGCCATCTGTTCGAATTATTTCTGTATTGTCAAGTTGGGTTTGGTGTAAGATATTAGCAGCGGCCATGATTTGTTTGTCCCCTTCTTCGTGGCCAAATGTATCGTTTAGATATTTAATATTATTTAAATCTATTATGACTACTGCTTGAGGATAGATGGTGTTCTGGTTCCATGAGCTCATTCTTTCGTTTAAGTAGTTGCGGTTTTTTAAAGATGTAAGCATATCAACAAACTTTAATTTTTCGTCTTTTTTAATTTTGGTATTTAGTTTTACTTTCTTTTTTGAGGAAAGATAGAAACCAATTATTAAGATGATAATTGAAATAGCAATTAAGATGTATTTAGCAATAGTACTTACTATATTTCCACTTGATTCAGCTAGGTGATATGTTAAAATTCCTTCGTTAGTCATTTTATTTTGACTTAAATAGTTTATGTAATTGTTAAATAATTTTGTAAATGTGTCATTAGCGTTTATGTATTTAAAAGTATAGTTCGTATCGGTAAATCCGCTATAGCTTATGGTATAATTTTTGATTTTATCGTTGCGGTAGTAATCAAATGCCTCGGCATCTATGGCAATTATTTTTTCTTTTTGAGCCATTTTGATTAATTTTTTTTCATTTTTAACGTATTCTAATTTTAGATTGTTTTGTTTTGCAAGGTACTTAGCAAGGGCACTATCTTTTATTGTATAGATAGTTACATTATTTAATTCATTTAGATTTACTATTTGAAGATTTGTTTTGAATGGACTTATAATGTAGTATTGATGTTTAATGTTAGTAGTTAAAGTCGACCCATTACTAGTAAGGGCTGCATTATCAAAGTAAAGATCTATTTTCTTATTGTTAAATGAGTTTACTAGTTCTTCATAATTTTTATATTTGGTATAGGTAAAGTCTACTTTGCTAAGTCTACTAAATTCTTCTAAGTACGAAAGGATTATACCACCATATTTAGAGCTGTTTAAAGCATTATATGGGGTTTGATTGACAAATCCAAAGTTGTATATTTTATTTGTTAGATTGTCTATTTCTAAATCAGTTATTTCTAGTTTTTCTTTAAAAAGATTAAATGCGTTTTCGTAGTAACTTTTTTCATAATTATTTATAATCCAATTATTGTAAAATTTAGTAATTATTGAGTTTAGGGTTTTGTCGTTTCCTAGATGAATATAGTAGTAATTTACAAGATTGTCTAAGTGATAGTTTATTGTAAATTTATTAGTAAGGATTTCATCTATTATTTCATTTAACGGAGAAATTATGAAGTTTATTTCACCGTCATTTAGAGCTTTAATTAGAGTTTCATTATTTTCATAGGTAGTGTATGTTACGGTTTCTTTGTATGAAGATGATACTCTTGAAATTGTTTCGGCTAGAGCCCCGACTTTCTTACCACTTAAATCACTATAGCTTTTTATTATTTGATAGTCTTTGCTAATTATAGCATAGTGGTCTTGATATAATAGTAAGTCTTCGTCAGTAATTGTTTTTCCTACAACAAAGCCTAAAGATGTGCCACTACTAGTGGTAATGCTTTTGTTAATTTTTATGTCGTGAGTGGTGCCCCAGTCTTCTAAGAAGTCATAGATAAGACCTTTACCATCTTCGGCAAAAATATTTAAATCACTAGGAACACTGAAAGTTGTAAGGTCAGTTTTGTGTTCGTTTATCCATTCTTTTTCAGTTATACTTAGCTGATTTTTGTCATAAAAATAGTTGTAGAATATAAATAAACCTAAGACTGCAACTAAAACTATGGCAATGATTGTTATAATTATTTTTTTAGTTTTTTTCATGATTCACCATTTGTATTTGTCCACGATATAATGGTAGCGTTACTTTTTTTATAACCCATTATAGGAAACATTTCATCATTTTCTTTTTCAAAAATAAAGTTAATATCATAGAAATCTTTTTCTTCTTCAGTTAGTTTTTCTAAGGATTTTATGGCAATAGTTTCGGCATCGGCTTTTTTACCATCTTTTAACTTGATTGTCATATAAATTATTTTTCCTTTGATATTTATAGTTACATCATCAACTATTTCGTTTTCTTTGATAAATGCTTTTATTTCATCTGTTTTATTTGCAGATATTTCAACGTTTTTAATACCATCTAAGCGGTTTCCATATACATCTGTTTTGGTTTGACTAATAAAGTATATTACAAATGCCGCTATAATTAGGGCAATGCAAAAGATGCTTATAGCCATTAAGATACAGTATATACGATTGTTTTGATAGAACCCCTTTAATTTTTTCATATATTTGTCACCTCGCATAATATTATACTATACATGTATGTATATTTCAAACGATATCCAGTGACCCTATTTGGGCCTGTTTTATATTTTAGCGTAAAAATTGGGTTTAATTTTGATTGATTTTTTGGTCAAATTCTTCTTCGGTCCAGATAGGAATGTCTAGTTCGATAGCCTTGTCATATTTACTGCCTGGGTTTTCACCCACTATTACAGCATATGTTTTTTTAGTAACGGATGATGACCAAAGGCCACCATTTTCTTCGATTATATTTTGGATTGCATCTCTAGTGTATTTTACTAAAGTTCCGGTTACAACTATTCTTTTACCTTCAAGATTTTGGTTTTCTTTGATACGAGCACCTAAGTAGTTAAAGTTTACACCAATGTCTTTTAAACTGGCGATAAGATTTTGATTTTCTTCATTTTGAAAAAATGTAACTAGATTTTGAGCTAAAATTGGTCCAATGTCTGGAATGTTCGTTAGTTCTTCTTTAGATGCATTTGATAAGTCATCAATATTATTGTACTTACGGGCTAGTAGTTTGGCATTCTTTTCGCCTATTCCTTTAATTCCTAGAGCAAAAAGTACTTTTTCTAAGCTAGCGTTTTTGGAGTTTTCTATGTTTTCAAGTAACTTATTAACACTTTTATCGCCAAATCCTTCTAATTCAATTAGTTCTTCTTTGCGATTTTTTAAATTGTAGATGTCGATAATAGTTGTTATTATGTTCATATTGTAAAAGTCTTCAATTATTCTTTCTCCAAGGCCTTCGATATTCATGGCTTTCCGGTCGGCAAAGTGAATCAAAGATTCTATATTTCTAGCTGGACATGCTTCATTTGGACATTTATAATCTATTCCAGAATCTGATTTGATTAGTTTGGCATTACATATTGGACAATTTTCAGGCATAATAAAATCGGTTTCTTGTCCATTACGGTCAGTTTTAACAGCACTTACAACTTCTGGTATGACATCACCAGCTTTACGGACAAGAATATTGTCGCCTATTTTTAAGTCTTTTTCTTTAATATATGTTTCATTATGTAATGTTGCTCTTCTTATGGTGGACCCCATAACTTTAACTGGATCAAAAATAGCATTTGGCGTAATTAAACCAGTTCTACCAACTGTGCATTTGATATCCGTTAACTTTGTTTTTACTTCTTCAGCAGGAAACTTGTAGGCAATTACCCAACGAGGATATTTGGCAGTGCTTCCCAATTCTTTTTGCATATGGATATCATTAACTTTTATTACTATTCCATCTATTTCATAAGGTAGTTCATCTCTATGAATAGTCCAGTAGTTAATATATTCTAAAATTTCTTCTATGGTTTTAACCAGCTTAATATTGGGGTTTACAGTTAGCCCCCATTTTTTTAAATCCATTAATGCTTCATAATGGGTGTTTTGGCTAGTTTCAGGAACATGATAAAGAAAGGTGTCTAGGTTACGTTGTTTAGCAATTGAACTATCTAACTGGCGAATACTACCAGCAGCAGCATTTCGAGGATTCTGAAAAGGATTTTCGCCGTTGGCAATTCTTTCTTCGTTTATTTTATAAAAACTCTTTTTAGGCATATATATTTCGCCGCGAACTTCAGTTGTAACATTTTCTTTTAGTCTTAACGGAACACTTTTTATAGTTTTAACATTATGAGTTATATCTTCGCCAACGACACCATTTCCTCGGGTAGCTGCACTTACAAAATATCCGTCTTTATATTGAAGGGAAACAGCTAAGCCATCAATTTTTAATTCTAAAACGTATGAGGGATTAGGAAATTCTTTTCGTATTTTCTCGTCAAAGGCGATAATTTCAGCTTCGTTAAATACATCTGCGATACTAAACATAGGAACTTTATGATTTACTTTTTGAAATTCACTAATTATTTCACCACCTATTTTTTCAGATGGAGAGTCCGGTCGTTTGATTTCTGGGTATTTTTGTTCGATGTCTAATAGTTCGCTCATTAGGTTATCATATTCACGGTCAGTTAATGTAGGATTATCTAGGGTGTAATATTCATAGTTTGCTTTTTCTATTAGTTTTATTAATTCATCATATCTTGATTTCATTTATTACCAACTTTCTTTATTTATTATACCGCATAAGATCTTTTTTTATAAAGGGTTATCTTCTGTATTTGATTTTTTATTAAAATATTCTTCTTGAGATTTGGTTATAATTTAAAATTTCTTAAGGAGAAAGTTTTTAAGTTTTTATAGTTTTTTTATGCTTTTATGATTTTTCATCATTCTCTTTATTCCTATTTTAAAAGCAATTGTTATTAGGGTATTATCATCTTTAACCACTACTCCGGTTCCAAATTGTTCGTGTGATATAATGTCGCCTTCTTTAATGTCACTATTGTCAGCGATTAGTTCTGACTTGTTTATGATTTTTTCTTCTTTGAGATTGCTTTTTTCTAGGTATTCATCGGTTATTTCATTTATAAATCTTGATGGCATATTCATATTGTCTTTACCGTATATCATACGACGCTTGGCATTTGTTATGTATAGTCTTTCTTTGGCTCTAGTTATCCCAACATAGCATAGGCGACGTTCTTCTTCGATATTATCTTCCATTAGGGACATATTGTGTGGGAATATTCCTTCTTCCATACCAATTAAAAATACGACTTTAAATTCTAGACCTTTCGCACTGTGAAGAGTCATAAGAGTTACTACGTTTCCATCTTCAGTATGGTTTGACATATCAGCAATTAGTGATATTTCATCTAAAAAGTCATTTAAATTAACGCTGCCAGTTCTTTCTTCATATGATGAAGTTATACTTTTAAATTCCATAAGGTTTTCTAGTCTTGTTTCGTCTTCAATTGATTTTGAGGTAATTAATTCTGATTTGATGGAGCTGTCTTCTAGTACGGTATCTATTAATTCGGTTAAAGATAAATTGGCTGATTTTTGAATTAATTTGTCAATGATTTGTTTGAATTCTAGTTCTTTTTTTGTTTCAAGGCTATCATAGATAGATGTGCTTTTTTCTTTGGCTCTATTTTCTAGTTCAATGATGCTACTTTCACCAATTCCTCTTTTCGGAACGTTTATAATTCTTCTGATGCTGATATCATCATGGGGATTATTTATTACTTTTAAATAGCTTATTAAGTCTTTAATTTCTTTGCGAGAGTAAAAATAGTAGCTACCATATACTTTATAGGGAATGCCTTTGCTTAAAAAGACTTCTTCTACTACACGTGATTGCGCATTAGTGCGATATAGGACTGCAATATCATTTGGCTCATAACCATTTCTTAGTAAACTTTGGATTTCATCTATGACTAGGGATATTTCATGTTTTTCATCGTAAGAACGCATATATTTAATTTTAAGGCCTTCACCATTGTCAGAGTATAGTTTTAAATCTTTTCTTTCTTTATTGTGACTTATTACTTCGTTGGCGGCTTTTAGGATTGTATTGGTGCTACGGTAGTTGTGTTCTAATTTTATTACTGTGCAGTCTTTAAAGTCTTTTTCAAAGTTAATTATATTGCGGTAATCGGCTTGGCGAAACGCATAAATGCTTTGGTTCATATCTCCAACAACAAATATGTTACGGTGCTTTTTTGATAGTAGTACTGATAGTTTGTATTGGACAGGGTTTGTGTCTTGGTATTCATCAATTAAAATATACTTAAATCTTTCTTGGTAATGTTCTAGTCTCGTTTTGTCTTTTTGCAGCATATTTACTGGTAGTAAAAGCAAGTCATCAAAATCTACAGAGGCACTTTTTAATAGCATTTCATTGTATTTGTGGTATATTTCGACAATGGTTTTGTCCATAGGGGTATTAAATAGTTTTTCTAGTTCAAGGGCGGTTAGCATTTGATTTTTAATGAAGCTTATGCGATTTCGAACGTATGAGGGGCTAAATTGTTTAGGATCTAGGTTCATTTCTTTGAGAATTCTTTTAATTACCGTAGTAGTATCATCACTATCAATAATACTAAAATTATTTGGCAAATTGAAATATGTGTGGTTTTCACGAATAATTCTTAGGCCTAGTGAGTGAAATGTTCCAATAAAGGATGCCACTTCTCCAATTAGATTGTTTACCCGCTCACGCATTTCTTTAGCGGCTTTATTAGTAAAGGTTATTGCTAAAATATTATAGTCATTTATACCTTCATTTATTAAATAGGCAATGCGAGTGGTAAGAACTTTGGTTTTGCCAGAACCAGCGCCAGCCATTACTAGTGCTGGGCCGTCCTTATGGGTCACTGCCTTTATTTGTTCATCGTTTAATCCGTTTAATATATTCATTTGACACTTCCTTTTGTATTTTCATTATACCATTCTTTTTATAAAAACAAAAGAAAAAAATACAAACATTTGTACTTTTTTGTAAAATAAAAAAGTAAAGGAAAAATCATTTATTTACTTTACTTAATATTGAAAATAATTTTGAAGTTAATCATTTGAATTTCAGTTTGATTAAGCTATGATTAGTTCTGGTTAGAGCTTATAGCGTTATTTTTTGAGTAGTTAAAATAATTTATTCTAAATATTTGCTTGGATCCTTTATTGTGCCTTGGGCATATAGTTTATAGAGCATTTTGTCGTAGTTGTATGCTTCTTCAATGTATATATTTTCTTTTTTATTGGTTTTGTTGATGTCTATGTTTAAGTATTTGGCACAACTTGGAGTTATAATGTCACAGGCTTGAAGTCTTTTGATAATATTTTTGTAACTTGCCTTGTAACGATTAGAAAAGATATCTATTTCTTTAAAATCAATTTTTATTCTCGTTTTACCAAATTCATTTACAAGTGCTTCTTTAGGAATAAGTAGTGATAGAGCGAAACGAGTAGTTATTTCATCTTTGTTACGGTCAGATTTTATAAGTAGTTCGCCTAGATATTTGGCAATGTTGTATCTTTGTTCATAGCCATTGTCAGCTTTAGGTACCGCTATAACGGGAATGCCATTAATGTTTTCATAGAAACCAACAAAGCCGCTAGTACTTTCGCTTTTAGGGATAGTTATTAAAATTATGCCGTTATTTTCAAGGAGATAAGCTAAATCGTGAAGCGGACTGCTTATTGGGATTGTAAAGAATATTCTTAGTTTTGTGGCAAGAATTTCAGCTTCTTCAGGAGTTTTAATCATGTGGACGCCAAATTTGTTTTGAAGAGTTATGTTTGATAGGTTAAGCAGTTCAAAGTAGTTGTTGACTTTTTTGCTGATAATATTTTTTATTTTTTCTTGTTTAATAAAGCTTACTTTAGGTATGCAATTAAAATTATTGAATTTGATATCGCTTACTGTACCGGTGTCCAAAATTTCATCAATGGTGCAATTGTATACAACGGAGAATGCTTCAAGACGAGATAGGCTCGGTGTCATTTGATTAGTTTCGTATTTTAAAATAGCTGGGGCGCTTACACCAATTTTTTTGGCAGCGGAGTTCATTGATAGGTTGTTTTTTAGTCTTAGGGCTCTTAGATTGTCGCCAATGGTCTTTTTCATAATATCACCTGTTAATATCTTTCTAATTAAATTCTATCATTTTAACTAATTTTTGTAAATAGTGTAAAGGGATTTTTAGGGCTATTTTAGGCAGATTGGTAGGTGTTTGGGTTGTATTATAAAAAATTGTAATTGGGGTATTGCAAGCATATTAAAGGATTGGCTAATTTGGTTCGCTTCATTGGCGAGTGGATTTGAATATTTTCAACTAGGGATAATTAGTTCTTGACCGATGGTTAAGATGTTGGAGTTTAGGGCGTTTAATTTTTTTATTTCGGTTACACTTGTGTTAAAAGTCTTAGCAATATTGTAGAGAGTATCTCCTTTTTTTATGGTGTATTTTCTTGTTGTCTGGGTTGTACTACTGGTTTGGGTTGGAATAATTAGTTGCTTGCCGATTGTTAGAGTATTGTTAGTTAGATTATTAGTTGACTTGATGGAATCTACGGTTGTGTTAAATGCTTTGGCAATGCTGTAGAGAGTATCTCCTTTCTTGATGGTATAGGTACTTGATGGAGCATTTTGAGATATTATTATTTTTTGACCAATTGATAGCGTATTTGATTTTAGATTATTGTTTTTGATTAGAGTGTCTACGGTTGTGTTGTAGCGGCGTGCAATATTATATAAAGTGTCTCCTTTTACTACAGTGTGGTATTGGTAGTTTTCTGAGGTGGAAGGTGGTTGTGTGGTGTTTTCTTGTTTAATTAGGAGAACATCTCCAATGTTAAGTGTGTTACTTGAAAGATTGTTTATTTCTTTTAATTTTTCGACAGTAAGGCCATATGTTTTTGCTATACTCCATAGGCTATCTCCTTTTTTTACGACGTAATAGCCAGAATTAGCTACTGGAATGTATTGATATCCAGCATATGTGGTTAAGGCTTTTACTACGGCTTCGGCATATTTTTCGTAGTTGTTTTTTAATTTTTCAGCATCTGCGGCATTATCTAGAAATCCATATTCAATGATTATAGTTTCATTGTTGGGGGTATCACGTATAATGTAGTAGTAATCTTTAGAAGTGTCAGATGGCAAGCGGCGTTGATAGGCTTTGCGGATGGACTGTCCCTGCTTTTCTAATTCATTTAATACTTGATTGGCTAGTTTATCATTATTTCTTAAAGCGTAGATGACTTCGGCACCTTCCGCACCTGGGGAAGAAAAATATGTGATTAGGCAATTATTTTTTCTTGATTTTACTAATCATTTTAATCATTTAGAATTTCTATCAATT
>CAZPSA010000026.1:0-15932 GCA_964589375.1 uncultured Clostridium sp.
AAGATCAAAACAAATATCAAAAAGCTAAATTTGCTGCTCATATTGAAATAGAAGGAACTGATACTAATATAGTAACAACTTCAACAACAACCACGACAACAACTACTACAACATCACAAATTGACATACCAGAAGAACCAATTGTTCCTAGCGATCCGGCACCGACCGGATGGCATACTGCCACAAGTGGAACGTTACTTGCCGGCATAAAAACAAACTATAATGAGCCAACAGAACCCTTAACAACTCCAGGAACAGAAGTATCAACAAGTACCGAAGCTGTAATGGCAGCAGCTTCAGATGATTATGGCACCTCATATTATTTTAGAGGCAATGTCCAAAATAACTATGTAGTATTTGCCAATATGTGCTGGCGAATAGTCAGAATAACGGGCGATGGTTCAATCAAACTAGTACTATATAATTATTCAAGTACAGATTGTACCCAGACTGGTGATACTCTAGCTTTTGCTAGATACAGTGGTACAACGTATACCACCTATTTTAATCATAGTGCTGATAATAATGCCTATATCGGATTTATGTATGGTTCAACAACCGGAAGTGATTATGGCACAACCCATGCCAATACAACAAAAAGTACAATCTTAACTAATTTAGAAACATGGTATACAGCAAATATTTCCTCATATGAAAGTAAACTAGCTGATACCATATGGTGTAACGATAAAAGTATTACTTCTGGAAACGGAGTTGGTACTACAGCTACAAATTATGGAGCAAATGGGAGAATTAATAATCCAAGCTTAATCTGTCCTGAAAATAGCGCGGTAGGAAAACTTTCAAAGTTTACCGTGGCTGATACCTCCAACGGGAATGGTGCATTAGATAAAAAAATAGGTTTACTAACAATGGATGAAATCCTTTTTGCCGGATTAATTTATAACAGTGCTAATACAAATTCTAATTATTTATCTTCAAATGCAAATAGTGTTTATTGGACAATGTCGCCTAGAAGATTATCTTTTGTTTATGGAGCTATGCCGGAAAGCAATAATAATATGACTTATAATATTTTACTTTTAGCCGGTTCAGCAGGCGCTACAGCATCTCAAGTTTGGGTAGTATCAAGTAACTTATTAACAGGATATGAATATAATACAGCAGTTCATATGAGCGGAGCTCTTAGACCGGCACTATCTTTAAAAAGCACAGTTACAATTTCTTCTGGTAATGGTAGTGCTTCAAGTCCTTTTACTATAAGCTAATGAGAAGAGAAAAACTTAGTTTAATAATTATATTAACTATAATATCTATAAGTATAATTATTAGTAGAACCATTAATATATCTAGTATCATAAATCCAATTAAGGATATTTATTTGTCAATATTTCCTAATCACGATAAAAAAACTATTTTTTATATTGATAATCCAAACTCTTTAAGTGTTACTACATCTGAAATATATCAAAAGAAAGAATGGATTATTAAAAACTTTCAAGTAATAAGTAATAACTCAACCGAACTTGCGATGTATTATAAAGTTAAATTAGTAATAGATAAAAATGAATATGAAGAAGATTTATTTTATACTTTAGATAGTGTTAATCTATCAGATAATGGAGCTCCCATTACAGGCATTAAAGAAGGCAAAATTAGTGGTACGAAATGTGAAGAATTTGGAATGGGTTATTTTATAACTGGCGAAGAACAAAAACACAATTATATCTTAAAAATTGATTTTAAAGATAAAGAAAAAAATAATAAAAAAATAAATTTTGCAGCTCACCTTGAAATAGAACAAATAGGAACGTTTTTAGCAAACCCTAAAGGATGGAGTACTGCATCTGAAGGAACTCTTTTGGCGGCGATAAGATCTAATTATAATGAACCTGTGGCTCCTTTGACGCCTCCTGGTTTAGCAGAATCTTCTGGCATAGAAACCGTCATGGGAGCAGCCCCAGATGATTATGGAACGAGCTATTATTTTAGAGGTAATGTCCAAAATAACTTTGTTTCTTTTGCCAATATGTGCTGGCGAATAGTCAGAATAACGGGAGATGGATCAATTAAGTTAGTGCTTTACAATTATTCCAATGCTAGCTGCACTCAACTAGACGATAATTTAGCTTTTGCCAGATATCAAGGCGATACGTATACAACCTCGTTTAATCCTGATTCTAATGATAATGCGTATGTTGGATTTATGTATGGAACTGCCGGATCAAGCACATATGCTGCAACTCATGAAAATAAAAATAAAAGTACAATCTTAACTAATTTAGAAACATGGTATCAAAGTAAACTTTCAAATTATGAAAATAAACTAGCAGATGTAATATGGTGTAATGATAAAAGTGTTAGCTCAGGAAAAGGGATAAACACATCAATATCTAATTATGGAGCAGAAGATAGGTTAAAAAACCCAAGCCTTATATGTCCCAATGATAATGAAGGTGGAAATTTGTCTAAGTACACGGTAAACGATACCATAAATGGTAATGGCGCTTTAGATTATAAGATAGGCTTATTGACTATAGATGAAATGTTATATGCGGGATTAAAAAATAATGGTACAAATACTGATTTTAATTTTTTGAATGAAAATGCTGGCCCTGAAATTTGGTGGTGGTCATTATCTCCTAGTCATTTTGATGGTTTATTTGTTCAATTATTTAATACTTATAGTGATGGTGATATTGAATCTGGAATGGTCAATTATGTAGATTGTGCGCTTAGACCAGCCATTGCTTTAAAAAGTAATACTACAATCACATCGGGTATCGGCACCGCAATAAGTCCTTTTACTGTAAGCTAATCATTTCGAAGGTAAATAACCTTCTTTTTTTCTTTATGATTTAAATAATTAACAAAAATACACATTTATAATCTAACTCTAACTTAAATATAGTATAATTAAAGTATCAGAAAAAAATATCATTTTTGATAATTAGTAAGTTTATATCCAAAAGGAAAGGAGATTACTTTTATAATAAAGTCAATCATTATAATATGTACTAATAAATGAAAAATAATAATCCATTTAAAAAAAGAAAATATTTTAATTTAATTATAAAAATTTTAACTTGTTTTTTTATTTTAATAATTACGACTATCTTAAGTATAAATTTTTATGTTATTAATAAAACTCGACCCCTAATTATTAATGATTTAGATTATTCGGCACCTAATAACATTGATTGTATATTAGTTTTAGGCGCTGGCGTATGGGATAATGAACCAAGTCCCATGCTTAAGGAAAGATTAGATAGCGCAATTTCTCTTTATAATTTACAAATAAGTCCCAAAATAATTATGAGCGGCGATCATCAAAGACAAGAATATGATGAAGTAAACGTTATGAAAAATTATGCTATTTCTAAAGGTGTAGTTTCAAGTGATGTATTTATGGATCATGCCGGTTTTTCTACTTATGAAAGTATATATCGCGCAAAAGAAGTATTTGATGCAAATAATATAATTATTGTTACTCAAGAATATCATTTATATCGAGCATTATTTATTGCTTCCTATTTGGGCATTAATGCCTATGGAGTAAAAGCTGACAAAGAAGTATTTAGTGGTCAAACTTTTAGAAAAATGAGAGAAATATTAGCTAGAAATAAAGACTTTGTTTATACTATTGTTAAACCTCAGCCCACTTATTTAGGCGAAACAATAAAAGTAAGTGGTAATGGCGATGTAACAAATGATTACTAAAATTATTTCCACTTTTATTTAGCTTATATCTATATAATATTATTAAATTTTCAATTTGCTAAAATTATTATCCTTTGTTATAATATCCCGCAAAGGAGTAATTATGCAGACTACTACACATTTACCATTAAAGTTCTTAGATGGTTCTAGGCTAAGAATAAGAAGCGATAGATATTTAAGAACAAGAGAAGAACTTGAAACTTTTTTAGATGGCGAAAAACATTTACATACTAAAGCATTTGCTAAAGATGTTATGTTTTCTCATGAAATAAAAGCAAATAATCAAATTGAAGGTTACTTTGATGATGTAAAACTAGTTAAAGATATAATTGCCAGAAGAACTCAACAACCTGATACTAACCAAGCAAGAAGGGTATTAAATTTGTATCATGGCTACAACTATATTTTAAGAGAACCTAATATTACCCCTGAAACTTTAAAACGGTTATATGCAATTCTATCCAAAAATCTTTTAGAAGAAAGCGATATAAAAAGAATGGGTGAGTATTATCGTACTGATAAAGTCTATATTTTAATTGGTGGTAACTTATCTTGTGAGCCAGATGAAGGTATCCCATTTGAAAAAATAGATGAATTTATGGAAGCTTATTTTAACTTTTTAAATAGTTTAGATTTTAATCAAACAATTACAGATGAATATATAAAAAGCCAAATATTACATTTTTATTTTGTATACATTCACCCTTACTTTGATGTAAATGGTCGTATGTCAAGAACAATCGCAATGTGGTATTTACTAAACCAAAAAGCTTATCCTTATATTATTTTTAACCGAGGAATAACTTTTAAAGGCAGCAAGTATGATAAAGCAATAATTGATATTAAGAGATTTCATGATATATCATTTTTTATTGATTACATGTTAAAAACAGTTCAAACTGAACTAGAAAAAGAATATATAATGCAATGCATAAATAATTGTGGAAATGGAAAACTTACCGCAACAGATTGGCAAACATTACTTTATATTTTATCAATGAATGGAAATTTAACTGTTAAAGATTTTGCTAGTACTTATAATCGTTATAATGATAAGAAAAGATGCCAAGAAATATATGAAACAATGATAGAACCATTAACTCAAAAAGGGATTTTATCAGTAACTAGATGCGCAAATAGTAATATGTTTGGTAATTATCCTAACGAAATGTTTGAAATAAATCCTTCAGTACTTGAATATGACAAAAATAAGATAAAAACCTTAACTAAGTATAAATAAAAATGATCTAGGTATTATTACAACCTCTATTAATATTATTACCCAAAACTTCTATATTTCCTTTTATAATTTATCAATTTAGAATTTTTGTGTCTTTATAAGATACAACCAACTCTTTGTTTCATACCACCAGATAAATTATTAGGCATTTCATCTATAAATTTTTCTAATCCAAATAAGGTAAGTAAATTTTTTACATAGGTAACATTTGCCTTATTTTTTTGTTTACTAATTTTTAATCCAATGCAAGCATTATCTAAAACGTTAAGCCAAGGAAGTAACGCATCACTTTGCAACATATAAGAAGTTTTATCCGAAGCTTTTGTTATTGTGCCGCTAGTTTCTGTATCCAATCCATCTAAAATATTTAAAAGAGTAGATTTTCCACATCCAGAAGAACCAACTATTCCGATTATTTCACCTTTTTCTGCTGTAAAAGAAATATTTTTAATTGCTTCAATTTCTCCTTTTGGAGTATGATATTTTTTTGATACATTATTTAATTCTAAAAAACTACTCATTAATTACTAAATCTTCAAAAGAAACATAATCATCTAATAAATTGGCATCTATCATCATATCTTCCAAATTTGTAAACATCTTTTCCTTTATATATGTACTTGTAAGCCATGAGTCAGCTTCTTTATATCTTTCAATTATAGTTTCTAAATCATTAAGTGATGTATCTGGAAACTGTTTTAAAATATCTTTTGCTAGCGTTTTACTATCGGTATTTGATGTGTATTCTAAGGCTTTATTTAAAGCTTTTCTAAAACGATTAATTAATTCTTCATTATTCTCAATGTAACTCTTTCTTGCGTTAAATGCAGTATAAGCTACCTCTCCAGAATAAGCACCAACACTGGCCACAACATAACCATATTTTAAACTTTCTAACTTAGTCGCATTTGGCTCAAATAGATTTACAAAATCTCCTGTACCACTAATAAAGGCGCTAGTTAAATTAGCAAAATCTACTGTTTCATTCGTATTAACCCCAGAAATATTTTCATTTTTTAAGGCATTTTTAAAATTAATAATAGGCATACCACCTAATCGGCAGTAAAACTTATGATGTGAAAAAAGCCACTAAATATAAGGAAAGGTAAAACACATTAACATATAAGTTTTTGTAAAAATGGTGGAAAAATGGCAAAAAGTAAGTTAGGTATGTCTAGTTTTGATATAGATATTAAATTTAAAGATAGAGATGAGGCGTATAAGTATGCTAAAAGGTTAATTGAAAAGATAAGATATATATGCAATAAAAAGAATTGGTCGGCAACAGCAATGGTATGTATTAGTAATACAGAGGGAAATAGTGCTTATACTCATTATGAACATAGTGGAAAAGTTGGTCGCCCTAAAAAAGTGAAAGAAATATATCAGCATAAAGAGAATATTGAGGTAGATTGGCATTTACATATATTATTAGTATCAAAACCCTCTTATGCATTTAGAGAAGAAATTAAAAAATATATTGATAAGTGTTGGTATAGTGGAAGAATAAAAACTAATTTTGATACAACTAAACTCTATGATAAAAGAACATATAAGAAAAATACAAATATTAAAAAAGCAGAATATTTTATAAAACAAGCAGAAGAAATATTGTTTTGTAATTATAATAAAGGTAATGAGGTAGTTATTCCAAAAGGTTATAGTTTAAAAGATTTGTATAAATCTTATATGAAGATGATGACTGCTAGAAGATATGCTAGAACTTATGGAAATGAAAAAAGATTAGCATTAGAATATAAATATGATGATATAGCAGATTTTTATTGGAATATAACCAAGGAACAAGATAATAAAATGGTTAAAAAGTTTATGAAAGAAATGCAGTTAATTAAAATTGCTGAAAATTATGAAAGAATAGAACAAAATAATAAAGTACAGGAAAATTTGAGTTTACGCCGTAAAGAAATTGAAGAAGATAGTTGGTTTTAAAAGGAATTATTTAAAATATAATGGTATTTATGACTATCATATAATATATACATTTAATCATATTATAATGATATTATTTTGATATAGTAGATATTATTATTTATTAGATATAAAGTAATAGATAAGAGGAATATAAGAGTATTATAAGTTAGGAGTATTATAGCATTGTTTAAATATTAAAATTACTTAGATAAAGGTAAAATAAAAATACCATATATGTAAATGATATATAGTATTAAGTATTAAGTATTAGTTATTAGTTATCATTTAAACCATCGATATATGCTTCTGCTTTGGCTTTATTTATATTAGATAGTTTATTGATTTTGTTTAAAAGTAAGAAATCTGCCTCAGATATATTATTTGGTTTAATATCATTTATTGGCATATCATATTTAGTTCGGCATAATAGATAGTCAATAGAGGTGTTATAATAATTAGCAAGTTTAATAAGCATATCAGAACTAGGGAATACTCTACCAGTTTCATAAGAAGATATAGTTTCTTGGGTAATATTTAAATCCATAGCAACTTTGGTTTGTAGTAAATTCTTGCTATTTCTTATTTGTTTTAAGTTATTCTCCATATATTTCCCTCCTCTATATTTAATTTTAAAGAATATAAATTTTAGTGATAGTAATATTAGTAATAATAATATGTCCCAAATTATATAATTTATGTTATAATGATATTGGTGATTTAATATATGGAGCTTGGAAAATTGGAAAAAGTTGAATTAAGAGATATTTGGAAACACGAAGCATTAGATTTTACAAAGTGGTTAGCGAGAGAAGAAAATATTGCTATATTGAGTAAAGAACTTGGTATTGATATAGAGGTTTTAGAAACTGAAATGAATGTTGGTAGATATAATGTTGATATATTTGCTAAGGATAGTCAAAGCGATAGAAAAATAATAATAGAAAATCAATTAGAAAATACCAACCATGACCATTTAGGAAAAGTATTAGTTTACTCTGCTGGGTTAGATGCAAATATTGCAATATGGATAGTTAAAGATGTTAACGAAGAACATAAGCAAGCGATTGAGTGGTTAAATGAAAATACATTTGATAATATAAATATATTTTTAGTTAAAGTAGAATTATGGAAAATTGGTAATTCATTAGTAGCACCAAAATTCCAAATAATATGTGAACCAAATAATTGGGCTAAGATATTAAGAGAAAAATCTTATGATGATATAAGTGGTGTTAAATTAGAAAATTTAAATTTTTGGAGAGGCTTTGTAGATTATAGTAAAAGCATAGATAAAACTTTTATTACTCAAAAACCCTCTACTCATAATTGGTATGTTATAAGAGTTGGGTCAAGTGATTACAAAATTAGTTTATTATATAATGCTAATTTAGATATGGTTAAGTGTCAGTTCATAGTATTGAATAAAGATATATATAAAGAATTAGTAGAAGTAAAAGATAAGATAGATTTAGAAATTCCAAATTTAGAGTGGGATTATTTAGAAGATAGAAAAATTGATAAGATTAGTTTAAGTTATAACAATGTAAGTAGTGATTTAGATAATTCATATAGTTGGTTATTAGAAAATGCTATTAAATTTAAAGAGGTATTTTTAAAATATTTGAATAAGTAGTTTTAATAGCGATTATAGGTAGTTTAAGTAAAAAGAATATAAATATATTGAGTTAACTGAAAAACAGTAAATATGCCGAGATAATCGGCGAAATAAAAAGGAATTAAATTTAAAATTAAAGAAAGAGGTATTAAAGATGAGTGATTTTATGGCAGTTGTATTAGGTTTGGGTACAACAATATTTATTTTTTATATTATAATAAAGAGCATTGCAAAGAAAGTTAATAAAGGAAAAGAAAAAAAGGAAAAAATAAAAGAAGTTAAACCTATTAAGGAAAAGAAAGCAAAGATATTAAAATTAAAAGATATTACGCATATTGAGGGAATAAGTAGTTTGCGAGAGGAAGAAGATTGTGCTTTAAGTGTAAATGATGAAGAACTAACTATTATTTCTAGCATCGGAAATTTTAATATAGCATTAGATAGAATTGTAAATGCTGGTATTCTTAATAAAAAAGAAGTAGAACAAAAAAATAAGAGTGTTGTTGGTAGAGCATTAGTTGGTAGTATGGTAGGTTTTGGTTTGTTAGGTGCTTTATCGGGGGTAGGTCAAAAAGTAAAAACAAAATATAATTATTTTTTAGTTATTAACTATAAAGATAAGAATAGTGAGGAAATTAAATCGTTAGTATTTGGTTTAGGTAAATATGATGGTATGGGTCAATTATTTCTTATGCAATTAACAAAAAGATTAAGCAATGAGAAAGTAAATATTGATTTATAGTAGTTTTAAAGTAGTTTAGGTAGTTTAGTATAAATTATATTGAACTACCTTTTTTAGTAAAATTTGCGAGGAATAAATAAGCAATATGTAAAGATTTAATATATAATTAAGTTAGGTGGTAGTATTATGGCGAATTTAAATATTGTTAGTGGCAATATATTAGAGTATTTAGATAGCAAAGATTTAATTGTTAATAGTGCTAATAGATATATGAGTTATGGTAGTGGTGTTTGTGGTGCTATATATAAAATGGCAGATAGAAAGTTGTTAGAAGATTATTGTAAAAATAATTATAAAGAATATATGCAAGTTAATGAGGTAAGAATTACACCAGGTTTTAATTTAGGTATTGATATATTACATATATATTGTCCTAAGTATTATGAAAGCGAAGATCCGACCGAAGAATTGTTAATTAGTTATAATAATATATTTGTTGAGGCAAAGAATAAAGGTTATAAAAATATAATATCAGTTAGTTTAGGTACAGGGATACATGGTTATAAGCATAATGATATTGCTATTAGTGTTGTAAGTAAATTAAATGAGTTAGTAAAAGAATACGATATTGATTTTACTTTAGTATTACCAAGCGAGGAAATAAAGGAAATATATAGCATTTAAAAAAGTAAAGGTTTATAAAGACTTAAATTATAATAGAATTTAGGTCTTTTTTGTATTTATAAAAGTCCACTACTTACTTTTCAAATATTTAGAAAGTTTTTTCGCTTTTTCAAAGAAAACGGCTCGTATCTTTTGTAAAAGTCATATATTATATATTTTATGGTAAGGAGGTGTCATAAAATATGAGAGATGAAGTTTTAAGAAAAATAGTATCTATGGTTTGTGATGGCTATGTTGATACCATTATTACAGCAATAGAAGAAGATAATATAAAAGACTTTCCTATTACTATTGCTTGTGCTAATTTTATTGCAGAGTTAAAAGCAAAAAACATTATAGTAGAATTAGTAGGAACATTTGAAGATACTATAATTGATAGAATATTTAGAGAAGTTAGTAATTATTTAGCAAGGTAGGTTTATATGAATAGTAAAATATTTGGTTATGGTAGAGTTTCGAGCAAAGACCAAAACGAAGAAAGACAATTAGTGGCATTTAAAGAATATGGCATAGATGAAAGAGATATTTATATTGATAAGAAAAGTGGTAAAGATTTTGACAGAGAGCAATATAGCACATTAAAACATATATTAAGAGAAAATGATTTATTGGTTATTAAGTCCATAGATAGATTAGGAAGAAATTATGAAATGATAGTTAATGAGTGGAAAGATATAACTAAAAATATTAAAGCAGATATAGTTGTTATTGATATGCCTCTTTTAGATACTAGGCAAAATAAAGATTTACTAGGAACATTTATTAACGATTTAATATTACAAATTCTTTCTTATGTTGCCGAGCAAGAAAGAACTTTTATTAAACAAAGACAAAGCGAGGGTATAGAGAATGCTAAGAATAAAGGTGTTAAATTTGGTAGACCTAAAATAGAAAAACCACAAAATTTTGATATTGTGGTTAATCGTTGGAAAAATAAAGAGATTAAAAGTAAAGAAGCAATGGAATTACTAGGACTTAAACCTAATACTTTTTATAATATGGTTAATTCTTAATATGTTTTCTCTTTTTATCCTTAGATAAATACCATTCAGTTAACTTTTCTTCATTGTTCTTAAATTTACCCTTTGCTATCTTTTTTTCTTTACGATATAGTTCTCTTTCTTCATCTGATGTATAGTTATTATAATAATGAGCATCAATTCTATTTTCTAACTTTACGATAGGTTTCTTATCATAATTTTCTTTTTGTTTTTTTTGTACAATTTTTCTACAATAAGGACAATTAAGATAACTTGCGTGAGTATCAATAAAAAAGTCACTACAATTAAAACAAGTAAATAATTTATAGTCATAATTGGTAGAAAAAATAATATTAAGGAAAGAATATATCAATTCAAGTTCATTTTTACAAAAAGAAGAATAAGTAATTATCATATCAGCATTTTTTTCTATTTCGTTAAGAAATTGTTGATTAAAATTTTTACTATCAAATTTTAGCATTTTGTATTTCAATTTTATATTTTTAGTTTTGTTTTTTTCTTTAATAGAATAATTATCATAAAATAGTTTTGAAAGTTCTAATAGACTATTACTAATATTTTCCTTTTTATCATCATCTAATTCTGAGTAATAATTTTGTAGTTTTATTATATCTTTGTATCTCATACTTGATTTGTTAAGTTTATCAGCAAATTTTGTTTCAATGTTTTTTTGTATAGGACTAATTTTTATACCTGAAGTATATAAAAAATAATTCCATACATCTGTATTTATATAGTTTTTTTGAGTTAATGTAAGACTAAATGAGAAAATAGTATTTATTATTTCTTTAGTCTTTTTTGTTATGTTGGAAAAGATACCATTAGAAAAAGGAACATCCAAAACAAAAATATCTTCTTGAGTATCATAATACTCATATTTTATTTCAAAATTAGGAATAATAGTTTTTTCTTTAATTGAATAACCAATTTGAATAAAAGGACAAATAGTTTTATTTTTTATATCATAACATTCTTTATATAGTAATTGCATATATATACCTCCCAAAAATACCGAAATTAAAATTAAAAAATAAATTCGCAAAGTTAGTTTAATTTTACCATACATTGACCTAAAATGGAATTAGTCAAAGAAAAATTGTAATATTTAATGTTAACAGCGATTTACTTTGATAAGAAATGGAGAGTATAAATGAATATAGAAAAAAATAACAATGTTGTTATCTATTTAACTGGTAACAAAGCAAAAGACAATGCAGTTAAAAAGTTCTGCAAAGATAAAAAACTAAATATTGTTAAAACATTTAGACCACATATGGACGAAAGCGACCAATATTGGAATACAATGCTTTTTAATATGTATTTTGAAATGTTTGAATTAAAGAAAAAATATGACATTAAAAATATAATTACATATGATTTAGAAAATTTGTTTTGGTGTATGAATGACCAAATAGCAATATCATTGATGTTTTTTGATAGTGGTGTTGAAGTATTTACTCTAAAAGAAGGAAATATATACGATGATGAAATAACGGAAATAAAACTACATATTAAAGAAGAAAATATAAAGAACTTAAAAAAATATTGGGTTAAAGAAAAGGAGAAAGAAAAAAATGAAAAAAAACAATAAAAAAAACAAAGAAACAGTTGTGATTTATGCTTTATTTAATGAAGAATATGATGATTATGAAAATGATTGGAGTGAATTATTAAGCAAAGACTGTGATAAAGAAGAAGAAATAAAACAATACTGCGAAGAAAAAGAATATGAGGTTAAAGAAATATTTAGAAATAATAGAAGCGATTATTTACCTTATAAATTAGAAACATTTATAGAAGTAATTCGTAAATATCAAACTATACATTGCCCTGATAGTTATATACTTAAAATTAACAAAATTATAATCTACGATATATATGACTTATGTAGTAATATTAGCGAATTTAATGTTATTTTTGAAATGGCAAATAGAGACCATATTGAAATAGAAACTATTAAACAAGGGATGATTTCAAGAAATTCTTTTAATGAATTGGAGGTATTTAATAATGAAAAATAAAACTGAACAAGTTCATAACAAATTTCCTGTTGCTTTATATATTAAATATGAAGAGGGCGATTTAAATGAAATGAAAAAAAAGGAAGAAATTTTAACAAAATATTGTGAAGAAAGGAATTACAATATAGTAAAAAAATACTTTGATGTAACAGGATACACAGGACATTATTTTACAAATAATATGAGAAACTTTTTACGAAATATAGGTTCTCATAATTATTATAGACTAATTGTTTGTGATTTTGAGGAACTAGCTGAAAATATTAGTCAAATAATGGCAATATATGCTGTATTAGATGATGAAGATATGGATATTGAAACCCTAAACCAAGGCATTATAGGAAAAGATATGCTGCTAGGTGGTGATTATTTCTTTAATGTTTTAAATAAAGAAGAATTAAGAAGACCTAGAATTGAATATGACAGCAATGGCAATCTAATAGATATAACTGAAACACCATTTTAGGTCTATAAGTATTTTAGATTTAAAATAAACATAGATTTAATTAGGTGGTTAACAATGAAAATTGTAAATGTTTTCAACGATAATGGCAAAACACTTCAACAAATAATAGAACAATTTCTAGTTGAATACTGCTTAGAGATTGGTTCTTTTAAAAAATAATACTATAATATAATTGTTAATGTGTTTTATCAAGAAAGGAGTTAGAATTTGAAAAGTAAAACATATAACTGTGCTTTATATATTAGGTTATCTCGTGAAGATGGCGATAATATGGAAAGCGAAAGTATAAAAAATCAAAGAGATTTATTACATATGTTCTTAGAACAAACTGATGAAAAACTTTGCTACATAGATGAATATGTCGATGATGGTTTTACTGGTTCTAATTTTGATAGACCTGCTTGGCAAAGACTTTTAACAGATATAGAAAGTGGTAAGGTTAATGCTATTATTACCAAAGATTTATCTCGTATGGGTAGAGATTATATCTCTATGGGGGAATATATCGAAAGAATATTCCCCGAACGAGGTATAAGATATATTGCTATAAATGATGATATTGATACATTATACGAAACACCAGGGTTAGAGTTTTTGCAATTTAAGTTAATGTTTAATGATTATTATTTAAAAGATACATCTAAAAAGATAAGAAAAATAGTAAGAACAAAAAAAGAAAAAGGACAATTCTTAGGTTGGAAAGCAGTTTATGGTTATATCAAAGATCCAAACGATAAGCATAAGTTAATTGTTGATGAAAATGTAAGACCAATTATAGAAAGAATATTTAACTTAGTATTAGAGGGGAAAAGCCCAAGACAAATAGCAAATATTTTTTCTATGGAAAAAATACCAACTCCAAGTGTTTATGCTAATCTTAATAGAGGTATGAAATCAACAGCATATGAATTGTGGTGTCCTAGAACTATTGAAGAAATGTTAACGAATGAAACATATATTGGTAATTTAACCCAAGGAAGAAGAAAAAAATTAAATTATAAATCTAAAAAAGAGATTAGAACGCCACGAGAAGAATGGATAATTACTGAAAATACCCACGAGGCAATAATTGATAAAGAGGTATTTTATACAGTTCAAGATTTATTAAAAAAGAATAAGAATAAAGTTAATCCACAAAATTTAGAATTATTATCTGGTTTTATGGTATGTAAAGAATGTGGGCATGCAATAGGAATAAATAAAAGTAGCGATGGTAAAAGAAAATATTGTGTATGTACTTATTATTTATCACATAGTAAATTTGGTTTATGTACTCCACATTCTAATAATTATAAAAAATTAGAAACATTAGTATTAGAAACAATAAAAAAAATGTGTGAGGAATATGTTGATAGTTCTACATTTAAAGATAAAGTTGAGGAAGCAAAAAAGAAAAATGATGTAAGAGCAAAATTACAAAAAGAGGTAAATACCTTAGATAGAAAAATTAGTAATAATACAGCATATATAGACAAGATTTATGAAGATAAATTAAAAGGTAATATAGATATAGAAATGTTTAATAGACTATCATTAAAGTATAAAGATGAAATAGAACTATGGAAAAATCAAAGGTTAGAATTAGAAAAACAACTTAATAATATTGGTAGCGAAGAAACTAATAAGGAAAAAGAAGAAATATTAAAAAAGATAAACGAATATTTATCTTTTGAAGAACCTAATAGGAATTTATTAGTTAATTTAATTGATAAGATACTTATTAGCGAAGATAAAACTATTGAAATACATTATAAGTTTAAATTGGCTTAATATTATAAGTTTTAGAACCGATGGGCTTTTCGGTATAGAAACTTATAATTATTTTTTTAAATAAATTTATTATAAGTTTAGTACCCGATGACCAACCCGTCCTGCTAAAACTTCTTTCCCTATTAAATCATCTAATGAAAAATTATCAATTTTTTTACGCGAAACAATGAACTGTCCATCTCTCTTAGTTAAACCAGCAAAAGTCTGAACATAATCCTTTTCCCCTTCATTATAAACATATATTGTTGCTTCCGGACCACATAAACCAATATTAACATCGTTAGAAAGAACAGCTGCCACAACATTATTAGCCCCACTAGTTAATGTTAAATCAATATTGATATTTTCATCTGTGAAAAAGCCTTTTTCAATCGCAATATAAAATGGCGTATAAAATGCGCTATGAGTAACTTCCGCCACCTTGATAGTATCTAAATCGTTATTTTTAACTTTGTCCTTATTGTAAACTTTAAAAATTATAACAATAAATAGTAAGATAACTCCTATTAAAATATACGTAATTTTTTTCAAAATTACACCTCCCTAAATTATTTTATTCAAAAACTAGGAAGCTTGTTAGTTAATATTAATTAATAGCTAAAAAATATATTTGATTTTGTAGTTCTAGTAGATAAAAAACACAATGAATAGGAAAAAACAAATATTTTATTCATTTTGTTATTAAAAAATTATGCTCCACAAATCAAGGTGGAAATATTGAAAAAAATTACTTTAATTTACAAAAATATATAACTCTGTGGTTAATGCCATAGACTTTTTAAGGCACAAAAATTAACTTGACACGGGGGAGACTGTCCGATAAATAAAAAAATTCTGGAA
>CAZPSA010000027.1:0-15238 GCA_964589375.1 uncultured Clostridium sp.
CTAATTTAGAAACATGGTATGAAAGTAAACTAACTAATTATCAAAATTATTTAGCCGATACTATTTGGTGTAATGATAAAAGTACATATGGCAATTATACAGGTGGTGGTACTTCAATATCTTATTATAATTCATATAATAGATATCAAAATGAAAAACCCAGTCTAGTATGTCCAAATGATAGTGATGGTGGAAAGCTTTCTAAATTTACTGTAAGTGATACAGTAAATGGCAATGGTAATTTAGATTATAAAATTGGCCTATTAACTACAGATGAAATAGTATATGCTGGTTATAATTGGGCTGTTCTTAATTCAATTTTCAATTATTTAAAAAATAATATTAGCTCTAGTACTTATTGGTGGTCATTATCACCAGTTGTATTTAACGGTACTAGTGCTGTTGAATGGTTAATACGAGGCGATGGTTTTATTGCAAAACCTTATGGTGTTAATTATTATCTTGGAGCGCTCCGTCCTAGTCTAAGTTTAAAAAGCACCACCACAATCACATCAGGCACTGGCTCCGCATCGAGTCCATTTTTAATTAATTAGTACTAAATAGAGTAATCTTTGTAAAGATAATTATCGATGTTATAACTTACTTCTTTAACCTCATAATTATCTTTTATTGATAAATTAATAGAATATATTACACTTTCAATTAAATTATTCTTATTTAAACTATTAAAAAGTATAGTAGGAAAATTTAAAATAAGTTTGTCTTTTTCTATTTCGTAACTTACCTCTTTAGTAGTTTTTAGATAACTTATTAAGCTGCTTTGATAGATACTTTTGCTAGCCATTTCTTCAATTATTATTTCTATTTTTTCTTTTTGATCATTATTAACCATTGTTAATGGTACATAATAGTAATAGTCTTTATATTTTGATAGGTAGTATATAGTAGTTTTGGTACTACCTTTTATTTCAGTTAAATCATATATTTTATTTACTCCATAGGAACGATCTATTATGCTAGGTAAGCTTTTATTAGAATTAGGAAGCTTTGTAAGAATATTGCCTTCGACATATAAAGAAACTCCCTCAATATTTTTTATGCTTGTCAAAGTATAAATAATAGCGCTTATCATTTTCTCTTCGTTTTGTTCATCAATATTTAAAAGTTCTTTGGAAAAATTTAATTTAACAATATTTTTGTCAATACTTAAGGATAATAGTTTGGTATTTTTAGGGATAATCGGTTTAAATCCTTCTTTTATATAATTAGAATTAGTACTACCAATAGTTAAATAATTAATACTTTCCTTAACGATTTTAGCTGTATCTTTTTCTTGCAAATAAATGGATACTCTAGATACATAGTTATTTTCGTCAAGTAAGTATATTATATTGTCAGATGTTTTATTGTTTTGTTCAATAGGAGTAATTTGTTCTTTTTTAGTTGGAAATAAATAAATAACTATTATAATAAATATACTAGAGAAAATTAAGAATAATCTTTTTTTTATACTATTTTTAAGCATACAAAGTTCCTCCATTTAATATTATTCATATTTATTAAAAAAAGTCGTTAAAAAACGACTATAATGAAATTTCACCTAATTTAATTAATTCTAGAATGGCACTAGCTCGATTTTTAACATTGAGTTTTTGCATCACATTAGAAATATGATTTCTTATTGTTTTCTCACTAATACCTAGATAATCACTTATTTCTTTGGTGCTTTTATTTAAAACTAATAATTCGAATACTTCTTTTTCACGGTTAGTTAGTATATTTTTTTGCATATTACCCTCTCTTTCATAGTATTTCTATAAATATTTTATGAGAGTGGGTAGTAATAAGTGATTTTATTCTTAATTACTGATATTTAACTGTAATGTATTTTTTATCTTGAAATTCCCCTTGAATAGTTCTAATAATATCATTGGCACTTTTAAATGAATTATCTTTTGCTGAAATAGTTACATTAATTTGATCATCTTTAATTTTTATAAAGCTTTTTAAATTGTAAGTTTTAAGTATTAATGTTTCTAAAGCATCTTCTTTCCCTTTATTTAAATTAATACTCTTTAATTTTTCAAAAGCATTATTCTTATCTTCAGCGTTGGTTGTTTCACTTAAAAGATCAGACTGTAGTTCATTCATTTGACTTAATGTTTCTTCTTCATCTGCAATTCTTAAGGTTGCTAGAGCATCTTCTGGGGTTATTTGGACATTACTTACATCACTTGTTTTATTTTCACTTTCAATAATTTTAGATAAAGTGTCCTCTGGTAAGATTGTGTAGTAAACTGCTAGAACCAAAATAATACTAAATAGGGTTAAAAACCATAATTTTTGTTTATTTATCATATTAATTAGCCTCCAATTAGTTAATTATATGGAGTATTAGATAAAATTATACTTATTAAAATATAGTTAGAAATAATTTTAAAATATTTCTAATAAATAGACTAAAACGAATCATTTAGACCTCCTTTCAACTTGGTTATTCATTAGAAAATTGCTTTTCTATTAGTTATATTAACGAAAAAAATCTCGTTTCCTTTAAAATTGTTGATAAATAATTCTAAAAATAGTAATATTTTATTAGGAGACTTATTATGAATGGCATAATTTATTACTTTTTATGGTTTATAATTTTTTCTTTCCTAGGTTATTTATTTGAAACTATAACAACTTATATATTAAATGGGAAAGTAATTAATAAAGGTTTTTTAGTTGGACCAATAATACCAATGTATGGAGTATTTTCTTTAATAGTGATTTATCTTTTAAAAGGATATTATAATGACGTTTTAGTTGTATCTGTTTTTGGGGGAATAATTGGTTTAATTACGAAATATTTTGTTTCTTATTTATTTGAAAAGATTTTTTATCATAAATTTTGGAATTATAAAATTAGATATAATATTGAAGGCAGAATTTGTTTTATAGATTTTATTATTTTTATGATTTTAAGTATTATAATAATATATATATTAGAACCATTACTTAGTTATCTTTATTTAATTTCTGATGATGTTATTAAAATTGTTATCTTTTTAATTTTTATGATATTTATTATTGATGTTATATATAGTTATTTTGAAGCTAAGAGAATATGTAATATTGCTTCTCATTTGGAAATAATTTTAAATGAATATACTAAAAGTCGAAATATTAAATTAAATAAGATTAGTTTAAGATTATTTAAAGCTTATCCTTATATTTTAAATAATGATAGATTATATAAAAGATTAGAAAAACTAAAAAAGGATTTTACACATTTTAAAAAATTGGTCAAATAAATTTTTTGTTTTTTCCACATATCAACAATTTATTTTAATAAAAAGGAAAATGAATACTTTTGGTTAAAGTAAATAGTGAAGGGAGAAAAATGAAGAGTTTTTTTATTAAACAAGATGATGAATGTGATTGTGGTGCTTGCTGTTTAGATTATTTAATAAAATATTATAAGGGATTTGTCCCAATCGAAATTATAAAACAGGATACTTATACGACCAAAGAAGGAACAACCTTTTATAATTTAAAAGAAGCAGGTTTAAAGTATGGTTTTGTAGTGGAGGGCAGAAATACATTTAACTATCATAATTTAAAAATGCCATTTATTGCCCAAATTAGGATAAATGAATACTTATATCATTTTATAGTAGTTTATAAAATAGATAAAAATAATGTTTATGTTATGGATCCAGCTAAAGGTTATTGGAAATATAGTTATATAGAATTTAATAAGTTATTTACGGGTAATATATTGAATTTTTATAAGGAAAGTGAAATAACTACATATAAAAAGAATAAAGATTTTATAAATATGTTAAAAAAGCTAATTAAAGAGCATTTAATAACTATTATAATAATTTTAAGTATAAGTATTTTCTTAGTCTTATTATCATTTTTAAATATATATTTTATTAAAATATTATTTAATAAATATCATCAAAAACTATTATTACTATTTATTATTTTGTTAATTCTTAAATGTATTTTAAATTACGTTAAAGATTATTTGGTTATTCATTTAAATAGGATCTTTAATACTAAAATATTATTTAATTATATAAGAAAATTTTTTGTTATTCCCTTTAAAAATTTGCAGTTAAAAAATTGTGGCGATATTATTTCGCGAATAAATGATTTAAATAGTATAAAAGATTTATTTACTAAAGAAATAATAAATATTTTATTATATAGTATGTTTTTAATATGTGCATTCTTAGTTTTATTTAATTTAAGCTGGAAGTTAACTATTGCTTTGACTATGATTACTTTAATATATTTTCTATTAAATATGGTATTTAATAGAAAACTATATCATATTTATTTAAAATATATTGATAGTAATAGTTTACAAGCTGATAAAATTATAGAATATGTTAGTAAAATTAAAACTATAAGAGTTTTAAATAAAGAAACATACTTTCTTAAAAAATTAATTAGTTATATAAATAGTAATTTTCAAAATGAATTTTATTTAAATAAAAAGATAGTATTTCTTAATTTTTTAAAAGATATTTATTCTATTTTTTCTTTAATTATTATTTTATTATTTAGTTTAAGATACTTGAATATGAATGATATGTTTATGTTTTTAATGTATTTTGATTTATTTTATGATAGTATTATTTATTTTTCATCTTTATTATCTAATATTTCTTATTTTAGAAGTGTTTTATCAAGAGTTAATGATATTTATTATATTCCTAGCGAAGATGCTTATATGGGTCTAAAAACAACCTATACTAGTATAAATATTAATAATTTATCTTATAAGATTAATACTAATATTCTTTTTAACAAATTTAATTTAAAAATAAATTCTAAAGATAAAGTATTGTTAATAGGGGATAATGGTAGTGGTAAAAGTACGCTTTTAAATATTTTATTTAAAACTATTAATAATTATGAAGGAGAAATATATATAGATAAAACTAATATTAGGGATATAAGTTTAAATAATTTAAAAACAAATATTAGTTATGTTAGACAAGATGATGTTTTATTTGGTGATACAATAAAAAATAATATTATATTAGATGAAAAATATGATGAAGCAAAATTTAATAAGATAGTTCAAATGTTAGATATTAATAATATAGTTAAGAAAAAATCATTAGGGTATAATTCTTTTGTTAAAGATAATTTAAGTGGAGGAGAAAGACAAAGAATTATTTTAGCTAGAGGACTTTATCGTAATTTTGAAATATTATTTATTGATGAAGCTTTATCAGAAGTAAGTCATTATTTACGTTTAAAGATTATTAATAATATAAATAATTATTATAAAGATAAGATTATTATTTATGTAAGTCATATGTATGAAAAATATCCTTTTAATAAGGTAATAAATTTAACTGCTAGAAAGGAAATTTGATGTTAACAGATAAAGAATTAAACTGTATAAATGGTGGCGCTTTTAAGTATTCTTTTGGAGTAATAATAGGTTCTATTATTACTTTAATTGTTGGCATTATAGATGGTTATTTAAGACCATTAAAGTGTAATAGCTGATGACTGATGATAAAATGCTAAAAGTAATAGGTGGTAGTATTTCTGGAACTGTATTAAATGCTATATCGAGGTTAATAAATACTTTTCTAGAACTAGGAAGATCTATTGGGACATCATTAAGAAGAATTAGATCTAATAATAAATGTCAGTAATAAATGTCAGTTCACAAAAAGTGAATAATTTGATATACTTTTTATGGGTGCTAGTATGAACTTAAAAGTGAAAAAAATTTTAGAAAAAATTGAAGAAAATGGTTTTGAAGCATACATTGTAGGAGGATATGTTAGAGACTATTTGTTGGGAATTTATTCTACTGATGTAGATATTTGTACTAATGCTTTACCTAAAGATATTTTGACAATATTTGATATAAAGAAAGCTCCAGTAACTTATGGTTCAGTGGCGATTTCAAATGGAGAATATAATTTTGATATTACAACTTATCGAACTGAAGCTAACTATAAAAATCGGAGACCAGAGGAAATTAATTATACTAGTAATTTACTTGAAGATATCAAAAGAAGGGATTTTACAATTAATTCCTTATGTATGAATAAAGATGGAAAAATATTTGATTATTTAAATGGAAAAGAAGATATTAATAATAGATTAATTAAAGTAATCGGGGATACAAATAAAAAGCTAGCTGAGGATCCGCTACGCATTTTAAGAGCAATTCGTTTTTCTGTTACGCTAAATTTTTCTTTGGATTTAAATATTTTACAATTTATATCTAATAATCCGGAATTAGTAAAAAGTTTGAGTTATACGCGTAAAAAAGAGGAGTTAGATCGCATCTTTTCGCACAAAAATATTCAAAATGGATTAAATCTTTTAAAAGAATTGAATTTATTAGATGCTTTAGAGATAAATTATGATAATATAGTAGCAGTTCCTGATTTACTAGGAATATGGGCTCAAATATCTTTTGGTGATAAATATCCTTTTTCTAAAAATAATTTAAGGGTAATAACTAAGATTCGTAAAATTGTAAATAATGGGACAATTAATGCTTATACTTTGTTTAATGAAGATTTATATGTAGTAACTGTTGCGGCTAAAATATTAAAGATTGATAATGATAAAATTAATGAAATTACAAAAAATATGCGATTAAAGTCTAAGAAAGACTTAGTAATAACGGGGAAAGATATTATTGATATTTTAAATGAAGAACCAAGTAATAAAGTTAAAATTATTTATAATGATATTATTGTGAAAGTTTTAAATGGTGAATTAGAAAATAATTTTAATGATATAAAAAATTATATATTAAAAGTGTGGAAGTGAAAATATGACTAATAATATAATAGAGGGATTAATTAAGACCAAAGATTTTGTTTTTAAAAGACAATTGTTTAAGATTGTTAAAAATTATGATCTTAATATAAATGAATTACTGTTATTAATCTATTTTTTGAATGTTGACTGTCCAACTTTGAATATTCCCGCGATTAAAGCGGAGACGATCTTAAGTGAAAAAAGTATTTTAGAAAGCTTTTCTTTGCTTTCATCTAAAGGCTTAGTTAGTATTAAAATGGAAAAAGGCAAAGATGGTAAAGTTGGAGAAGTTTTAGACTTAAGTAATTTATATAAGGCGATGGTAAGTGAAATAAACACTACTTATAAAAAGAAAGTAGAAAGTAATATCTTTGAAATATTTGAAAAAGAGTTTTCAAGACCATTAAGTCCAATGGAGTATGAAATGATAAATGCCTGGGTAAATTCGGGTATGAATGAAGAATTAATTATAGGAGCTTTAAAAGAGGCTACATTTAATGGTGTTCGAAATTTAAGATATATTGATCGAATTATCTATGAATGGGGTAAAAAAGGCTTTAAAGATATGAATGATGTAAATGCTCATTTAGAAAATAGAAATAAAAAGAGCAAAAAGGAAGATATGGTATTATTTGACTATAATTGGCTAGAAGATGAAGAATAATTTTAGAGAAATTTTAGATTTTTATGTTCCTGTGTATAAATGTGAGCTAAATTATAATAAAGATTATGAACTTTTAATTGCGACTGTTTTATCAGCCCAATGTACTGATAAAAGAGTTAATATGGTAACAGAGGAGTTATTTAAAAAATTTGATATTTTTTCGCTAGCTAAAGCAAAACATAGTGAAGTTGAGAAAATTATTAGACCATGTGGTTCCCAGGTAAAAAAGAGTAATTATGTTATAAATATAGCCATTAAATTAACTGAAGATTTTAATGGAGTAGTTCCCAATAATAGAGAATATTTAGAAAGTCTTCCTGGCGTTGGTCATAAGACTTGTAATGTTGTTTTAAGAAATTTATTTAAAGTCCCTTGTATAGCAGTAGATACTCATGTTATGAGAGTTTCTAAGCGATTGGGTTTAGCTGATGAAAAGGATAGTCCATATGTGATTGAGAAAAAACTTATGGAATACATTCCTCAAGATGAATGGAATAAAATAGGTGAACAGTTATTATTATTCGGTAGATATCATTGTAAGAGCATTAATCCGATGTGTTTAAATTGTAAATTTAAAAAAATGTGTCAAAAAAAGTAACAGACGTTTATCTGTTACTTTTTAACAACCCTTAATTAATAGTCTTTCTTTTGATTTAGTGACACCATTATAAGTAACTTTGTGAATTATTTTATATTCTTGGTTGCAATCTAAAGTATCACAACTAACTTGAGTATTATCGCTGTTCCAACAAGTTGTTGTTACTTCTCCAAAGTTTTTTACTTCAGTTTTATTATCGTATATTTTAACTAGTTTTTGACCAATATCATTTAAGGCATTTTTAAGGTCGTAATAATCACTAACGGTGATATTGTTATTGCCATTTAATTCAATTGTCCAGTTTGTTGTTGGTGTCGTTGGTGTATCGATGTCGCCAGTTGGTGAGACTGTAACGCTTACGCCACTACTCATATTAGCTTTAAAGATTGAATAACTTGATTTTACCATAAATGTTGTACTATCACTAATTGTTCCCGTATAAGTAAATTTGTTGTTTGTTGTAAAACCTAAGTCAGTATATGTTCCGGTACTATTTTTGATATATACGTGATAACCATTAGTGCCAATATAAGAATTATTATATTCTTTTCTTTTATTTAAATACTTTTCGGCAAATGTTTTATATCCTTCGTTAAAGTAGTTTGTTAGATATTCTTCATTAATTGCATCTGGTACTTTAATAGCGTCCCAAGTAAGTTCAACTGAACCAATATTATAAGTAGCTTTTAAATTGGTTGGATTTTCTAATTGACTAAATCTTGTAGATACTTCTTCTGGGACTGTTCCTTTTTTAAAGTATTCGACACTTTTTAAATTATCAGGTGTGTAATCACTTGCTAGGGTAAGAGGAGTAGTTTCAAGTTCTATTGTAGCGGTAACAACTGAGCTTGGTTGGGTAAATCTTGAATTTTTTTCTAAGACGTCAGCAACAAGTTTTTTAGTGATTGCTTTTTTTAATGGATTTCCTACGTTTTTCGTTAGATATGTTTTAGCCGTTAATTCTGGATATCCGACCCAAACAGCCATAACGTAATCGGGAGAGTAGGTAACTTGCCATGCATCACCAATAATATCTTCTTTTATACCTAAACTATTTTTATAATTACTATCAACGGTAGATGTACCGGTTTTAGCGCATACATCTGTACCTGCTTTAGAACCAGTTGTAACCTCGCCACTAGTTACTGCGTATTTTAATATCATATTAATCATATATGCGGTAGAATCTTCCATAACTTTTCTTTTTTCTGGGGTTACCGTATAAGTTTCACCAGTTTCTACAAATTCAATTTTAGTTATTGAATATGGCTCAATATAAATTCCACCTCGAGCAAAAGCTCCATATGCTGCACTTATTTGAAGAGGACTTACACCATCAAAACCACCGATTGAGTGAGATTCATTAATATAACCATTTTTATCATATCCTGGGGTTATACCAAGACCAGTTACAAACGTTTTAATTTGATTTTGACTTACTGCTTGAAATGCTTGAAGAGCAGGAATATTTCTTGAAGATGCTAAGGCTTTTTTAATTGTTATAACTCCCTTATATGAATTATCCCAGTTTTTAATATAACTTCCATTACTATAACGATATTGATCATCAACAATAGTTGTTCCGGTAGACCAGTTAAGATATTCAATAGCCGGACCATAGTCAAAGATTGGTTTAGCCGTAGAACCTGGTTGCTTTTTAATATCAACTGCATAATTTAAAGTTCTAAGACCTTTTTGTCTACCAGCACCAACTGCAGTAATTGCGCCGGTTTCAACATCAGTAATGGCAATACCAGCTTGGATATTTTCATTAGGCCATTTGATAGAATTTCCTTCATAAATATCATTAATAACTTCTTGTTTCTTTGGAACCATTGTAGAATAAATTTTCATTGAAACATAATAAGGATTTTTGCCAGTTCTTTTTTCGACTTCACTAATAACGGTATTAATAAATCCTTGATATTTACTATAACTAGTTGTATTTTTAGCAAGTAAAGATTTAACCGGTATTTTTTTAGCAGCTTCACATTCAGTTTCAGTTATATAACCATGTCTTTTCATTAGATTTAATACTTGATTTCTTCTTGCTTCGGCTTTTTCTGGTGAATTATAAGGATTATAGGCAGTAGGAGCTTGGAATAAACCCGCTAAAAGAGCTGCTTCAGTTAAAGATACTTCACTAATTGATTTTCCAAAATAAGTTTGACTTGCTTGCTCAATTCCAAATGAACCACTTCCTAGTTCGGGAATATTTACGTAATATTCAATTAATTGTTCTTTGGAATAATTTTTTTCTAACTTAAAGACCGACATATACATATCAGTAAATTTACGAATTATACCTTCAATTCCACTAGCTTCTAAACCAGTATATCTTTGCTTAGCAATTTGCATTGTTAAAGTAGAGGCACCACCAGCACCGCTTTGACCTAATATCTGACCAATAGATGCTTTAATAAAACGAGCCATATCGACACCTTTATGTTGGAAAAACCTTGAATCTTCAGTTGCAACTAAAGCATCAATAAATACCTCTGGTAAATCATCATACGTAACTCTTTCACGGTTTTCAGTGCCAAGGCGAGCCATTTCATTACCATAAGCATCATAAACAATAGAAGCTTCGGATGTATATAAATTTTCAACATTAAAATCTGGAGCTTTAATAATAATATAAATTAAAAAGGCCAAACCTATTACAAAGACAAACACAATCGCGGCCATTATAATAGTTAATATCTTTTCACCAATATTACCATTTTTCCACTTTGTTTTAAATTTACTAAAACTACTATTCTTATTATTACTTACCTTTTTCTTAGATTTAGTTTTAGAACTAGAAGTATTTTTCTTTTTATTATTTAATTTTTTCAAATCAAACACCTTCCTTAAAATATATTTTATCAACAATATCTATATAATTTAATATTGGATTATATCTATAAATAATTTCATAACCATTATCTTTAATAAATTGATAAGGAATACTTTTTCTTTCATTATTTTCTATGAAATCAATTAATGTTTCACCTTTTAAAATAAATGCTTTACTATTAATTTCAATAATTAAAAAGGCAATTCCTTGATGATTTAACACTCTTTTAATATGTTCTATTTGATGATTATGAATGTTTGCTAGAGGAAAAGAACTTTTATTAAGTGAGCTTTTAGCATCAAAGTCCAAATATTTTCCTTTATATAAACCAACATAATCAAGAGTTGATTTTTGATTAAGTAAGCCTTTAACTTCAACTTTATTTTTTCCATAGCTAACTTTATTAATTTTAACTGGTGTGGGTTTTTTATATATAACGGCAATATCATTATTTAAATAATAACTATTTGCTTCATTAATAAGTTTTTCTAAATCCATACCTCTGTTAGCATAAGAGATTTCATGGTGAACATTTTTTTTAATTTTGTTAGGATATAACAATTTCCATCACCAAAATAATTATACTTTAAATCATTTAAAAATTCTACTTTATTATCTTATATTTGCATTTCTTTAACATATTTTATATAATAAATTAGAGAGTGATTTTATGAAAATAGAAAGTTCAAACTTAAATGTTATCGCGGTGCGAACAAGTCAGTATCCAACCGACAATAAGCCAGAATTTGTCCTAGTAGGTAGGAGTAATGTAGGAAAAAGCAGCTTTATAAATACTATAATTGGTCGTAAAAACTATGCTAAAACCTCAGCTACACCAGGAAAAACGCAAACTTTAAATTTTTACATTTGCAATGATAATTTTTACTTAGTAGATGTTCCTGGTTATGGATATGCTAATGTAGATAAGGCTACTCAAAAGAAATTTGGTCTAATGATAGAAGAGTATTTAAAAACAAGAGAAAATTTAAAATGTGTTTTTATGCTAATTGATGGTAGAATGAAACCAACTGAAAATGATTTACTTATGTATAATTATTTAAAATACTATCATTTAAAAACTATAATTGTTGCAACAAAGTATGATAAAGTTAAGCCAAGTGTAAGAGAAAAAACTCAGAAACAAATTGAAGGGGCATTTGAATTAGAAAAAGATGATAAAATTATATATTTTTCTAGTGTAACTAAAAAGGGTAAAGAAGAAACTTTAAATATTATTAATTCTTATTTAGGAGAAGATAATGAATAAGCAGGGTTTTACTTTAATTGAATTATTAGTAACTGTAACGATAATGGCACTTATTACTATTATAACGGTTCCATCAATAGATAAAATAAGTAAAAAAGTAAAAGAAAATATGCTGGAAACAAAGATTAGCGAAGCTGAAGAAGCAACTCTTTTATGGGCTCAAAGTAATCCAAATTGTATTACGCAAAATCTTTCTTTATGTTTTGATGATTTTAGTACATCGGATATATGTGTAACAGAGAATAATATTATAACTTGCAGTTTTACTTTAAGAACTTTACAGAAAAATGATATAATAAAATCAGATGAAGAAGGTACTGATGATATATTAAATCCGATAAATAAAGAAGATATGTCAGATACGATTATAAAAATAAAATATGACATTAATAAGAAAATGTTTGATAAAATAAAAACAAACATTGACGATTTAAAATCTTAGTTTTAAAGGAGGAAATAATAATGAAAGATAAAAAGGGTTTTACCTTAATTGAAGTTTTGGTAACTATAACAATTTTAGCATTAATTACCATAATATTGGTGCCAACAGTACTTTCTGTAAGTAAAAGTGTAAGACAAAAAGCTTTGGATACTAAGATAAATGAAGCCGAAGAAGCTACAATATTATGGGCACAAGATAATAAATCCTGTCTTATAAGTGATGATGAGGATTGCATGATTGATCAAAATGATTGTAGTAATTTCAATGAAAATGGAGTTACCAATGAAGAAATAAAAGTATGTCGAGTTACAATTGGTGCTCTTGCAGAGAATAATTTAATAAAAAATGATGGTAAGGATAATAGTGGTAATATTATAATATTAAATCCTGTAGATAAAGATAATGATATATCAGATACAGAAATTGAATTTACATATAATACTAAAACTAAAATATTTAATATATATAGTATGAATTTTGTATATACTCCAACTACGAAAAAAACTGGGGCATCTAAAACAACAACGATTAAATCATTAGTTTTGAATTCTGATGGTGGCGAGTATAATGCGCAAAATCTTGATATAAAATTAACTTTAAATGATCCATATGGAGGAAATGTTAAAGTATGCATTACTAACACAAATGATATTAATTCGTGTGCATCTTGGGAAGATGTTAGTTTGATAAAAAGAAAAAATAAAGATTATACAAAAACGATAGATTTAACTACTTTTAATAGTGATTATACTACTGGTTCAGGAGAAAATGTTACGTTATATGTATTTGTTAAAAATGAAGCAACAAATGAAGATAATACTTTATACTCTAGTTATAATGTCAATTATAAATTATATAAATATTGTGATAACATAGAAACATATGATGAAGGAACATGGAGTGCTTGTCCTGTATCATGTGGAGGTGGAACGCAAAGTAGAACATCAAAAAGAAGAGATAAATTTTTTACTAATATAGATTGTGGAGATTTAAACGAGACTAAATCTTGTAATACGATGGATTGCTGTTCAAGTACGACAACATCATATAGTTCATGGTCTTCATGTTCAGCTTCATGTGGGGGTGGAACCCAGACTAGAACTAAAACAGTTAGATCGAATTATAATAATGGAGTGTGTAGTAATACGACCGAAAGCCAAAGTTGCAATACGCAAAGGTGTTGTACAAATGTAACAAGATGGACTTGTAATTCTCCAACTGTTTCAGTAGGCGGTAGCCCATATATTGGTGGTAACTGTTATGCAGTAAATCCATGTTATTGTACTTGGAATGGTTATTACTATAATGTTTATTCAGGGTATGTAAATCTATATACGGAGTGTGTGTAATGAAAAAAAATAAAACAATAATTTTAATTTTAGTAGCAATATTAATACTACTTATAGGGGCAACAAGCTTTATAGTTGTTAAAGATAAAAAAGAAAATAAAGAAAATAACAATCTAACAACTAATAATAAAAATAATGATAATCAAATTACTAATGAGCCTCAAGCTAAAACTCAAGAACAATTAGATGAAATTAGCGGATTAACATTTAATAATTATGATGGTAAATTAAATGCATATGATTTTGAATTAAATATTAATGCTAGAGTAGAATACAGAGATATATCTAAAAAAGTTATATATCAAACAGTTTATAATAAGCTTCTTTCTAGCAATTTAGTAAAAAATACATCTCAAGCTCAGCAAACAACTATTACTTTTAAAAAAGAAGATTTTGTTAATACATACTTAAAGTTTTTTAGTAATGATAATATAAATGAAATAAATAATTTAAGTGTAATTGAGCTTAATGGTAATACCTTTAATTTAACTGGTGGCGAATTTAAATGTATTATACCTTATCAAGAGCCAGATACTACTAATATTGCTAAAGAAATAATAAGTTCAAAATATTTGATTTTAGATTATAATATAAATGATAATGTTTTAAAAATAGATGCGGCAATTTATTATTATAAATTAACTGAAAGTAATTATGAAAATCCAGAGGTATATAGTGATAAAGAATTAACGAAAACAGCTGGGAAATTAAATGATATTAATGCTAATAAAGATAGTTTTGCTGTTTATCAATACATTTATAATATTGTAGATAATAACTATATTTTTGCGGGAGTAGAAAGAATTAAATAATTCTTTGAAATTAAAATAGGAATGAAATACTTTCTATTTTTTTATGGGTTTGGTATAATTTAGAGAGAATAGAGCTGGTGATAAATGAAGAAAAAAGGTTTTACTTTAGTTGAAATAATAGTTTCGGTTGGGCTTCTTGCTGTACTGGCGACGATAATTATTTTAAATGTTAATAATAATTTAAAGAACCAAAAAGCTAAAGAATATAATGAATTTGTTAATAAAGTTAAGGCTGCTGCTAATACATATATGGTTGTTAATCCTGAAGCGGAAATATATGCTAAAGATGAAGAAAAAGGTTATAATATAATAAGTGTTTCTCGGCTTGCGGATGCGGGATTACTTAGCTTAGATACGTTAATTGATCCGGAAACTAATTTACCATTAAGTGATGATAATGTGGAGCCTTCAAAAAAATATGTTAAATTATATGATGATGAAAAACTAACAAATAATGATAAGTCAAACGCTACTTTAATTGAATATCCAGCTTTAGGTGATTTAT
>CAZPSA010000028.1:0-15227 GCA_964589375.1 uncultured Clostridium sp.
AATTTTCCCGCTAATGTTTAAATTTTTTTGAGACATTTTCCTAAATTATTGACAGCCCAACTTTTTTAAAATCACTTAAAAATCAAGGTATTAACATAAATATCACTAAAGATTTACAACAATGTTTTTAAAATGTCTGATAGTACACTAGTTAAAGTTAATAAAATATTAATTTTCTTCTATGATTTTAATATTTGCCCCTACATTTGAAAGCTTGTCAACTATGTTTTCATATCCCCTAAGTATATGTTCGATGTTACTTATTGTAGTTATTCCATCTGCTAACATTCCAGCAAAAAGCATAGCAGCGCCAGCCCTTAAATCAGTTGCCTCCACTTCTGTTCCGTGAAGTTCAGTCTTACCATGAATATACGCAACTCTATTATCAGCTTCAATATTTGCGCCCATCATATTTAAATACTTAATATGTCTCATTCTATTTTCGTAAATTGTTTCTTCAAAAACAGAATCCCCTTCACACTGAGTTAAAAACGTACTCATTGGTTGCCCCAAATCTGTAACAAAGCCAGGATACACTAAAGTTTTAATATTAACTGGTTTTAAATTAGTAGTTTTATTTACAATAATTGAATTATCCTTATAAATAAATTGACAACCAACTTCCTGTAATTTTGTTAAAACCGCTCCTAAATGTTCCTTTAAAACTCCTTTTATTTCTAAATTATTGCCTAATAAAGAACCCATCATAATATAAGTCCCAGCTTCAATTCGATCCGGTATAACTTCAACAATACCATCATTAAGTCTATCTACTCCTTCAATAACTATCTGACTTGTACCAGCACCATATACTTTAGCCCCCATAGTATTTAAGAAAGACGCAACATTAACAATTTCCGGTTCCTTAGCAGCATTAAAAATTTTAGTAGTCCCTTTTGCTTTTACAGCTGCAAACATTATGTTAAGAGTTGCACCGACACTTGCAATATCAAAAAAAATCTCCGTACCAACAAGTTTATCTGCCGTAATTAAATACTTATTATCACCTTCAATTTCAACTTTAGCACCTAATTTTTTAAAACCTTCAATATGAAAATTAATTGGCCTAGAACCTATAACACATCCGCCAGGATAAGCAATTTCTGCTCTTCCATATTTTGCAAGTAGAACTCCCATAAAATAATAAGATGCTCGAAGTTTAGACGCATAATCAGTATCAATCATCGCATTATGAGAATTACTATTATCTATATATAAAGTACTATTTTTAAATTCAATATTAGAACCTAATATTTTCATCATCTCAATTAATAAATGCACATCTGTAATATCAGGAACATTACTTATTTCACATTTTCCATCAGTAAGCATTGCTGCTGGAATTAAAGCAACAATACTATTTTTAGCTCCACTTATCGTAATTGTACCTTTCAATTCTTTTTTACCCTCTATAACCAATTTTTTTATAACAATCCCTCCTCAAAGCTAAATACTATTTTTAATATAAAATTTAAACCATACGTTGTCAATCATTCTCCTAAAATTTTACATATATTTACTATCGCAAGAACTAATAATATTATAATACCTAGATAATTAGCCTTCTTTTTTAAGATTTTTACACTATACTTACCAACTATCAACCCCACATAAGTAAAAGAAAAACTACAAACTGTAAAAATAATAAAAGACAAAATATATTTATCTGTTAAACCATTTATTCCCATCCCAACTGAAAAACTATCCACACTAACGCTAAAAGCAAAAAGTAATATACTAAGTATATTTGTAATCTTAGGAACCTTAGTATTTTTTAAATCTAAATACATTGTAAACGCTAAATATAAAAATATAATTGAAACAATAATTTTAGGATTAATATTAAATATATTTAATATTTGCATACCAAGTAAAAAACCCATTAATGGCATTAAAAAATGCATAAGTCCCGTTACAAACGGAATTAAAAACAATTTCCACCTAGGCATTTTTAACGTTCCTATACTTAACGCTACCGAAAAAGCATCGATCGAAAGTGCAACTCCAACTAAAAAAATACTTAACATATTACACCTCAGTTAAGTATATTATTTAAAATTATTTATTATTCTTGAAATAAAAAGTTGATATTCTACATCCCCCGTGGTCGTATTTTCATCTAATAAACAAAGAGGCGGAAACAAAACACACCACCAATTATTTCCTTTTCCATTTCCCAAAGTAATAACTAAAGAATCATACATTCCTTCCTCATAGATAACTCCTTTATATATTTTACGTGGAAAATAATTCATTCCATAATCTAAACTATAATTATCATTGCCTAAATAATCATTGACCTTGCTATTTAAAAAATCAAAATTATTAATTATTATCTCATTTGCTTCATCTTTAGTTTTAGTACTTTTAATTAATTCATACACAACATCTTCCATATAATCTTTTAAATTTTGTTTCTTAGTCATATCTATTTCTTCATTACTATTAGCAATTACTCTAAATCTAATTGATTGTGTTGGAATAACGATCTGTTTATTTTCCTTATCTTTATAAATAACTAATAACCCCAACACCCCAGCCAATATTAATAATGCTTTTTTCAAATAAAAACACTACCTTTCTTTAAATAATAATGGGTAGTATTTACATATCTTATTCACAAAATACAAATAAATAACGATCTTTGCCAGCTAAATCCTTTTCTAAAACAATTCTATCCTTAGCAAAATATGTTTTAGCCAACTTCTTCATCTCTTTACCATAAGCTTCATCTATCTCTAAAGCTATTAAACGCTTTTTATTTAAAACTTTTACGCCTATTTCAAATATTTTTCTATAATATATTAAAGGATCTTCTTTAGATACAAATATAGCTTCTCTCGGCTCATATTTTATTTTAGCATCAACCTCAGCACCTTCTACTATATAAGGTGGATTACTTACAATCACATCAAAATCATTAATTAAATTATATTTAAAAACATTTTTATAAATGATATTAATATCAACTTTATTCATTTTAGCATTACTTTTTGCCACGGCAATGGCTTTCTTACTATTATCTAATGCTGTTATTTCCAACTTCGGTAATTCACTTTTTAAAGCTATACTTATTGCGCCTGAACCTGTCCCAATATCCAAAACTGATGCTTTAACTAAATTTAATTTTTTAATATAATTAATAGTCTTTTCTACCAAAGTTTCCGTTTCAAATCTAGGTATCAATACACTAGGATTTACCTTAATAATATAACCATAAAAATCAACATTCCCAATTAAATATTGAATGGGATATCCACTATTTATTTTTTTTACAATTGATTCTAAATTATTATATTTTTGTTGTAATAATTGCCAATCTAAACTTGAAATATTATCTGGCCTTTTCATTAATTTTCTTCCATCTTTCTTCTCTGATCTTCGGTAATTAATGCCTCAATAATACTATCTAAAGCTCCATCCATAACTCTATCTAATTCCATTATACTAAAGTTTATTCGATGATCGGTAACTCTATTTTGAGGATAATTATATGTTCTAATTTTTTCTGAACGATCCCCTGAACCAATCATATTTTTTCTAGCGTTTCCCGTTTCAGCATTTTGTCTTTGCTGAGCTTGATCATATATTTTAGATTTTAATACAACCATTGCCCTTTCTTTGTTTTTAATTTGACTTCGTTCGTTTTGACAAGTTACTACTATTCCCGTCGGAATGTGAGTTAACCTTACCGCAGAATCTGTTGTATTAACTCCTTGTCCACCCTTACCGCTAGAACGATATACATCAACCCTAATATCTTCTTGTTTTATATCTACGTCAACATCTTCCACTTCCGGCATTACTAAAACTGTCGCAGTTGATGTATGAATACGCCCCTGAGTTTCCGTTTCCGGAACTCTTTGAACACGATGAACACCACTTTCAAACTTCAATTTTGAATAAACATTATCTCCCTTAATTGAATATTCTATCTGAGCAAATCCCCCACTTGTACCTTCAATCGCATGCGTTACTTCAATTTTCCAATTGTTTTTTTCAGCGTAGCGGCTATACATTCTAAATAAATCTCCCGCAAAAATATTAGCTTCATCACCACCTGCTGCACCCCTTATTTCCATAATTATGTCTTTACCATCATTCTCATCTTTCGGCAAAAGTAAAATCTCTATTTCTTTTACTAAACTATCTAATTCAACGTGCTTACTATCAAGTTCCATCATTACCATATCATGCATCTCAGGATCATTACTTAACTGTTTTAAGTCCTCAATTTCCTTAGACAATCTTTTATAAGTATCATACTTTAAGACAACATCTTCAATCGAACTTTTTTCTTTAGAAAGTTTTTTCTGTTTGCTAAAATCACTTAATATTTCCGGTCTTAACAATTCCTCATTTATTTCCTTATATCTTCCTGTTAAAAGTTCTAATCTCTCTATCATAAAAACCTTTCCTTTACTATTATAAAAAAAGAAGTGACCCTAATTCATCTCTGAGTCTAATTCTTCAGTATCATCAATAATAACTAAATCTTGTAAATCATCATCTGCTGTATCATCTGGATTAGCATCTTCATCATAATTATCTTCACCACTAGTATTATCAATATCTTCTAAATTTTCGTCATCTAATGAAATATCTAAATCTTCGTCATCTTCATCAATAATTATCTTCGTACTATGATTAATCTTTAAATCACAATAACCATTATCAAGCATTATAAATCTTTTATCTGTAATAAGTAATTCAAAAAAATCACCAATTTTATCTTCAAAACTATCTTCATCTTCACCTAAAACGGTTAAAACTTTTTTAAATAAATCCGTTATTTTAATTTTCTTATTTATATCCTTTAAAATTAAATATGCCACATCATCATAAGAAAGCGTTTCTTTTTCCTCATCACTTAACTTAATCATATATTTCCTCCTATTAGACCATTATATGTATTTACCCAAAAATATGTAATGGCTTTTTAAACAAACATAATTTTATCATATAATTACTCATTGTCAATATATTTTTTATGTGTTCTAAACATATACTGTAAATCAAAAATACATATCAAACTCATTGATGATTATTGTTAATATATTTTAAGCTTTCATTATCTTTTTTATTCAAATAAAAATAGTTTATTACCAACCAATATAGGAAGTAAATACATCTATATCTAATATAATAAATTCCTCACAAAATAGCATAATACTTTAAAGTTAATAAAATTATGTTTTTATTCTACAATATTAACTATAATTTTATTTTGTATATCATCATCACTTTCTATATTATAAACTATCGTATGGGCAATATCAGAAACATCTAAACTCATGACTTTTAAATCTAACCTGAGCTCAAAGTTTTTTTCTTTAAGTAAAACTATTGCTTCTTCCTTTAAAAAATCTAATGTATACTTAAAATTATCATCTTCGCGAATTAAAATATACTTTTCAGGATCATAACTAATATTTTCAAACCATAGTATTTCTTTTTCCTTAAATCCCTCTTTTGTAAAAACAATATCACCATTTTTTATAAGTTCAATCTTTAACATCTATCCATCACGTAAATAATTTTAGCATAACTTATCAATATTTTTCCATAATATTACTGGTGAAATATGAAAAAACTAAACTTAATTTATAAAATTTTTTTATTTTCTAGTATCTGCTTTACAGTAATTTTAACTAGTTTATATATCTATGCCTATTTTTCTCCCAAAATAACATTAAATTCAGCTAATGCCATATTTTTATACGACGATAACGAAAAATTAGTATTTCAAAGTAGTAATAACAATAATTGGGTTACATTAGATAATATTTCCGAAAATGTTCAAAATGCTACTATAAGCATAGAAGATAAAAATTTTTACAATCACCAAGGATTTGATTATTTAAGAATTATTAAAGCTATGTACTTAAATATTAAAAATCGATCTATTATCCAAGGTGCCTCAACAATTTCTCAACAATACGTAAAAAATCTATACTTAGATTTTAACAAAACCTGGAAAAGAAAATTTGAAGAAGCCATCTTAACTTTAAAATTAGAACTTCATTATAGTAAAGAAGAAATATTAGAAGGATACTTAAATACTATTAACTATGGTCAAGGAACTTATGGAATTGAAAATGCTAGTAAATATTATTTTAACAAAAGTGCTAAAGATTTAAATTTAGAAGAAGCAATAATGCTTGCAGGAATTCCTCGTAGTCCGGAAAACAATAATCCCATAAGTAATTATAATAATTGTCTTAAAAGAGCTAAAATAGTTGCTAAATCCATGTTAGATAACAATTATATATCAAAAGAAGAATATGATAATTTATTTAAAAATAATATTGAAATATATGGTAAAAAGGAAACCAATAATATGCTAACTTTAATGTATTATAATGATGCCGTTATGAATGAATTAAACAATATTAACTCAATCCCAAAATCCTTAATAAAATCTGGAGGAATAAAAATATATACCTCACTTAATATTAATACGCAAAAAACAATGGACGAAAGTATTAAAAACAATGCAACTGATGATAATATTCAAGTGGCTGGTATAGTTGTTAATCCAAAAACCGGTGGAGTAATGGCGTTAGCCGGAGGTACCGATTATGCCAAAAGTCAATATAATCGGGTTATTTCTTCTAAAAGACAAGTTGGATCTACTATCAAACCGTTTCTTTATTATGCTGCTTTAGAAAATAATATGACCGAAAGTTCAACTTTTAAAAGCGAAGCTACTAGTTTTGTTTTTTCTGAAAATCAAACCTATAGTCCTAAAAACTATTCAAATAAGTACGCTAATAAAGATATTACTATGGCAGCTGCCCTAGCTTATTCCGATAACATTTTTGCCGTTAAAACTCACTTATTTTTAGGAGAAGAAGAACTTGTAAAAACTCTTAAAAAAGCGGGACTAAATGAAAATTTAAATGCCGTTCCTTCGCTTGCCCTTGGCTCTCAAGAAATTAATATGTTAGATTATGCTGAAAGTTATAACACTTTAGCTAATTATGGAACCCACGAAAAACTATACTTTATTGAAAAAGTAGAAGACATAAATGGTAATATTTTATATAAAAGAAAAAGTAAATCAGAAGAAGTTTTAAATAAAGATTCTGTCTTTATTCTTAATGAAATGTTAACTAACACCTACAGTAGCAACTTTATTGATTATTTATCCCCTACTGTAATTTACTTAAATAGCAAAATATCTAGAAAATACGCCCTTAAAAGTGGCACGACCGAAAATGACTATTGGATTGTAGGCTATAACCCTGACGTATTAATGATGGTATGGGCTGGTAACGATATGAATGATGATGTACCAAGCGCCTATTCGAAAAAAATTAAAAATATTTGGTGTGATACAGTTGAAGATTATTTAAAAGACAAAGAAGCTTCATGGTATAAAATGAGTAATAATATAGTCGGTGTTCCATTAAATCCTATAACTGGCGAAAAAGATACTGAAAATGGTAAAACAACTATATTCTATTATAAAAAAGGTTCTGAACCTCAAAATTAAATAGCAATTTACTCGTTTAAGCTATTTAATTCTTACTTAGAACTGACCTCTAATAATTAATATCATAAAAATTACCATAAAAAAAGTTCAATCTAAAAATTAAACTTTTTTTTATTTCTCATTCTTTTTTATTTTAATCATCAATTGATATATATCTTCGAAATCAAAATCTTCCATATCAATTTCAAATCCGGCATTCTGAATTTCTAATTTTAACTCATTAAAAGCCTTCTTTACAGAATTAAGATCTTTATTTGCAATCTTTTTTTCTTCTTCTTTTGCTTTTAGTTTTGCTTCTGCTTCTCTTTTTACTTCTTCTAACTGAGACTGTAATTCAGCTTTAATATCTTCCTCCTTTTGCTTTTCAATATTAGCAAAAGGATTAAACATCTCCCCACCTAGTTCGGTATTCATATTTGTTTGTTCATCTTCCAAATTATCAAAATCATTATTATTAAAAATATTAAATAGCTTAGAAAAAGAATTATCTTTTTCCTTTTCACCAACTTCAGATGCAGTTACATCACTATTTTGTTCTGGTTTATCAACCATATCGCCATCTAAAGTATCAATTAAATCTAAATTAATATCAATTTGCTCATTGCTTGACTTTTCATTTAAATTATTATCTTGTCTCTCTATTTGATTTTCTCCACTTATCGCTTCATTTAGTGGCGCAAGTACATCATTTTCCAAAGGAGATGTTATATTATCAAAAATATTAGTCTTTTCAAATTCATTTGGTTTACTTAAACTTTCTTGATAATCTGACATAACATTTACTTCAATATTGTCATTAAGCAAATTTTCTGTTTTATCCTCTTCTAAAGAAGCATTAATTTGAAAACTATTTTCTAAAACATTTTTTTCCGTTTGTACCAACTCTGTCGCCCCAGAATTATCCTCATTAGATGATTCAATAATACTCTTGATATATTCATCTAAAGCTTTAACCGTCATTCTATCTTTAATTACTTTATCTAATATTTCATCTTGTTTAACCATATCTTCAATTTGTAATAAACTTCTTGCGTGACGTTCGCTTATTTTTTCACTAAGTAAGGCATTTTGCACTTTAATTGACAAATTAAGTAATCTTAATTTATTTGCCACTGCCGACTGAGATATCCCCAATCTTTGTGCTAACTCATCTTGAGTAATTTTTTCTTTTTGTAAAATTTTCTTATAAGCCATTGCTTCTTCAATTGAACTTAAATTTTTTCTTTGTACATTCTCCGCCACTGCCACTAATGAGCTTTGTTTATCATCTAAATTACTAATAATTACAGGAACCTCACTAAGACCAGCAAGTGTAGCAGCTTTATATCTTCTTTCACCCGCAATTATTTCATACTTATCTCCCAAACGTCTCACAACAATTGGCTGAATTATACCGTGCTCCTTTATTGAAGAAGCCAATTCCTTTAATGCTTTTTCATCAAAATTAAGACGTGGCTGAAATCTATTAGGAATAATTAAATCTATATTAACATTCTGAATCTGTGTTTCCATATTCATAACAACCCTTCCTATTCTAATATAATGATACTTTATTTTTTTATTGTTTTCAATGGTTTTTTTAGGATTTTATCATAAAGCCGTGGATAACCATCGGGACTTTTTTTGACTTTTTTAATTTTAATTATCTTTCTCACTCCGGCATCATTTGGTAATGAAAAACATTCTGTTTTAATAAATTCGCCACCTAAAAAAGTAATTGCTTCCATACTATCACTCAATTCATCAAAACTATTTGCCTTCATAGCTAAAAAGTAACCATTTTCCGTAACAAAAGGAAGACAAAGCTCCACTAAAATAGGTAAACTCGCAACTGCTCTGGCAACAACAATATCAAAACTATTCTTTGTTTTAATAAAATCTTCTGCTCGCATATTTACTACAAAAATACCTTTAAGTCCTAATTTTTCAATTATTGCCCGTTGGAAATCACTCTTCTTATGATTGCTATCTAAAAGAGTTACCTGTAAATTAGGAAATACAATTTTTAAAACAATTCCCGGAAAACCACCACCAGAACCAACATCTAAAACTTTTAAGCTCTCATTTAAATTAACTTCTTTTACCAAGGTTAAACTATCCAAAAAATGTTTTAGATTAACCTCTTCATACGTTTTAATTGCCGTTATATTAATCTTCTTATTATATTCTAATAAATAACTATTATAAAATTCCAGTTGCTGTTTTTGATTTTCATTTAAACTAATATCTAATTCTTCTTCTAAATACTTATATAACTCACTATTACTCATTTTTATTAAATTCCTTTTTTAAATATACTGCTAAAATAGAAATATCCGCAGGATTAACTCCGCTTATTCTCGAAGCTTGACCTAAATTAAGCGGTCTAACTTGTTTAAGTTTCATTCGTGCTTCCGTGGCTAAATTCTTTACCAAATCATAATCGAGATTTTCAGGAATTTGCTTACTTTCTAATTTCAACAACTTATTAACTTCTGCCTCTTCTTTAAGAATATAACCCTCATATTTCACCGCAAAAGAAACTTGTTCTAGCTCCTCAGCAGTATAATTATCCATAATAAGATTTGCCTTAACCAAATCATCTATTTTTATTTCTGGTCTTTTTAAAAATTCATATAAACTAAGTCCATTTCTAAGCTCAATATTAAAATCAGCAAAATAAGAAGGCAACGAAGAATTAGTAATCCTTTTTTCTTTTAAATAAGAAATCAATTTATTAATATTGGCTAATTTATTATTTAAGTATTCCATTTGTTTAGCACTAATAAGATTATATTTATAACCATATTTACGTAATCTAATATCGGCGTTGTCATGTCTAAGCAACAGACGATATTCCGCTCTAGAAGTAAGTAAACGATACGGTTCCTTGGTTCCTTTAGTTACCAAATCATCTATCAAAACTCCAATATAACTCTCATTTCTCTTTAAAATAAGTGGTTCTTCTCCTTTAATTTTCAATCCGGCATTTATTCCTGCAATTATACCCTGTCCCGCTGCTTCTTCATATCCACTAGTTCCATTTATCTGCCCAGCTGTGAACAAATTCTCTACTACTTTTGTTTCTAATGAAGGTTTTAATTGTAAAGGATTAATTGCATCATACTCAATCGCATAAGCATATTTTAAAATTTTTGCCTTTTCTAACCCCGGCAAACTATGCACCATCTTTTCTTGAACATCTTCTGGCATACTAGTCGAAAAACCCTGTAGATATATATCATCATAATACTTACTTTCCGGTTCTAAAAATAACTGATGTCTTTCTTTATCAGCAAACCTTACTACCTTATCTTCAATTGAAGGACAATATCTAGGCCCTATTCCTTCAGCATAGCCACCATACATAGCTGATTTACTTAAATTTGCTTTAATTATTTCATGAGTATCCTTTGTTGTATAAACAATATAACACTTTTCTTGTTTATTATAATCATAACATGGTTCATCATCAAAACTAAAAGTCCAATAACATTTATCCCCATTTTCCTCTTGTAATTTTGTAAAGTCAATAGTAGCCTTTGCTAATCTTTGTGGAGTTCCAGTTTTTAGTCTTAAAATTTCAAATCCCATTTTGCTAAGTTTATCACTCAAAAATTCCGATCTTTTTTCTCCATGAGGACCTTCCAACTTACTTTTATCACCAACTAAAATTTTACTCTTTAAATAAGTCCCGGTCGTAAGAATTAAAGCTTGACACTTTATACTTTTATTATCACTAGTAACAATCCCAACTACTTTTTTATCTTCTACCAATATATCTTCAACCATTGCCTCTAACAAAGTTAAATTTTCCATATTTTCTAAAATTTCTAACATAATCTTAGGATAAGTTATCTTATCTGCTTGACATCTTAAAGACCTAACAGCTGGACCCTTGGCATTATTTAACATTTTAATTTGGATTTGACTTTTATCTGCCACTTTGCCCATTAATCCCCCAAGAGCATCTATTTCTCTTACAACTATTCCTTTTGCTGTTCCTCCAATAGAAGGATTACATGGCATATCCGCAATATTTTTTTTGTTAGCCGAAATCAAAAGTGTATTTAACCCCATTTTTGCACAAGCATTTGCCGCTTCACACCCAGCATGACCACCGCCAACAACTATAACATCATACTTCATCTTTAATCACCTACTTTCCTAAACAAAATTTAGAAAACATCTCATCTAATAAATCATCTTTAAAAGTTTCCCCAATTATTTGACCTAGTATTTCATATATATTTCTTAAATCAATTGTAAAAATATCTATCGGTAATGTATTCAAATTTTGAAAAATTGCTTCGATATTATTATAAGCTTGTTTAACTAATGCAATATCCCTCGCACTAGATAAAAAATTATAATCAGAAGCCTCTATTTCATCAAAATTAAATAATTCCATTATTTTCTCTTTAATTCCTTTAATACCTTCTTCACTTCTTGTATTTCCTTCAACTATTTCATAATCATCTAACTCATTTAAATCAATCTTAACTCCTAAATCATCTTTATTAATAAATATTATTAATTTTTTGTCTTCAACTTTTTCTAAATTATTAAGATCTTCCTTCATAATAGCTTTAGAACCATCTAACACATATATAACTAAATCGGCACTATTTGCACTATCAAAACTTCTTGCTACTCCTATTCTTTCTACTGTATCCTCAGTATTCCTTATCCCCGCAGTATCAATTATATTAAATTCCACGCCATTTAAAATAAAACTTCCCTCAACGATATCTCGGGTTGTACCTGGTATATCAGTTACAATTGCCCTATCTTCATTTAAAAAAATGTTTAAAAGACTACTTTTTCCCACATTAGGCTTACCAATTAAAGAGATTTTAACTCCAGTTTTTATAATTTTTCCATTTTCCGAACTAGCTAATAACTCACTCAACAACGATTTTATCTCTCCTATTTTTTCTTTAAAACGTTCTAAAGTGTAATCTTCACCTTCCTCATATTCTGGATAATCAATATTAACTTCCATATTAGCAATAACATCCAATATTATTTTTCGAATATTCTTAATCTTATTAGAAATATCACCATTTAACTGATTAATAGCTAACTTTCTTGACTTTTCGGTTTTAGCGGCAATTAAATCACCTACAGCTTCTGCCTTAACTAAATCAATTTTTCCATTTAAAAAAGCCCGCTTAGTAAATTCTCCCGGCTCTGCTAATCTCGCACCACTTACTAAAAGAATTTCTAAAACCTTATTTGTTGTACTTATTCCCCCATGACAATTAATTTCTACCACATCTTCAGCCGTAAATGTTTTAGGAGCTCTCATCACACTAACTAAAACTTCATCTATCACTTCAGAATTATAAACAATATGACCATAATTAATTGTATGAGATAATACTTCATTTAAATTTTTTCCTTTAAATACTGAATTAACTATTGAAATCGCATTTATTCCACTAACTCTAACAATAGATATTGCTCCAACTCCTAATGCCGTTGAAATAGCACAAATAGTATCATTCATATTCCCACTTCTTTCGGACGTATTATAGCACACAATTAATTTTAGTTAAAGAAAAAAGGATTAATCCCTTTCTGGCTTGACGATAACATGTCTATTTGGTTCTTCGCCTTCACTTTCAGTAATTACTCCTTTAAAATTTGTTAAAACATTATGAACAATTCTTCTTTCATAAGAATTCATATTTTCCATTATTACTTCCTGTTTAGTTGTTCTAACTTCTCTAGCTATATTCTTGGCTAATTTTTCTAAATAGTATATTTGCTTATCTTTATAATTTTCAACATCTAAATTAATATAAGGATATACCCCGATTTCGTTAAAAACATACTGTTTAACAATTGTAGTCAAAGCACTAAGAGTTTGACCATTCTTTCCAATTAAAATTGCATTATTATCTGAATACATTTTAATTTTAATTTGTTTTTCATCAATTGCGCTTTCAAAAGAAACATTTAATCCCATCAAAACTAGTAACTTTTCTAAAAATTCTTTTATACTATCTTGAACATCTTTTAATTTAACCACTTTAAATTTGTAATTTTCAGACTTAAATAACTTCCCTTTTGTTTTTTCTTCCTTATATATAATATCGTTTTCTGTAACTGCCAAATCACTTAATATTTTATTAAAAATATCTTCTCTATTTTTGCCTTCATAAACAAATAATTCCATAACTTAACCTCTTTTCAATACCAAATTTTGAATAACATTAAATCCGTTAGTAACAACCCAATATAACGCAATAGCAGTTGGTAAACTAAATGATGCCATTCCAATAAACACTATCATAAATATTGTCATTGTTTTCATTTGTTTTTGTTGTTCACCAGAACCCATACTATTATTCATACTATTTTTAAAAGATAAATATGTTGTTAATAAAATCATTAAAATCAATATAATATAATAATAATTACCAGCCTTAAGTCCTACCAAAGGGGTTGTTCCTAATTGATAAACTCCTAAAGTTTCTTCAAATATCGCAGGAATTCTATTAACCGCCTCTAAAAATCCGAAAAATAAAGGTAACTGAATAAATGAAAGAAGACAACTTCCTAAAGGACTAATATTATATTTTTTATATATAATCATCATCTCTTGACTTTTTTGCATCATTGCATCATTATCTTTTTTGTTTTCATATTTTTTTTCTAATCTAGCCAATTCAGGTTGAGCTTTTTGCATATTTGATGATTGCTTCATTGTTTTAATAGAAAAAGGAAGCAAAATTATTCTAATTAATAATCCTACCAACATAACCGAAACACCATAATTATTAACTAACGCTCCAATTTTAACAATCAAATATGCCAGTGGCATTACAACTAGTTGTACCCATAATCCATTATAATTATCCGCATCATAAAATTTTAAATTTTCACATGTTGGCAACTTATTTAAATCAACTTCTAAATTATCACTATATTTTTCATATATTTTTAATAATTCTTCATCACTTGGTTTACATAAAATATTAGAAGGTAAATTTTGACCAGTCGCTTCATTTATAACTCTTTTTTTATCATCATCACTAATATACTTAGTACAACCAGTAAGTGTTAAACAAAGAATAACTAAAATAATTAAATATTTATTTTTTTTCATAAATTCTCCTTTTTTATTAAATCTATTAAATTATCTTGTAAAACATTATAATCTAATTTTTTACACTCGCCTCTCATTATTATAATATAATCTAATAAATTTGAAAACTTTTTTTGATTATGTCTAATTATTTCCCTCATTATTCTTTTATAATAATTTCTTTCAATCGCTTTACCAAACTTTTTACTAAAAGTTATTCCATAACGCGAATTTTCTTTAACTCTATCCTTATAATATATAACAAAATATTTACTAATCTTTTTTTTACCTGTTTTTAATACATCATTAAACTCATTTTTATCTTTAATTCGCATTTCAGAATTCATAAAACCTCCAATTAGAATAAAAACCACAATTAAAGTGGCTTATTTACATAATACTTTGCGTCCTTTTTTTCTACGAGATTTCAAAATATTTGTTAATTTTCTCGCAAAAAAACCATGTTTCTTCGCTTTTTTACGATTATTTGGTTGAAATGTTCTTTTCATTTTAGCACCTCCACATCAATTAAATAGCTTTCTTATTATATTATATTAATTTTTTTAAGTCAACTAAAAACGCTCAACTTACCAAACCCATTATGATTAATTTGTGATAATGTCTTAAGTATTAACTTGCGAAAATGTCTCAATA
>CAZPSA010000029.1:0-15211 GCA_964589375.1 uncultured Clostridium sp.
ATGATGGAACCCATACCTGGCGAATGAAACTACTAACAAGCGGAGAACTTACTGTTGATGGTCTTATTTACATTGATGCCTTTTTAGTTGGTGGTGGTCAAAGTGGCGCCGGCGGAATGGACTGTGGTTATGGTGGTGGCGGTGGTAACGGTGGTCAAACCTTAACCGCGCCTAACATAAGACTGGATAATAAAGATGGTTCTTATAGCATTGTAATTGGAGTTGGCGGAGCAGCATGGCGTGCAGCAGCGGGGCCATCACCAGCTTTAGGAAATACCGGTGGTGCCACATCCGGATTTGGGTATAGCGCATTAGGTGGAAAAAAGGGAACTGGCTCTGCGGGTGGTACAGGATGCAGAGAGACTAAATGTGGCGGCGGCGGTTCGTATGGTAATAATACTGCAAGTGATGGTGCGGCATCTGCTGGAGTAGGGCAAGGCACTACAACTTGCGAGTTTGGTGAAGGTGATTTAACTGGCTGTACTAGAGGAGATGGATACGCTTACGCTGGAGGTGGCGGCGGAGGAAGTGCTGGCACTGGAGGAACCGGTGGCGGCGGAAAAGGCGGAAGTGGCTGCGGAATTGCTGGAACTGCCAATACAGGTGGTGGCGGCGGCGGAGGAGCTGGTTCTGGTCAAAGTACTTGCTCTTACTCAAGATGTGGTGCAGCCGGCGGTTCTGGTGTTCTCGTAATCCGCGATGTTCGTTCTTGATAAATAAAAAAGCACTCAATCTAACAAAAAACATAGATTGATGTGCTATCCATATATTTGGCGAGTACTGAAGCGTGTGAAAGTTATTAAGTATTCCCCTTTTTTTATTTTAAGCAAGTTTCCTTGACAAATACATCTTAACATATAAACTTTCACTTTTCTAGAACGTGCTTGCGTTCGATTGATGATATGATCGTTAATTATTCTTTTTTTAGCTCTTTAAAAAAGAATTAATGTAATTTAAAAACTGCTTGAAAACATATATTTATAAACTATTTATTATCTTTAATGATGTGATAAAGGCCTAAAAGTTCTACTACTATTGATATAACTAAGAATATGATGCAGTATATATCATTAATTTCAATATATCGGTTGATAAGTAAAGATAATACTAACAAAATAGCACCAAGAATTAAAAATAGTATACCTTTGTTTTTGGGCTTCTTTTTTTTCATAATATACACCCCTTTACTAAACAAAGTATAACACGGGTAGAAACCAAAATTAAATAGATAATGATTGATTTTACACTAATTTTATAATATAAATAATATGGTGGTATCATTGAAAGAAATAATTATTAATAAAGATAAAATTAAAGATGATAATATTGATTATAAAGTAGGTAAAATAAAAGTGATAATTGTTTCTAAAAATCAAGAAATAGTACTTTTAAAAAGATATAATACTTATGAATTGGTAAGTGAATATATTGAAGATGATGATAAAGAGATAACTTTAAAAAAATTACTAGATAAAAATAATATTAAATATGATGAAGATATAAAACCTTTTTTAGTTAAGAAAGAATATATATCTGATTATCCTACGATTGATAGTAATGCTTTATATTATACATATTATTATAAAGTTTATAGTGATGTTACTGTAAGTAATAATAGTTGTTTAGAAAAGATATCATTAGATAATATTCAAAAAGAATTGGAAATTAATAAGTTTATTAATCCTAAAAGGCAAGAAAATATAAATGAGATTATAGAAGTGTTAAGTTGGGTTGAGTTATGAAGAAGAATAAAAAATTAATTATAAGTTTTATTATCGTTTTTGTAGTAGCATATTTTTTTCCTTATTCAGCAGATGATTTTTATTGGGGAATTAAAGAACTTTCCTTTAGTGAATTTATAAATATTAGTAAAGATGAGTACTTAAATGGGCGTTATTTTGGGGATTTGCTAGTTATATTAATGACTAAGTCGCGAATTATTAGAAGCTTATTAGTAAGCTTAGTTTTGAATGGTATAGTGTATTTGATTAAGAAGAGTGAAAAAGTTAAAATAAGTTTAGTTTGGCTTTTAGTTCTTTTGGTTCCTAGTGTAGTTGGTGCACAGTCTATAGTTTGGGCTAGTGGATTTGCTAATTATGGAGTATCATCTTTAATGGTTTTGTATCTTATATATAAAGGTAATAGTTTGATTGAAAATGATGTTAAGATTAGTGGTTGGTTCGCTGTTATTTGTTTTTTAAGTACACTATTATTTGAAAATATAACTATATTTGTGGTTATTTATATGATATATCTTAATGTTTGTTATTATAGGAAAAATAAAAAGCTAGATAAAATATTGATTACTTCTTTAGTTTTAGGTATTGGGGGAGCTGCTTTAATGTTTACGCATCCTTCATATTTTGCTTCTTTTGGGGAAGATGGAAATGGTTATAAAAAAGTAACTCATAGTATTAAAGAGTTAAAAGTAATGGTTCCATATACGATTGGAATATTTAATCGTTATATGTTTTTTCTTCCTTTTATAAATGTAATAGTTTTAACATTCTTATTGCTTATTAAAGGTTTTAGAATTAAAAAATATTTGCTAATGCATATTTTTAATATTTTATTTTCAATTTATTCTTTGCTTTGGCAATTTGTTTTTAAGGATTTGAATTTAAACTTATTTGAGTGTGCTTTATCGTTAGTTTTTATTTTTAATGTTTTATATTTAATATGCAAATTATATAGGAAAGATAAGAAAAATTTACTTAGTGTAATAGGATATATAGTTTTAATAATAGCCCCTTTAATAATAGTTCAGCCAGTAGGGCCAAGACACTTTTTGATAGTGTATTTATTGGAAATTATTTTAATAATTAGACTTTATAGTATTGATAGATATTTAGAGAATAATTATATATTTAATTATATGTTAAAATTGTTAGTTATAATTGTGGCTGGGGGTTTAACGGCTGCTTATTTGTTTCTTGGAGTGGAATATTTTAGAAGAGATAAGTATATTTTAAGGGAAATAGAAAAGGGCAGTAAAATGATATATAATCCAATAACACCTTTTGCTAATTATGCTTGGTGGTTTGAATTAAGTGGAGATTTTTTTCCTTTATATTATAATAAGTATATGGGATATGATGAAAATATTAAATATAATGTAATAAGTTATAACGAATGGTTAAAATTATATAAAAATAATTAGCACTTGATATTGACAAGTGCTATTTTTAGTGTTAAAACTAATATAAGAAAAGAGGAAAAATATGAAAAAGAAAGAATTTAAATCATCATCTAAAAGAGTTCTTGATATGATGATTAATTCAATTTATACAAATAAAGAAATATTTTTAAGGGAGATTGTTTCTAATGCTAGTGATGCTTTGGATAAATTATTTTATACTTCTTTAACTGATAAGAGCGTAAGTGTTAATAATGATGATTTGGAAATTGTTATTAAAACAAATAAAGATGATAGAACAATTACTATAATGGATAATGGGATTGGCATGAGTGCTTTAGAATTAGAAGATAATTTAGGCACTATTGCAGAGTCTGGTTCTTTAAGATTTAAAGAGGATAATAAAGATAATAAAGATGCAGAGATTATTGGTCAATTTGGCGTAGGATTTTATTCAGCTTTTATGGTTGCTAAAAAACTAGAGGTTTTATCTAAAAAATACAATGAAGATGGAGCTCATTTATGGGTTAGCGAGGGGGCTGATGGTTATACTATAAGCAATTCTAAAGAAGATATAAGAGGAACATCAATAAAAATATATTTAAAAGATGATACGGAAGATGAAAATTATTCTAATTATTTAGAAGAATATACGATTAGATCAATTATTAAAAAATATAGTGATTATATTAGATATCCAATTAAGATGGAAGTTCAAAATAGAGTATTGAAAAAAGGCAGTAAAGAAGAATATGAAGATGTAAAGGAAATGCAAGTAATAAATTCAAGAGTTCCTTTATGGAAAAAAGATAAGAAAGATATAACTGAAGAAGAATATGATAACTTTTATACATCAAGATTTAATGATTATGAAAAGCCACTTAGAGTATTGCATAATTCGGTAGAGGGTAATGTTTCTTATAAGTCTTTATTATTTATTCCAAGTCATGCTTCATTTGATTACTATTATAAAGATTATAAAAAAGGATTGGAATTATATACTAATGGGGTTCTTATAATGGAAAAATGTGAAGAACTGCTTCCAGATTATTATAGTTTTGTAAAGGGAGTTGTGGATTCACAAGATTTAACTTTAAATATTTCAAGAGAAACATTACAAAGTGATAAACATATAGTGGCAATTGCTAAAACGTTAGAAACTCGTATTCATAATGAATTGTTAGATTTATTAAAAAATGATTTTGATAGTTATAAGAAATTTTTTGACGCGTTTGGTTCTCAAATAAAGTATGGAGTTTATAATATGTATGGAATGAATAAGGATAAACTTAAAGATTTACTTATTTTCTATTCAGCTAAACAAGAAAAATTTATTACTTTAGAAGAGTACGTTAATACTATGGAGGAAAATCAAGAAGAAATATATTATGCTTCAGGAGAGACGATTGATAAGATTAATATGCTTCCACAAGTGGAACAAGTTAAGAGTAAAGGTTTTGATATCTTATATTTAACTGATTATTTAGATGAATTTGTTTTAGGAGTATTAGTTGAAGAAGCTGGCAAAAAGTTTAAAAATGTTTCAGATAGTTCGCTTTCTTTATTAAGTGATGAGGAAAAAGCCGCGATAGATAAAGTTAATGAAGATAATAAGGATATGCTTACGATTATTAAAGAGGAATTAGGAGATGATGTTGTTAAAGTAAGATTTACAAATAAATTATCTAATCATCCTGTATGTTTGACTACTGATGGAGATGTTAGTGCTCAGATGCAAAAAGTTATTAATGCAATGCCAGGAGATGAAAAAGTAAAAGCTAAAATGATTTTGGAAATAAATGAAAATCATGCGATTGGTAATAAATTAAAGCAATTATATAATGATGATCAAGAAGAACTTAAAAAATATGCTAAAGTGTTGTATTCTGAGGCAAGATTAATTGAGGGGTTATCAATTGAAAATCCAACTGAAATATCTAATTTGATTTGTGATTTAATATCTAAAAATTAGATATTTTTTATTGAAATAATTTGAGTGATTGATTATAATTTTTTTATGAAGAAAATATTTATGATATTGCTTGCTGGATTTTTATTATTTGGCTGTAAACATAAAGATAGTAATGAAACTATGATTAAAGTAATAAATAATGTTTTTGATTATGGCCAAAGAGATAATGTGAGTATAGCAGATAATTTAATAATTGAAGATGGAGATTTTGATAATCCTAATCTTAAGATTAATACTTTAAAATTAGGAAATAATAAAATGATAGTAAAATATGTAGATAAGAATAATAAAATTAAAAAGTATACATATTCTTATATTGTAGCTGATATTACAAAACCAATGATTTTGCATAAAAGTAAATTTGTAATTAAAAAGGGTAGTGAGAATAAAATATTAGATGATATAATTTGCGGGGATAATTATGATCGAACGCTTAAGTGTGAAATTAAAGGGGATTTTGATTTAAATAAAGTGGGAGAATATTCAGTTAATTTTTATGCGAAAGATGAGGCTAATAATGAAACCATTTCTCCTTTTACAATTGTAGTTAAGGAAGATATAAAGAGCCAAAAGGTTCAAAGTGAGGTAAAAGGGGTAAATATTAGTGATTTTATAGGCAAATATAAAAAGGATAATACTTTGATTGGTATAGATGTATCATCTTGGCAGGGGGATATTGATTTTGCAAAAGTAAAAGAGGCGGGAGTTAGTTTTGTTTTTATTAGAGTAGGTTTTGCTGATAAGAGTGGTAATATTACTTTGGATAATAGATTTTTGAATAATTTAAAAGGGGCTAAGGAACAGGGTCTTAAGGTAGGAGTTTATTTTTATTCGAAGGCATCTGATGTAAAGATGGCAAGAGAACAAGCTTTATATGTAGTTGAAGCTTTAAATAATGAAAAAATAGATTTGCCTATCGCGTTTGATTGGGAATGCTGGAATGATTTTAATGAATTTATGATTAGTTATACAGATTTAAATGTTATCGCAGAAGAGTTTATTAAGACTTGTGAAGAAAATGGTTATAAGGGAATGAATTATGGAAGTGCTTCTTATTTAGAAAAAGTTTGGAATATTGATGAGTACTTAGTTTGGATGGCTCATTATACTAGCAAGACGGATTTTGCTAAAAAGTATTATATTTGGCAAGCAAGTAATGTGGGGTTAGTGCCTGGCATTGACGGATTTGTTGATTTAGACGTATTATATGAAAAATAGATAGGAGAGTATTATGGAAAAAGCAAAAGTTTATTTTATAAGGGAAGTTAATGAAGACAATTTAGTAAAATTGTATGATAACTTGGGAATTGAATTGGAAGGTAGAGTGGCAATTAAAGTCCATTCTGGAGAGATGGGAAATCAGAAATTTTTACATCCGCGTTTTTATAAAAAGATTGCTGAAAGGGTAAAGGGAACAATAACTGAGTGTAATACGGCTTATGCTGGGGAAAGAAATACTACTGATAAGCATAAGAAATTATTGGAATATCATGGATGGAATGAATATTTTGATGTGGATATTATGGATGCTGAGGAAGATGCAACGCTAAGTATTAATAATGGCAAAATAATTAAGGAAAATTATGTGGGGAAAAATTTGCTTAATTATAATTCACTTTTGGTTATTTCCCATTTTAAAGGGCATCCAATGGGTGGCTATGGTGGTGCTTTGAAACAGTTGTCAATTGGTTGTGCATCAAGTGGCGGTAAGGCTTATATTCATACAGCAGGGAAAACAACAGATCAATATAAGTTATGGGATTTTGTGGCACCACAGAATGAATTTTTAGAAGCAATGGCTGATGCAGCTTCTAGTGTTTGTGCTCTTTTTAAAGATAAGATGGCATTTATAAATGTTATGGTTAATATGTCTGTTGATTGTGATTGCTGTAAAACAGCAGAAGATGCTTGTTTAAAAGATATGGGTATTTTGGCTAGTTTAGATCCAGTTGCGATTGATAGGGCATCATTAGACTTAGTTATTGAAAGTGATGATCCAGGAAAGGAACATTTCTTAGAAAGAGTTAATTCAAGAAATGGTGCACATACCATTGAAAGTGCGGAGGAGTTAGGTATCGGCACTAGTGAATATGAATTAATTGAAATTTATTAGGAGGAAAGATGTTAGAATTTTGGGGTTTTATTTTTATTGCGGTGCTAGGAACACTAGGCCATTTCATATATGAATGGAGTAATCATAATAAGTATGCGGCTATAATATTTGCGGTAAATGAAAGTACTTGGGAACATATGAAATTAGTGGTTTTTCCATCAATTTTGTGGCTTTTTATTGAAATTCCTTTTATAGGAACTATGCCTAATTTTATAACGGCAAAATTATCTTCTTTAATAACAATGCTTATTTTAATCCCGTTATTATTTAATATTTATAAGATGTTTTTTAAAGGACATAGTTTAATTTATAGCATAATTGAGTTTTTAATTTCAATTGCGGTAGGTCAATATTTAGGTTATAAAGTATTAAATGGTGAAATGGTAGCGCCAGTTTTAAATTATGTTAGTTTAATTATTATAATTTTAATTGTTTCTTATTTCTTGATAGCAACATTAATTCCGGGTAAAAGTGAGATTTATGTTGATCCAATTTCTCATAAAAAGGGGACTGATGGACATACTCATCATGAACATTAGTTAAAAATCATTTACTTTTGTTTTTTCTTCCTATATAATAAATAAATCGTTTAGGAAGATGTAAAATGAAAGATTTAACAATAAAGTTTTTAATAGAAAAAGTAAATGGCAAGTGGGATTTATTATTAAAAAGTATTTTAACAGGTTTAACACTTGAGGATTGTACTTTAGACAGAAATGTTATTATTGCTGGTTATTTGGCCTATTTAATAGATGAAGATAATTTTGATGAAGAAGAAATCAATTTAAAATTTGGCGGAGATATTGCTAGTTTGCTTCTTACGGCTAAAAGAATTAAAGGTGATATATCAATTGAAGAAAGAATTAGACAAAATAACAGAAATATAATTGGCTTGCCAGATAGAAATAAAGAAGTTTTAAGTGCAAAATTATTAACTTATTTAGAAACAGAAAGAAGTAAGAAAGATAGTTTTGCTGATATTATAGGGACTTTAGCAAAGAAAGAAATGCTTTTTCAGGGAATGGTTAATACTATGGCTGAAGATTTTGAACATCCGTTAATAATTCAGCTTTTAGCTGCTTTAAATAAATTGTCATGGGAAGATGAAAACCAAGATTTATATTTTGATGGAGGTTATAAAGAAAGTTTACAACAATTAAAAAGAACTATTGTTAGTGGGAAATCTTATATAGTTGTGCTTTATAATAATAACTTTAAAGGCAAAAAGCTTGATGATATAGTAAGAATGATTTTTACTAGTAAATATTATTTAAAAGTTAATGAAACAGCAAGTGAATTATCTAAGGAAGAAACGGATATTCTTTCTTTAGTAGAAAAGAATTTACTTCTTAGTGCAGCTTTAAAAGGCAATGTTTTAGAACAATTAATTGATGATGAAATAGTTGTATTAGGAAATTCTTATTTAATAAGTGTTATGGAATACTTAAGACAACTGGTTAATGAGGGAAAATTAGATATTTTAGATTTGATAAGTTTTGTAAAAGCTAATTTTAATCAAATAAGAAGAGGCTTAAATATAGCGTTTATTAATTATGCTTTATTTAATAAGTATGGTTTAGTAAGTGATGATAGTTTTGAAGAATTACTTAGAAATTGTCAGAAGCTAATTATAGATGACGTTAAAGATGTTGATATAACTAAAATAAATAAAAGAGATGAGACTGTAATTATAACTGGTATGCTTCTTCCATATATGAGTAAAAAAAGAATTATGAATATTAGAAATAGTTTAAGAGAGTAGCTATTTTAAATCATAATTCTTTTTATTTGTGGGTGTTTATATAATAATCTCTTTCTTGAAGCTCTATGATTACTTCATCTAAGGCGTCATCTAAAGTTTCTTCATAAACTTCTTCGGCGTAATAGATAAGTTCTTTTAGAGAAGAAATACTTTTATAATCGATTTGAAATCTAGTTAAAACTTCAATTTGATAATTAGTTAAATAAAGATGGTCATTAACTTTAACAAGTTTATATTTATTAAAATCAATATTTTTTAATAATTCATTAATATTTTCCATTATAATTTTATAATACCTTCTTTTTGCAAAATAAAAAAGATAACAAGAATAATTAAAATAATTAAGATTATGAAAAGAGTTATTATACTTTTTTTAGAACCTAATCTTTTGGTTGCGATGGGCTCTTCAATTATTAATTTATTTTTAAATTTACTCATATATAATCACCTTCTAAATAAAATTATATCTTACTTTAAAGCGGGTTTCAATTTTTTTGAAATTTAAATAAAGAGCGAGGTTAATTTTAAAAATAGATGTTTAAAGATGTAAATAAATATGATACAATTACTTAGAATAAGAGGTGGCTTTTTGTGAGCGTTATTAGTAATTTTTTAGATATATTAACTAAGAATAAGGAAGCAGCAGTAGATCCTATTAATAGTATTGAGTTAAGAAAAAATGATATATTAGAAATTGAAAATATTTTATTTGATTATAATAAAAAAATAGATGAAAATAATATTTTAGAGATGCCAGATGAAACAGTAAAAAAAATACTAGAACTTTATAATAGAAATTTAGCTGATGATTTATATAATACTTATGAAATAAATAAAAATATAATTGTATCTTTTCTAGAAATAGCTAGGAAGTACGATAAAAATTTTAAAGCGCCACAATATGAAGGGGCAGTAAAATGGTTAAAAAGTATAACAGAAGATATTATGGCTTATATTAATAATTTTCAAGAAGATAATGAAGATTATATTAATAACTTAAAAAAGAAAGCAGAATTTCCTAAAAAGTATTTAAATTATTTTATAGGAGATAAATTGGTTAGTCCAATACTTAATTATAAGGAATTTGAAGAATATATTGATGATACTTTGTTAGATTTAGCTAAAAAGGTAGATTTGAAGTTTGAAATTGCTAAATTAAATGCATCATTGCTTTTTAAAGAAGAAGATAATAATAATTATAGTCGTTATTTAGATTTTATTAATAAATGGCAAAATGAAGATATAGAATTATGGAATAAGATAATAAAAGAAGATGCCTCAATTGAGAATTTTAATGAAGTTTATTTAGTATTAAGTAAAAAATATGATGTATCTGAAGCGAAATTAGTTAATGTTTTAAAGGCAATTTTATTAAAAAAACATATTGATAAGAAAGATGAATTAGGCGTATTAGATAATATATTGGATTTAAAAGTTAAAATAAAGGAAGATAATAAAAATATAACAAATGAGGAAGATGCGGTAATTATTAGTCAGGTTGAGGATATATTAAATAAAGAAAAAAGATTGATAAATAAAGTTAATGAAAAAGAGTTTGATGTGTTTTTAGCCCAAAGTATAGACAGTAATGATGAAAAAGCGATTGGTTATAAGATAGTATCAGTTTTGACGGCACTTTATACTGAGTGTGAAAAGTTAAAAAATTCCAATGGGTTAAAGATAACTCATGATAACGCTTTAGGAAATATAAGACAGTATATTGAAGCTTATGAAGTTTTAAAAAATAATCAAAAGAAACTTTTAAAAGAAAAAAGTAAGATGGTTATTTATTTGACTAATAAAAAAGATGTACCTTATATTATAGAAGATGCTAAAAAATATAATGAAAAAGAAAAACAAAGTTTACAAGAATTACTTGATCAAGTTAGGTATAATGATCTTTCAAAAGTGAAATGTAGTGAAATTTTAGCTAATATTGAGATATATCGATTAAGTGATGAGTGTATTAAGATTGCTTTTGTTAAATTACCAGATGATGGGGTTATGGTATTAAATGCGACAGTTATTAATAGTGAGGAAAAACCAAGTTCGTTTGTGTTTTCTAATGATGCTAAATTAATTGAAAGTATTATTAATATGGCGAAAGAAACAAAAAAAATAGAAAAAATATATGATAAACAAAAGAAAATAAGAGAAGAAATTGATAATATTTGTTAGGTGGTGATAGAATGGATAAAGAAATTTTAGTTGGTATTCTTAAAAGTGAACTAAATTTAGATAAAGATAAAGAAAAATTGCAAAAAGACAATCTTCTAAATATTGCGGAGCTTAAAGATATTGCTTTAAAATGGGAAAAAGATGAAGATTATGGACATATGTTTATTTTAGACGTTAAAGATGATGATATTTTGGAAATAGTTTCACTTATTGAGGAAGATGATGAGAGAAATAGGATTAAAGCGGGAATATTCTATATAAAAAAGTTATTGGGAATTAATTCTTTAAAAGAAACAGATATTCCTTTAAGTGATGAACAAGTAAGTATACTAAGAGAATTTATAGAGCTTATAAAACGATATATTAATATTAGTGAGTATAAGTTTGGGGTAATAAGTGCTAAGAATAAGAAAGTTAAAAAAAGATTAAAATGGGTATTGGAAAAATTAAATAGTGATTTATATTTAAATGCAGATGATATTGAAAGTTTAAGAGCATTAAATGTTTCTTTAACGTATTTAGATAAAATAATATCTTTTGTAAATGAGTATAATCTAGCGATATATAATAAGTCTTGGGAAAAAGATGAGATGGTATTAAATGCGGAAGAACAAGAAGAAAGCCAACTTAATAATGGTCTGGATTTAAAAATAGAAGAGGAAAGAGTAACTTTAGAAACTGCGGGGATTAATGAAATTGTTGCAAAAGATGAGGAAGAAAAGCCAGATTTAGAACTAATTAAAGAAGCTGAACATACTGAAAATGGAAGTGTCGCACAAATAAAAGAAGAAGATAACGAAAAACAGATGGTATTTGATCCATTTATGGCACAAAGTTTTGAATATGAACCTAAGAGTAGTAGAAAGAAAGAAGAAAATAATAACACAAACTCTAATACAGTAGTTGAGGGGATAACGCTAATTAAAGCAAAATTAAAAGAAATTGGAATTAACTATGATGAATTATCTGCCTATAATAAAAGTAAAATATTAAGAGATAATAATAATGAAGATATTATAAGTGTAATAGAATATTTAAAAGATAAAGAATATTTAAAGGATATAAATATAGATGCTTTATGTGTTATTTTGACGGAAAATAATGATAAAACTTTGGCGGCAGCCATTAATTTACTTAATAAATACTATAATATAAATGCGATGTTAGCTTCATTAATTAATAGGCTTGCGGGACTTTTTACGAAAAAGGGTTATAGTAATTTGATAAAGATTATTGATATTTTAAAGAAAAGAGATAATATTCAAATTGATGAGATTATAAAAGATAATCCTGCTTTACTTGTAATTGATAGTGAAAGATTAAAGGGATTAATTGATATAATAAGTCCGTTTAATGTTGATTTGCAAAAAGTTTTGGTTAATTCTTGGATTTTAATTGCGAATGAAAATGATATTTCTAAAAATATTAGTGTTATTTCTAGTTATGGGATTAATTTAGAGACAAATATAGATGATGAAACAATAATGATTTTAAATAATCCTAATTTGCCATTTATGATTGATCAATTTATTGAGATGGGAATGACTGGTTATATATTTAGTGATGAAAAGCAGAATTTACGAAAAATAAAATCATTGATTATTAAGCGTTTATTTTATGCTTACAAAAATAATTTAAATATTTGGAAAAATCAAGAGGAAAATCCTAAATATGAGAGTATTATTAGAACAAATTATATAATTCTAAATGATGAAGAAATAAAAGAACTTATCAGCAAATATTCAAAATTAGAACTATTAGAGGAAGGGTATCGTTTGGCACTTTATTCGGATACAGACGTTGCAAAAGTTAAGAGAAGATGTGAATTTGTGTTTGGAAATAAAGTTATATCGAGACTTAAAGTTTATAGTGTACTAGCCTGTTTACTTGATGCGGGAGTTACACTTAATGATGCTTTATTATATGCAGTTTCTTATAATTCAATTTTAGAAGATTATGAACTTGAAAAGATGCGAGTTAGCATATTTAATATATTAGGCGGTGAGTAAATGGAATTTTTACAAGAATTTAATATTAGTAGGGAAAAAATAGAATTATTAAAAAGTGGATTATCATTTGATATGCAGAAAAATCTTGTTAACGCTAAAGAAAATGTAGGTAAAATTATAACTTATTTTAGGTATATTGGAATTGATGATTTATTTAATTTAATATTATATCGTAGTGATTTGTTTTTGTTAGATGAAAAAATAATAAGACAAAAAATTTCTAAGTATGATAGTAGTTTTATTAAATTTGTTATTAATGAAGATGTCCAAAATTTAATAATATTTGATATTTAGACCATAATAATAGAGTATCATTAGAAAATTTAAAATAATTAGCACTTACACTTGACAAGTGCTAAAAATGGTGGTATAACTATAATTGTGAAAGGAAGGATAGATATATGAATTTAATCCCAAGAAGTTTTTTCTTTGATGATGATTTTGATGATTTTTTCTTGAGTAATCCCAAAAGAAATGATATGAAATGTGATATTTACGAGGAAAATAACGAATACCATATTGATATCGATGTTCCTGGATTTGAAAAGAAAGATATTAATATCGAAGTTAAAGATGGTTACTTAACTGTAAGTGCAAAAAAAGAGCATGAAGATAAGGAAACTAAGAAAAATTACATCAGAAGAGAAAGAAGTTATGGTGTTTATCAAAGGTCTTTTGCTTTAGGAGATGTTGATGTTGACAAGATTGATGCGGAATTTAATCATGGAACATTATCAATAGTAGTTCCTAAACAAGAGAATATTGAACATAAAAAAACAATTGAGATAAAATAAGGTCAGTTTAAACTGGCTTTTCTTTTGGAGAAGATTAGAAATTAATAAAAATTTATGTGATACTATTTCGTTTCGGTAAAAATAATTCTTGACATAAAAATTGGAGATTGTGGAAAATTTACTCTGATTTTTGTTTTGAAAATAAGGTGAATAAGTCAAATATTTGATATAATTTAATTGATAAATAAATATTTGGAGAAAAGTGTTAGATTTAAAGAAAAAACGCCTAAAATATGCTAAACTAATTGTGGTGATGAAAGATGTTTATTAATGAACAATTAACTTTATTAACGATAGAACAAGCACGTGGAATAGAGTTAGAAGCAGTAGTAAGATATGGACATAGCTCAGCATTAAGTGACTTGGCTATATTAACAGGAGCAAAATACGGAAAAGGTTATGTGTATGAGGAGCCGCCATACAATAAATTAAAAGATCGCAGTGGATTGTTTTATACTAAATCTTCAGACGGTGACGGCCATATCCAGGGCGTTGACGAATATGGGTTTGCAACAGTTCTTGACTGCTATAGCCGTAATGGTGCTATTCGCCCCGTTTTGCTATCATCTCCGGTATTCTCTCAAATCGTTTCAAACAAAGTGAGTGGTTCTAAGGGAACTTATGAAGTTGAATATGGAGAGTATCCTCAATATGCTCCAAATGCAAGTACACAAAGAAGATTAGAAAGCGAATATCAAAATAGAAGATTAAAAAAAACTGGAAGAAGTTATACATTTGATAGCACGGCACATGCACGTGATAATTGGATGCAAGGTTTTCAAGCAGTGACCTATGACGAATACGAATATAGTGGAAGAAAATATATTCGCGTTAAAGCTAATTCTAGTTATGATGGAAGTTTTTTTGTATTATCAAATGGCGAACAATATAGGGATGGTGATTATGTATGGGTGGAAGTATCACCAGTTAAATGGTTGATAGATGATATAACAAAAACTCTTATATCAAAAAAAGGATTATTATCGGGTATTAGATTTAGCGAACCAAGCTATTATGATGGCTATGATATAAACTATTATGGTGGCTGTGTTAAAATCTATGATGATGGCTATGATGGCGATTTTTCAACAACAGAAATGAAGGAATATCTTGATAAATATATGTCAAAAGATTTATTTCAATCAGCAACTTTTGATATGACACCTGAAGAAAAAATGAAATTTGAAGAAGTTCAAAAGAATGAAGAAAAAAGAAGAAATCCGTATGGATTAAATTTTGAACAAGTA
>CAZPSA010000030.1:0-15068 GCA_964589375.1 uncultured Clostridium sp.
TCGTGAAGAAGTAGAACGTGGACAAGTACTTGCTAAACCAGGATCAGTTACTCCTCATAAGAAGTTTACTGCTCAAGTTTATGTATTATCTAAAGAAGAAGGTGGAAGACATACTCCATTCTTCGCAAACTACAGACCTCAGTTCTATTTCAGAACTACAGATGTTACTGGTGTAATTGAACTTCCACAAGGAGTAGAAATGGTTATGCCTGGTGATAATGTAGAAATGACAGTTGAATTAATCAGCATGGTTGCTTTAGAAAACGGAACTAAGTTCTCAATTCGTGAAGGTGGCCGTACTGTAGGTGCTGGTACTGTAACAGAAATTATTGAATAATTAATGAAAGGGCTCACTTAATTGTGAGTTTTTTCTTTACTAAATTTTATAAAAATAGTATTATTAATTAAGGAGTTTATAATGTTTAATAGGATAAAAGAGGGAAAAAATAAAATAATTCAAAAAATAACTTATAAAAACTTTAAAATAAGATTTTTATTTTTTATCTTGGCTTGTTTTATTCATGCCTTAAATTATAATACTTTATTAGTTCCCAATAATATTGTAGTTGGGGGAATGAGTGGTTTAGCAATAATAATAAAAGAATTGACAGGCTTTTCAACTACTTATTTTCTTTATTTTACTACTGCAATAATAATTATTATTAGTTACTTTTTTTGGGGAAAAGAGAATACAATTACAACTATTATAGGCTCAATTACTTTTACAACTATGGTATCAATAACTGAGCCAATTTCTAAAATGATTACGGTTGATATTAATAGTATGTTTATAACGATTATAATTGCGTCGCTGTTATATGGACTATGTAGTGGAATAATATATCGGACTGGTTTTAATACTGGGGGCAGTGATGTAATAGCGACAATTATTAATAAAACGTTTAAAATTCCTGTTGGTCAAGCCGGAAAATTTGTTAATATAATAATAATTTTTACTGGTACGATAATATTTGGTTTTACCAAAACTATTTATGCTTTATTTATTGTGTTTGTATCTTCAAAAATTGTTGATATTGTCATGATAGGCATGAACGATAGTAAAATATGTTACATAAAAACTAAAAAATGGCGGGAAATTGAAAAAATACTTTTAAAGGAATATTCCTTTGGAGTTACCGAAATAAGTTCAAGAGGGGGATTATTTATAAAGAAGGATCCAACTTTGTTTGTTATTGTCCCTTTTGATAAGTATTATGGATTAAAAAAGAAACTCTTAGAAATTGATAAAAACGTTTTTATGGTAAGTCATGACTGCTATGCAGTTAGTGGTGGTTATTGTCAAAAATACTTGCCATTCTAGTTAAAATAATATAAGAAATGATGTGAATATTATGGAAAAAATTGATATATTAAATGAAGATGCAACAAATGGGGTAGAGACTTTAGATTTAGATATTTCACAAAAAAGTGAAACAGTAGAGCAAACTTCTGAAATAGATATCAAACCAATGGGAATTATTGAAATGTATGGTGAGGATTTAAGCTCTAAAGAGTATATTACAGATCCTGCTATTGGAAGAGAAAATGAAATTAATGAAATGATTTTAGCTTTAATAACGCCTGATAAAAGTGCTCTCTTGGTCGGAAAGCCGGGTATTGGTAAGACTGCGATTGTTGAAGGATTAGGGTATCGTATTCAAAAAAATTTGGTTCCAGATGCCTTAAAAAATTGGCGAATAATTAAAATTAATATTACTAGTTTGCTTGGCTCCCAAGTTGATAATGGAAATAGTGAGAGTAAAGTTGAGCTTTTAATTCAAGCATTAAAAAAAGAAGATAACACAATTCTATTTATAGATGAGGTTCATCTTCTTGTAAATAGAAATGCTGCTAATACTAATATTGATTTTGCAAATATGTTAAAACCAGTTTTAGACCGTGGAACAATAAAGATGATTGGTGCTACTACGACCGAAGAATATGAAACTTATATATTAAGAGATCGAGCATTTTTACGTCGTTTCATTAAAATAGACATTTTAGAGGCTGATGAAAGTACAGTTGTAAAAATATTAATGGGGACATATCCAAAATTTGAAAAAAAATTAAATGTAAAACTAGCATATTCTGATTTTACTAAAGAACAAATATTTAAATTTTTGGTTGAAATGACAAGTGAATATAAGCGAGTTTATGAAGTTGCTAGTCGTTATCCAGATGTAACGTTGACAATTTTGGCAAATGCTTTTAGTTATGCTGTTTTTGAAAACTCAAAAGAAGTAAGGATTTCCCATATTTATAAAGCAGTCAAAAATGCAAAAAATATATATCCTGATACTCTTAAAAAAGAAGTAATTAGATTTAAAGAAACATTTAAAGAATTATTAAATGAAGAAAATGTTGATTTAAGCATATAAAAAGGTTCAACTATAAAGTAATTGAACCTTTTGCTTTTTTCACACTTTCTCTAGCAGCCATATCAGCATCAGCACCATCTACGAATTCTCCGTTAGCTTTATAGATAGCTACTTGGAATGCTTTAAGCTCAACTGGGTCTGTGATTGGAAGTGCCATTGCATTACTAAAATATTTACTATAAGTAGTTGATCTTTTATCAGATAAAGCATTGTAAGTAGTCGGCTTTATTCTTGGATCAACGTTCATAGATGGCATATTTTGTAATCTATAAACAATAGCGTCAACTTCCCTAAACATTTCATCTAATTTATCTATAGACATATTTGCAAGCAAATATGCATATAATACAGATGATATACGAGCTGCTTCTCGAACTATATTTTCATGTGTATCTAATTCTTGTGTTAACATATCAACCAAAACCTCCTTTTTTTTATTGCCTTATACTATAATACAATTATTCGTAAAAGTCAAGTGATTTTTAATATTGCATCTAAAGTTTTAATATTGATGATTTTTCGTTGATTTTTTCCTAATTTTAATTTGATATCTTACTTTTTATGAAAAACTTAAATAAAGAGACTAAAAATTATTAAAAATTTTTAGTCATAAAATTCAAACTAGAATTTTTATTTTAATTAATAGTGTAATTATCTATTATATCTTAACGGTTATCTATTAATTCATAACTTATACTTAATTTTTCAGTTTAAGTACACTATTAAATTCCAATTATTATAAATTATCTTTATAATCAATTCCTTGATAAATATTTTCCTCTTTCATTTTTTTTACAATTCCATTTAAAATGTCAATTTTCTTTAAGGCCCAATGTGGTGCAATTAAATCTTCTTTTTTTGGATCGCCCGTCAATCTATGAACAACAATATTGGGCTTTAAAACTTTCAACTGCTCACAAACGATATCAATATATTCTTCTTTACTCATCAAGTTAAATGGTTCTTTTAAATACATATTCCCTAAAACTGTATTTTTGACAACAAATAAATTATGAATTTTAATTCCATCAATACCTAACTTATTTAAAAATCGGATATTTTCTATCATCATATCTTTTGTTTCGTTATGTAATCCATTAATTATATGGACGACAACATTTATTCCTAGGCTTTTAAGTTTTTTTACACAAATTATAAAACTTTCAACATTATGCCCCCGATTAATAAAACTTAAAGTATTATTAAAAGAAGACTGCAATCCTAATTCAACAGTTAAGAATGTTCTCTTATTAAGATTTGCTAAGTACTCATAGCAATCATCACTTATTGCATCGCACCTTGTTCCAATCGAAAGCCCAATAACTCTATCAAATTTAAGAACTTCCTCAAATCTTTTTTTTAAATTATCAACACTATCAAATGTATTAGTGAAAGAACCAAAATAAGCAATATATTTTGAATTTGGCCATTTATTATCAATCATCTCAACTTGCTGTCTATACTGTTTGGCTAGACTGTCTTTTACATTTCCGGCATATTCATAGCTTCCGGAACAAAAAATGCAACCTTGTCCACCATTTATTCTATTTGGGCAAGTAAATCCTCCGTTAAAAGATAATTTAACGACCTTAACTCCAAATTTATTCTTATAAAAATCACTTAAATTATTATAATACATAAATATTCACCATTTATTATTTTACCATTAATTGATATAATACTGATAGGTGATTTAATGAAAAAAACGATTTTAAATATAATAATAACAATAATATTTTCATCCTTATATTATTATATCTTTTTACCACCATTGAATTTTACAAATATAAGTTTTTGGTTTTTTCTTATAATTATAATTGGCTTATTTACTTTTCTAAATACAGTATCATCATTTAACATTCATAATATTAATATAAGAAAGAGCCTTAAAATATCTAGGGGATTTTTGATAATTCCTCTTATAATTATTGGCTTAATTTTTACAAATATAATATGTAGTCCGTTGTTTAATTCTAAAAAGTATGCTAATCGTATCAAAATTGATGAAACCAAAATTTTTACTGAAGATATTGCACCAGTTGATTTTACAAAATTACCTTTATTAGATAAATCAAGCTCGCAAAAACTGGGAGATCGTGTTATGGGCCAAATGAGTGATTTTGTAAGTCAATATCGTGTGTCAGATTTATATACGCAGATTAATTATAATAACTCTATTGTAAGAGTTACTCCATTAGAATATGCTTCCTTTATTAAATGGATATCTAATTGTAGAGAAGGCGTAAAAGGCTATATTACGGTTGATAGTACTACTGGTGAAGCAAAATTGACTAGATTAGAGCAAGGCATGAAGTATCTACCATCAGCGTACTTTAGTAAAAATCTAAGCCGTAAGTTGAGATTTAGTTACCCTACTAAGAATTTTGGTAAAATATCATTTGAGATTGATAATGATGGACATCCATACTGGGTAGTTCCAACGATTAAATACCATGGAATAAATATTAGAGCAGAGGTAACTGGAGTTATAATTCTTGATGCAATTACAGGTAAAAATCGGAAGTATAACGTAGGAAGTATTCCAACATGGGTAGATATTGCTCATAGTGCTGATTTAATAATTGAACAAGTTGATGACTGGGGAACATATCAAAATGGATTTTTTAACAGTATTTTTTCCCAAAAAAATGTGGTAAATACAACTGATGGATACAATTATTTAGCAATGAACGATGATATTTACTTATATACTGGTTTAACTTCAATTGTAAGTGATGAGTCAAACTTAGGATTTATATTAACTAATATGCGTACCAATGAGACTTGTTTTTATAGTGTCCCTGGTGCGGAAGAATATTCGGCTATGGCCTCTGCTGAAGGTGCGGTTCAACAAATGAAATATACATCGACATTTCCGTTGTTAATTAATTTAAATAATAAGCCAACTTATCTAGTAAGTTTAAAAGATGCTGCTGGACTAGTTAAAATGTATGGTTTTGTTGATGTGGCAGACTATCAAAAAGTAGTTGTTACTGATGCTGCTAAAGGCATTGAAGAGGCAGCTAAAAACTATCTTGGTAATGATGACGTGGTAATTGATGAAAATAATCTAATTATTGAAACTATTACTATAAAAACAATTAGAGATGTGACTATAAATGGTAATACTTATTTTTATCTAACCTCAGATGAAAACAAAAAATATAAAATATCTATTGAATTAAACGATAATCTTCCATTTTTAAAAGTAGGAAATACCATTAAAATAGGATATGCTATAAATGAAGAAATAACTAATGTAAAAAAAGTGTTTTAATAAAGAATAAAACCTTTTTTTATGGTATACTTTAAAAGCGAGGTAAAAATATGAATGAAATAGTAATTGCTGAATTAAGCACTGAATTAAATATCAAAAATAGTCAAATAAAGGTAGTACTAGGGCTGCTACAAGAAGGAGCAACTATACCTTTTATTGCTAGGTATCGTAAAGAAGCAACCGGTGGTTTAAATGAAAATGATATTGCTAAAATTGAAGAAAAATATAAATATTATAATAAGTTAATGGAAAGAAAAGAAGCCGTAATTAAATTAATAGATGAAAAGGGTCTTCTTACGGATGAAATAAGAAACAATATTTTAGCTTGTACAAAATTAGTTGAAGTTGAGGATATATATCTTCCTTATAAGGAAAAGAAGAAAACAAAAGCAACTGAAGCTATAAACCTAGGATTAGAACCATTAGCAAAATTAATTATGTCATTTCCAACTAAAGGCGATTTTTCTTCATTATGTCAAATTGTATCTGTTGAAGAGAGCATAGCATATGAAAATACTAAATATATAATTAGTGAGTGGATTAGTGATAACGCATATTATCGTAAATTTGTCAGAAATTATATCTTTCATAATGGTAGTATTATTGCTAAGATAAAGAAAAATGCTCAAGATGATAAAAAAACATATGAGATGTATTATGATTTTACAGAAAAAATCAAATATGCAAAAAGTTATCGTGTTCTTGCCATAAATCGAGGCGAAAAAGAAGGTATTTTAAGTGTCAAATTAGATTATGATAACGATTATATATTTAACTACTTAAAGAATAAGATAATAAAAAATTCAGCATCCTTTGTTTGTAAATATGTTGAAGATGCTATTTTAGATGCTTTAAAAAGATTAATATATCCATCTATTGAAAGAGAAATTAGAAGCGAACTTACGGAAAATGCCGAAGATAATGCAATAGATGTTTTTAAAAACAATTTAGAACAGCTTTTAATGACAAGACCATTACATGGATATCGTGTATTAGGATTTGATCCGGCATTTAGAACTGGCTGCAAACTTGCTTGTTTAGATGAAAAGGGTAATGTACTTCATATCGATAAAATATATCCTCATGAGCCCCATAATGATAAAGAAGGTGCTAAGAGAAAAGTATTAGAACTTATTAAAAAGTATAATTTAAATCTTATCGCAATAGGAAACGGTACTGCTTCAAGGGAAAGTGAAGATTTTATTGCTAACACAATCAAAGAATTAAATGATGTTTATTATATAATTGTTAGTGAAGCGGGCGCTAGTGTTTATTCTGCTTCAAAAGAAGCTCAAAGAGAATTTCCTGATTATGAAGTTGAAGAACGTTCTGCGGTAAGTATTGGAAGGAGAGTTATAGATCCTCTTTCAGAATTGGTTAAGATTGATCCTAAAAGTATTGGAGTAGGTGAATATCAACATGATGTTAACAATAAAAAATTAACTGAAACTCTTGACTATACAGTTAGTAAAGTTGTGAACAATGTTGGCGTAAATATAAACACTGCATCTTCATTTATTTTAAAATATGTTTCAGGACTTACAAAAAGTGTAATTGATAAAATAATGAAGCATAAGGAAACTAACGATTTTAAAGATAGAACAGAACTAAGGAAGATAACATCAGAAAAAGTATATGAACTATCTGTTGGATTTCTCAGAATAAATGGTAAAAATGCTTTGGATAATACAGGAATACATCCTGAAAGTTACCAAGTGGCATATGATTTACTAGAATTTTTAAATTTAGATTTAACTAACATTAATACTATGGAATTTAAGCAAAAACTAGAGAATATCAATATAAAAGATGTTTTAAATCATGTAAATAGTGATGAATATACTATTGAAGATATAATAAAAGAGTTAAAAAATCCTGGGTTAGACCCTCGAACTGAAGCTCCAAGTCCAATATTAAGAAATGATATTTTAACTTTAGATGACCTAAAAGTTGGTATGGAATTAAAGGGTACAGTACGTAATGTGGCTACATTTGGAGCTTTTGTTGACATTGGGTTACATGATGATGGTTTACTTCATATTTCGAAAATGAGCAAAGAATTTGTCAAGGATCCTAAAGAGATTGTAAACGTTGGTGATATAATTACTGTCTATATTGATAGTGTTAATAAAGATAAGAAACAAGTTTCCCTGTCTTTAATAAAATAATAGTTTGAATAAATATATATTTTTATTAAAGATTGTAAATTATATTCATTAATTTACGCGAAAATCTTGAAATTTTTCAAATTCGCTTGATATTTTAACAAGATATTGCTATAATTAACCTTGTTAAATGAATTGCAGGTGTGGTTCAATGGTAGAACTTCAGCCTTCCAAGCTGATAACGTGAGTTCGATTCTCATCACCTGCTCCAATTTTTAGGTTAAAACGGCTTTTTAAGTCGCTTTAATAAAGATTTAAATAGGGTAAAGAAATTAAATCTTAATGAATTAAGGGTATTAAATACTCTTTTTTCTTGTGTTAAATCAGTATGACTATAAATATCTAATGTAGTGCTAACTTTACTATGTCCTAATCTTCGGGAAATTTCATTAATGACAATACCTTTTCGTTGTAATAGAGTAGTATGGCTATGTCTAAATTGATGAAGAGTAATTGGTCGAATATTTGCTTTTTTACAAGCTTGTTCTTTTCTCCTATTAATTGTACTAGGCGATAAAGGTTTATTTCCACCAAAGATGTAAAAATCATCATTAAAAGAATATTTTTCTTTATATAAATCTTTTAATTTAAGCAAGTCTTTTTTTAATTGTTTGTCAATTACAACGTTTCTAATTGAAGAAAAGGTTTTTGGCGTTGTTATAGCACGTTTTCCGTGGCTTTCCATGGTTTTAGTAATAATTATATAATTATCTTTTAAATCGCTAAATTTAAGTGCCAATGCTTCTCCAGAACGTACGCCTGTAAAAAACAATAAATTAAAAAACTGCTTATATATTTCTTCATCCACATACTTAATAAATGTTTTAAACTCTTTAAGGGTGTAAAAATCGTATTTGCTTTTTTCATATTTTTTTCTAAAACAACCTACATTGCTAATAATAGTTTTTTCAAAACCATAGAATTTTTTACAATATTCAAAAAAACCGCTTAATATGTAATATAGATTTTTATTTTGATTATTAGCAAATTCTTTTTCTAGTATGAAATTTTCCCGTTCTAAAATGTTTTGACTAGTAATTTCTTCTATATACATTTTTTCAAAAAAAGGTAAAATGTGAACTTCAAACTTATATTTCATAGTAGTGTAGCTAGAGTTTTTTAGTTCTTTTGTATCTGTAAATAATTATCAAAAAAATAATATTTGCAATTTTTATAAACATGTACATATACCTATTGCATTATTTTCATATAATTGGTATTATATCTAATAGTGTTAGATAAAAACATTAATGGTGGTGAGTTTATGAGTATTGAAGAATTAGCGGAAGTTATATTTCAGCAGTTTAAACCCAATTCTTCTTCTTCTTTAGCTGAAGTTTTAAATGATTTTAATCGTGGAGAAATAGGTGTATTAAGTTATTTAGCTTTCAATAAAAACAAAGTATCAGCAGGAGAACTAAGCGAAAAACTAAATGTAACAACAGCTCGTATTGCTAGCATTTTAAACTCTTTAGAAAACAAAGAATGTGTTGAAAGAAAAGAAGACAACTTAGATAAAAGAAAAACATTGGTTTTCATAACTGTAAAAGGCAAAAGTCTAGCTAGTAATACTAAAAATGAAGTTATCAAAAAAATTATTAAAGTAATTGAAGAAGTTGGTTACGAAGAAATTAAAAATTATATTAAAACCGCAACAAAAATAAAAAAAGTATTAGAAGAGCAGTAATAACTGCTTAAAAAAATAATGAATATCTAACAGTGTTAGGAAAGGAAGAATGTTATGTTAGAATTAAAAAAAATCAGTAAAACCTATAAGACAGAAGATTTAAAGCAAACTGCTCTTGATGATGTGAGTATTAATTTTCGTAAAAATGAGTTTGCTTCAATACTAGGACCAAGTGGTTCTGGTAAAACTACCTTGTTAAATATAATAGGAGGTCTTGATCACTATACTAAAGGCGATTTAGTAATTAATGAAATAAGTACTAAAAAATATGATGATAGAGCCTGGGATTCATATCGAAATCACCGTATTGGATTTGTTTTTCAAAATTACAATTTAATTCCACATCAAACAATTCTATCTAATGTTGAACTTGCTCTTACTTTAAGTGGTATATCAAAATCGGAAAGACGTAAAAGAGCTAAGGAAGCTTTAAAAAAGGTTGGTTTAGAAAATCATCAAAATAAAAAGCCTAGTCAGTTATCCGGTGGTCAAATGCAAAGAGTTGCCATTGCCAGAGCTTTGGTAAATGAGCCCGATATATTGCTTGCAGATGAGCCTACTGGTGCCTTGGATACTAAAACTAGTATTCAAATAATGGAACTTATTAAAGAAATTGCGAAAGAAAAACTTGTTATTATGGTTACTCATAATCCAGAATTAGCAAAAAAATATTCAACTCGGATAATTGAGTTACAAGATGGTAAAATAGTTAGTGATTCCAATCCATATGATGGCAAGAAAAATACCCGAGAAAGTCAAAATACTCAACAAGTTAAAAGTCAGAAAACATCTATGAATTATAAAACGGCTTTAACATTATCGTTAAATAACTTAATAACTAAAAAATGGCGTACTATTCTTACCGCTTTTGCTGGTTCTATCGGTATTATTGGAATTGCCCTTATTTTATCTTTATCAAATGGCGTAAGTAATTATATTACTAGAGTACAAGAAGAAACATTAACCTCATATCCATTATCTATAACTGAAAGTACTATTGATTTAACATCAACTATATCTGAAAGAAGAGAAGAAATCTTAAATGCCCAAAAAGAAGCTTCTAAAAGCGAAAATAAGATTTATTCAAACAATACAATTACTGATACTTTATCCTTAATGAGTAGTAAAGCAAGTACTAATAATTTAGAACAATTTAAAAAATATATAGATAATAACGATAGTAATATTAAAGATTATACTACCGCAATTAGTTATGAATATAATCTTAATTTACAATTATTTAAATCTGATACTTCAAAAGGTATAGTTAAAGTTAATCCTAATACTGTATTAGAAAGCATCAATATAAGTTCAAATGCTATGACTTCAAATTTTATGTTTAATGATGTCTTCTCAAAAATGTTTGAAAATGAAGAAATAAACAATAAAATGTATCAATTAGTAAGTGGCAAAATGCCGGAAAATTATAATGAAGTTGTACTTTTAGTTGATAAAGATAATCGAATAAGTGACTATGTATTATATGCCCTTGGTATAAAAGACCAAAAGGAATTAGAAGAATATTATGAAAAAATAACTAAGGGAGAAGAAATAGTAACTGAACAGTTATCTTTTGATTATGAAGATTTAATTGGTTTAACTTATAAGTTATTACTAAATACGGATTATTATACTAAAGAAAATGGGATTTGGATTGATAAAAGCGAAGATAGTAAATATTTAAAATCTAAATTAGATAATGCCGAAGAAATAAAAGTTGTTGGAATAGTTAAGCCCAAAGATGATTGGACTGGTGCTAGTACGTCTCTTGGGGGAATATTATATTCAAAAGATTTGGAAAGTTATGTAATTGAGAAGATTAATGCAAGTAAAATCGTAAAAGAGCAACAAAATAATCCTGAAAAAAATGTTATAACTGGTTTAAAATTTTCTAATGATGAATTTAATATGAATAATTTAGGTTCTAAACAAAGAGAGTATTTGCAATCTCTTTCTCCGGAAGAATTAGCAAATGTTATTTCTAAGTATAAGGAACAAGCTGGTTCTACTTATGATACAGTTATGGCAGAATTGGGAGCGGTAAATTTAGATAAGCCGTCTAGTATAAATATTTATGCTAAAGATTTTGCTTCTAAGGATGAAATAAAAAATATTATTGAAGCTTACAATCAAATACAAGAAGAAGAGGGAAATCCTGGTAATGTTATAACTTATACAGATTTAGTTGGAATATTGATGTCATCTATAACTGATATTGTAGATATAATTAGTTATATTTTAATCGGCTTTGTATCAATTTCTTTGGTTGTATCGAGTATCATGATTGGTATAATCACTTATATTTCAGTTTTGGAAAGAACAAAGGAAATTGGCATTTTAAGAGCGATTGGAGCAAGTAAAAAAGATGTTACTCATGTCTTTAACTCTGAAACATTAATTGTTGGAACTGCTGCTGGTATCTTTGGTATTATTGCAACTATTATTCTTAATATCCCACTAAATCTAATTATTAATAAACTAGCTGGGGTTAATAATTTAAGCTCATTGCCATTAACTGGTGCTATTATATTAATTCTAATAAGTATTGTCTTGACTATGGTAGCTGGACTTATTCCGGCCCGTATAGCTAGCAAAAAAGACCCAGTTGAGGCTTTAAGAAGTGAGTAGAAAGGAAAAAAATGAAAAATTTAATAGTTTATTATTCATATGAAGGAAATACGGAAGTAATCGCCAAAGCATTAAAAGAAGAAATTAATGCCGATATTTTGAAAATAATTCCTCAGAAAGAAAAGCAAACAAAGAGCTTATTTCGCTTTGTATGGGGTGGTATTCAAGTATATATGACTAAAAAGCCTAAACTAGAAACTTATAGCGTTAACTTAAGTAAATACGATAATATTTTTATTGGCTCACCTTGTTGGTTTGGAACTTATGCGCCTCCTATTAATACTTTTATAAGTGAAAATAAAATAAATGATAAAAACATATTCTTGTTTGTTTGTAATGGTGGAAATTTAAGAAATACTTGGCAAAATTATGAAGAAGCCCTTAAAAATAATAGAATTATATCTAAGTTAGATTTAGTTTATCCTTTAAAAAATGGTGCAGATAAAGCTAAAACGGACGCTATTACGTGGGCTAAAGAAGCTTTAAATCAAGTTAGATATTAATGCAACTTAGTAAAATAAAATCAAGGTCAATTTTATACCTTGATTTTTATATTTATAATTAAATATTATATAAATAATTACGTACGAATTCCTTAATATCTTCTGGAATGTCTTCATCGTAACCTTCAAAAACCGTTAAATAATAATACATAGCTATATCCGCTAAAAATTCCTTGTAAGTACTATAACTATAATCTCGCATTGGTCGGTCTTCCATTAAAACATATTTATCATATAAACTAGTTAGTTCTTTAGTCTGAGATAAAAATTTTCCATTAACTGACTTATAGTAAAAATCAAAATTATGTATTAGCTCATGGACTAAAACATATTCTTCTGTATTACACTGTAAATCAACAAATTTTTTTGGTTCTCCATTTGAGGAAGATAAGCCATAAGTTGTGCCTTCACTATTGTCATTATGAATACTTTGGTAGCTATCACTTGATAAAAACATAACTTTAGTTCCGTATTTAAATAGTCCTTTCCAATTAGCATTTATATTATTAATTTTTCTTTTTATATCGCTTTCTGAACAAGAACTTTCAATTTCGAAGCTTATTTTATTAATATTAAAATCTTTATGAACGTTTACCGCTCTATATTTAAAAGTATTATTATTAAAATCAGCATATAAATTCACGCTATCACTAAAAGGGTAATATGAATTTGATACATAGTCTGGAAAATTTTCACTACCACTTGGCGTTTTATTAAAACCAAATGAAATATAGCCTGGTTTATTTACATTAGGAATTAAAATATTACAAAATCCTTCTTCATTATATATTTCACATTGTCTACTATTAAAATCAATTGAAGTAGCCCCATTTAAAATAAAATTAACAGTTATAGTTTTTTTCGTAATAACATACAAACTAATATCTTTAGTTAATGTTATTCCGTTTACAAATTCGGCTTTTTTACTATTTTTAACCGAAGACCATCCCAGAATTTCATAACCAGTTCTATAAACTTCAGGAGTATTTACTACACAGCTTTCTTGTTTGTTATAAATTGGACATTCATTACTACCTAAATGTTCTCCATAACCATAATAATCAACTTTTAAGTTTTTACTTGTAATAGCGTACAATGTCATATTTTTGCTAACATTTATATAATCACCAGCTTTATATTTTGCCGTTTTACTCTCTTTATTGTCGCTCCAACCAATTATATTCCAACCATCTTTTGTTATTTCTGGCAACCTTATTCTGCAACTGTTTTGATTATTATAAATAGTACAAGTCTCTTCGCTTTTACTTATTTTACTACCATTTGCATCAAAACTATAAGTAATATCATTTTTAATAACTGGGTACAAGTTAATATCATTATCAACTGTAATAGTTTCGTTATTTTTGTATTGGACATCTGAAGAGTTTTCTTTCTCACTCCAACCAACAACATTAGCACTACCACTGCTACCATTAGGTAAAACAACTTTACAATTTTTTTCACCATTTTCAATATAGCAGGTTAAATTGTCAACATTATTACTATCGTTAATTTTAATTGAAATCTCTTTTGCCACGATCTCATATAAAGTTTCATTATGTTCTAAAAGAACTAAATCTCCTGGTAAGTATTTTATTTCTCCATCTAAACTTAAAGAATAACCTCTAAAATTATCTTTCATTGTACTTGCATCAGGTAAAATGATATTGCAATTCTTTTCATTATTATATATATAACAGCTCATTTCTTTGTTACTGTTATCTTCATTTATTATATTAATTGTTAATTTTTTTCTAGTTATTGCATACAAAGTTATATTATTAGAAAGCTTTATTTTTTCATTAGTTTTATAGTCGGCCTTTTGACTGTTTTTATTCTTTGACCAGCCAACAATGTCCCATTCGTTTTTTAAAAAACTTGGTAAAGTAATAGTACAAGATTTTCTTTTAGTTGAACAAGATAAGCTGTCAATGTTTAAATTAGTTCCATTTTTATCTAAATTAGCGGTATAAATCATTGTATTTTCATTATTAATCTGATTGTTTTTATAAACTAAAAATAGAACAAAAATAATAAATAACCCCAACAAACTGGCTAAAATATATGAAATAGTTTTAATTCTTTTAATTTTACCTTCGATCGTGAAATCTTTATATTTTACCTTTTTCATAATAGACCCTCTATCTTAAATTATTATATAATGAATACTTAAAAAAACCAACTTAAAAAATTAGTAATAACTTTAATTTTATAAACTATTTTTATGAAATTAATTTGTTATTGATCATTTCTATCATAACTAAATTGCCAAAAAATGTAACATAATTACTAATTATTCACAAAAAATTTAACAAACTATAAAAAATCACTTGCTTTAAAAATAAAATTGCTTTATAATTGAATACGTACTTACAAATGCCCGATTAGCTCAGTCGGTAGAGCGCACGGCTGTTAACCGTTAGGTCGTAG
>CAZPSA010000031.1:0-15039 GCA_964589375.1 uncultured Clostridium sp.
CAGTCTCCCCCGTGTCAAGTTAATTTTTGCTACTCAAAAGTTCTATGATATTAACCAAAATCATATTAACCAAAATAACTTCCCACAAAAAAAGAATAACTTTTTGTTACTCTCTTCACATTAAATCTTTATTATTAGAATTTGATATATTAGTTTCATCTATATTATTAACTGAAATATCATTTGAATTTTTCATATTATCAAATTGTTTCATATAATTATTTTTCTTTATTTTCTCTAAAGTTTCTCTTAACTCTTTAGCGGTTTCTTGATTTATTTTATCATCATAGTTTTTATTTTCACTATTGGTGTCTGTAACTTTATCCGCTGTATTCTTAGTTGTTAAGAGCCTAATTAATTTAAGAACATCATATACAATTACTCCCATAGCAGGTAATAATACTACGATAAACCAACCCATTCTAGTAGATAAGAAAAACTGTACTCTACCTAATTGAGGTAATTTCATAACAACTTTACCTATTATGTTATCAAATTTAGCTGTATCACTGTCAATTGCTGAATTCCAATCACCTTTAGTAACATATTCATATTTACCATTAACAAGTTTAATATCTACTACTCGGTGAGTAACAATTAAATCTCTACTAATACTACTGGTAGATCTAAATGTTATAACATCCCCAACTTTAATCGCTGCTGGGTCGCTTACACTTACATCAATAACAACATCATAAACTTTAATATTAGGTTCCATTGAACCACTTACGATAGTATATAAAGATAATTTAGGCTGATATTCTGGATTATTACTTAATTTTTTAGCTGATACTAAATAATAAACTAAAAATATTCCAATTAAGATTAAAATGACAATTAATGCTGATGATATAATCTTACCAACATAATTGAAAGCTTTTCCTATTTTTTTAAAACGTTCTTTCGTACTTTCACTCATAAACGCACCCTCATATTCTATAAAACATTATATAATAGCCAACTAAAAAGTTCAATATATGATAAAACAACTTTACCTTATTTTTTTCACTATTTATTAAGACTAATAAGATTAGTTAATTCTTTTTTATTAATGGGAATTTGAATTACTCCATAAAACCCTTTATCTAACAGGCCTTTTTTATAATTAAGATCTTTCTTATTTGTCATAACAATTATTTTAGCACCAAATCCTTTTATTTCCTTACACTTAGCTTGGAAACTTAAAGCATCGATCTTTTCCATATTTTCTTCAATAAATATTAGATTATAATTCTCTTCATTTCTTATTTCATCTAAACAATCCATTGTCCTAGTATATTCTTTAACTTTATAATCACATTTCTTTAATACATTTTTAATGCTATCTTTGGTTTTTTCATTATTTGAAATAATACCGGCAATTAAAATATTATGTTTCTCTTTTTCATATAACTCAAATTCTTTTTCATGAATAGTTTTTTCTTTATTAACTATTTTTTGATCAATTGTAATTGTCATTGTAGTTCCATTTTTGTTAACACTATTTATTGATAAAGTTCCGCCTATTAAATTAACAATTTTTTTAATAGTTTTTAGATTTAATATTTTATTATCTTTATAGCTTATTTCTTTTAGAGTTAAATCTGATGAATTATTTAGTATTTCACTTTGTTTAAATAAATCAATTCCTCTTCCAGAATCTTCTACTGATATTATTAAACGACAAATATTATTTTTAATAATTGGATTTATTTTTAATTCAATAAAACCAGATTTAGTATTTTTAATTGAATTATCTAATAAAGAGCAAATAATTTGTTTTAGCTTAATAGAATCTCCATATAATTCTTCAGGTATTGTTTCTGATAGATTTATTCTAAAATCAATTTTATCGGTTTTTATTTTCTTTTTAGTACTTAATACAATAGAATTAATTAAATTATTAAAGTTGTATTTGGTATTATAAATTTTTAAATTATTAGCGTCTACTTCAGATATTCCAATGGTATTTTTTAAACGACTACGACCAAGTTGTAATATATTTTTTACTTCTTTTATATCATTTTTAACTTGTTCATTAGGTTCATCTACAATAATAATATTATTTAATTTTTCATCTACGGCATTAATAAATGTAGTTATTTCATCACTTACCATAAATATAAAGCTACTTTTTTCTGCATTTGATTTCTCGGTTTCACTTTTTATTTTGGATACTTCTTCTAATAGTTTTAAATCGGGATTTTCTATGGTAAAAAACATTATCATATTTATATATACTATAATAGCGGGTATTATTATTAAAGTTGGGTAATATGATCTTATAAAAAGTGCTAAAATACTAAATAGGATTAAAAATAATATGGGTAAAAACTTTTTTTGAAACATCTTTTTCTTATTAATTAGTAAAGTTGTAATAATTAATATCAAATATATTACTACAAGAGCATAAACAAAGTTAGTACCAGGTCCTAAAATAGTCATCGCACCATCAACATTAAAAGGTTTAATCGGTAAAATAAATTCGATTAAAACCGCAATTAAATCTATAATTCCTACTATTTTTTGAGCTTTTTTAATAACTTTGGGCTTTTTATCATTATATACAACATATAAAACATACATAAAAAGCATACTAGGCCACACTATAAAGTGAATAAAATCGAGTTTATTTAAAATAATTATTAATTGATAAGTAACTTCATTATAATTAACATAAGCAAAATAGATAATAATAACAGATAGTAAACAGTCAAAGAAGCTAGTTAGTGTCATAACATAGTAATATCTATTTTCTTTTTGAATATCAGTTTTATTATGAATTAAAATAATTAATATTAACGCGGCACAAAATAACCCTGCAATTGAAAAATATAAATTTGGCATCTATCATTTCCCCTTTATTTTCATTTTAATTTTACTATAAATTTTTAATAGTGTCTATTATAATAAAGTTAATCTTATGTTAATTTATTATAAAAAACTTTAAGTTCTTATTTTAAATATGATATATTGTTGGTGGTGATATTATGGATTGTTTATTTTGTAAAATAGTTAAAGGAGAAGCATCTTCTAAAACCCTTTTTGAAGATAGCGTTGTTAAAGTTATAATGGATGTTTATCCTAATTCTAATGGTCATGTCTTAATTTTACCTAAGAAGCACATTACTGATTTTGAAGAAATGGATGGCGAAACTCTAGCTCATATGCATATGATTGCTAAAATGACTAAGAAGTGGTTATATGATGCTTTAAACCCAGATGGTTTAGTTTTAACTGTTAATTATGGAATTGCCCAACAAGTTAAGCATTATCATTTGCATTTAATTCCCGTATATAAAGATAAAGAAAAATTAATTGCAGTTGATGAAGTTTATCAAAAAATTATGCAAAAAAAGACTATTAACTAAATTACTTAGGTAATAGCCTTGGCTGATATATTATTTATCAGCTTTTTTTGTAGTTGCTGTTTTCTTAGCTGTTGTTTCTTTTTTAGCTGTTGTTTTCTTTTCTTCAGCAGCTGGTTTTTCTGCAGTTTTAACTTCTTTTTTAGTTTCAACTTTAGCAGCTTTAATTTCTTTTCCCGCTAAAGCATCATTAGCAATGTTAACTAATTCAGTAAAGTATTTTGGATTATCAATTGCAATTTCTGAAAGCATTTTACGATTAATTGCAATATTTGCTTTAGATAAGCCATTTATAAATTTAGAATAAGAAATATTATTTTCACGACATGCTGCATTTATTCTAGTAATCCATAATTTTCTAAAATTACGTTTATTTTGTTTACGATCTCTGTAAGCATAAGCTCCACTATGGAATGTTTGTTCTTGTGCTGTTTTATATAATCTATGTTTACTACCAAAATAACCTTTAGCAGCTTTTAATACTTTTCTTCTTCTTGTTTTAGAAACTGTTCCACCTTTAACTCTTGTCATTTAAACCACCTAGATAACAGATTTTAATCTGCTAGCTTCTCCTTTCGCTAATAATCCTTTTCTTCTTCTTTGTCTAATTTGTTTACTTGAATCCTTTGCAGTCTTATGGTTTCCACCTGATGTTTTATAAGTTAATGTTCCATTTTTCTTTTTCTTTAATACTTTGCTTGACGCTTTATGTGTTTTTTGTTTTGGCATATAAATCTCTCCTTCTTATTTTTTTGGTGTTAATATCATAGTCATAGTTCTACCTTCTAGCTTTGGTTTTTGTTCAACACTTCCACTTTCTGATAGTTCTTCGGCAAATTTTTCTAATACTTCTCTTCCTAATTCAGTGTGAGCCATCTGTCTTCCTTTAAATCTTAGGGAAGCTTTTATCTTATGACCTTTTTGCAAGTAGCTTTCAGCATTCTTCTTTCGAGTATTAAAATCACCGATATCAATGGTAACTGATAATTGATATTCTTTCATATCTTTATTATTAGCACGTTGATTTTTTAAGGCTTCTTTTTGTTTTTTCTTTTTTTCATAACGGAATTTATTGTAATCCATTATTTTACCTACAGCTCTATCACTATTTCCACTCATTAAAACTAAATCTAGTCCTGCATAGCTTGCTAGTGTTAAAGCGTCTGCTAATTTTTTAGTCCCCATTTGTTCTCCATTAGGACCAATTACCATTAATTCGCTTACCTTAATTTGTTCATTAATTGGTAAGTCGTCTTTTTTGACATTTGCTATTTAAACGCACCTCCATATATCAAAAAAGTGAATACACCCGTATCCACTTTAAAAAACACCAATTCACTTATGGCTTTTTACCTATCGGTTCATTTAAGACCAATCAGGTGGACATGGACACGTCGCTTTCCTTTTTCAAACAATAGTATTTTATCATAAATAATTATCTTGTCAATAATATTTTATGCGATTTTCTAAAAAATTGCCTTAAAAGTCTATTTTTTTCTTAAATTGAAACTTATTTTTTAATTATAAGTTTCTTCTAACTCTTTTTGAATTTCTTCAGCTCTTTTTATTTGTTCTTTTAAATTCCACTTACCAATATTTACTCCATCTTTCATAAACATTGAACCGCACTGATGAAAGTAAAATTCAATATTACGTTCTTTTGCTTCTAAATATAAATTTTTTACCCATTCATATTCAATTGGTCTAACTTCATTAGCAGGAGCCATTTCCCCACCAACATTAACACATTTTATTAAACCAGTATCCAAATATTTACCTAATGTTATTGGCCCAATTAAAGGTGAACAAAATACTTCACGATGTTTAACAGGTGCTTCTAAGAACGCTTTTAATCTAATATCAGCGTACTCTTGATTTTCAATTGAAATACTCATGTGAACGTGTTCCCAGCCATCTCCCCAATCTGCCGGAACACATTTAGCAATTCGTTCTGGTCTTTTTGTAGTGAGTACAAAAATACAATCATTTCTTCTTCTAATAAAATCCCAACATCCATCACGCCATAAGTCAGCTTCTTCAATAAAAAAATCTGAAGAAAAACATAATTTAATAATTGAACCTTTCGGAACATCTTTATCTTTTAATTCATAAGTGGTCTTCCCTTTTTCAATTTTAGTAGTATCTCTCCCATAACGTTTATCCATTTTATAAACAAAACAGTTTTTACAACCAGGACTTTTTTTACGGCAACCATGCCATGGATTCCAAGCAATCGCTTTATCTATTTCTATATTTTGCATAATATCCTCCTATATTATTTCATTTTTATTGTTGTAGTTTTAAAATTACTAAACCAAATCGCATCTTTATAGTTAAATTTTAAAATACAATATTCTGGATCATTTATCCCTTTTTTATAAAACCTTTGATAAAAAGATAACCAAAACTTATTTTTTGTTTCTTGATCTAACAAGATATCCATAGTTCCTTTTAACATAACACCTTGATAGTTTTTTCCCTTTTCGTAAAAATAGACACAAGCCTTCGAGTTTTGATAATAATGTTTTACTTTATTTGATGAAGTATATGTTGCAAAATATATACTATCATCATCAATGTAACGAGGTCCTATTAAAGCTCGTGTCCAAGGATAACCTTCATTATCCACTGATGTAATTATTGAAGTTTTTTGTTTCTTAATAAACTTTAATATCTCTTCTTTAGTTATTATATCATTTTTACGATTTTGAAGACCTGAAGATAAAGCTTGATCTATTTGAGTTTTATAATCTTTTATATGATATTCTTTACCATCTTTAACAAAAACATTACCAGTTTGGCCAAATATAAATTCAACATTATACTTCATACAATCATCATATACTTTTTTTACCCATTCATAATGAAGAGGTCTTTTACCAGCATAATTTTCTCCCCCACATAATACGGTCTCAATTTTACCACTAGCTAGATACTTTTTTAAATCTATTTCCCCAATAAAAGGTTTCAAACTAATCCAACGATGTTTAGCTGGTAATTCTAACAGATAAGGAATTCTTTCATCAGCTCTTTTTTGATTTTCACAAGAAACTGCAAAAGTAATATTATCCCAACCATCACCCCAATCAGAAGGCAGACATTCTTTAATTCTATAAGCTCGTTTAGTTAATAAAGAAAATGTTACATCATTTCTATTTTTCATCATATTCCAAGCTTCATCACGCCATAAGTCAGCTTCTTCAATAAAAAAATCCGAAGCCATGCAAACTCTTACAAATTCACCAGATTTAATTTTAAAATTACCTTGTCTATCCTTTTTTAAAGGCAAATTCCAATCAGTTTTATTTTTAGTTATCTGAGAGGCATCTTGACCTCGTTCTTCATCTAGATAGTACATAAAACAGTTTTGACATCCTTCACTAATTTTATGACAACCATGCCACGGATTCCAAGTCGGATCATTTCTTTTCATATAAACCTCAATTATTTAAATAATCTTTTACTTCTTCTAAAGTATTAATTAATTCTTCAAATCTTTCTTTCCCTAGTTTATCTTCTAAACCAATTAATTTCTTATTAAGCTTATTTTCCGTATCTTTAACTAATTTTTTAGCTTTATTTGTTGGTATAACATAAAAACTTCTCTTATCGCTTTCCAAATACTTTTTAGTAATATAACCATTTTTCTCTAAAACTACTAAATGACTAGCAATCATTGGTTTAGTAACTTCTAAGAGTTCTGAGATCATTATAGGGGTAAATAATCCCTCTCTTTTAGTTATTATGTTTAAAACCCCCATCTCACTAGGTCTTATTGGTAAATCCTTTTTTAAAGCCATATAATCTCGGCTAAATTTTGAAAATACAATATTTGCTCTTAAATACTTATCCATATTACCTCAAAAAATAGTTAACCTTGATTAACTATTTTAATTATAATGATTTTTATAATCATTGTCAATTACTAATGAGAAATTAATAATATAGATACTTTAAGTTTATATATTTAGATAATCTAATCAACATCTACTCCTTTATTTAACAATTTATTACCTGTAAAGTAAATGATAAAATTATAAATTACATATAATCCAATTCCAATTATTAACATACTTTTTAAAGCATTCGAGTTTACTAAAGTACTATTAAATATATTCATTAAATCAGGACTTATTAATCCTATCAAATATAATATTACTACAGATAAAAATGATAAACTCATATAAATTATAAACCCAAATAATACTGATTTTACTAACTTATGATTATTTGATTTATACCCAATTATTATCCCTAATATTCCACTTAACATCATAAATAATACTTCAAAGAATATTGCCGTCACCATAACAAAAATTAAACTTAATACTGAGCTGTTAAAATAAACCGCCGAATTTTCTAAACTATCTTTTAAAATTAACCAAGTATCTTTATTTAAAGTACTAATAGCTAAACAAATAATAATAACAATAAATGATGTTAATAAAGTTATAATTCCCCCTAAAACTTTCGATAAATAAATTTTATTTTTACTTACTGGAAGGGTATGAGTTAGATAGGATTCATCTTTATATATATTTTTAACAAAACGTGCCCAAGTTCGCATAAGACAGTTTATCATAATACTTATAATTATAGAAATAACTATTCCACAACATATTTTATCTATTATTAATAATATTAAGGTTGCTTTAAATTTTTCGACAATTCTAATAATACAAGAAAAGATTATTCCTAATATATAGAAAATAACTAATGGTTTATAAATCCATTTTAAATCATATTTTAATAGTTTACTTAACATTTGAACTTCCTCCTAAATATTTCATCAATCGAACCTTTTTCTTTCTTCCTAAGTTCATCAGTTACTGCATTCAAAATAATTTTACCTTGATCAATAAATATTACTTCATCAAGTATTCTTTCAATATCACTTATTAAGTGAGTTGATATAATTACACTAGCACCTTCTTTAAAGTTAGAAAGGATTGTATCTAAAATATAATCTCTAGTTGCTGGATCTACACCTCCTAATGGTTCATCTAAAATATATAATTCAGCATCTCTCGCCATTACTAATATTAATTGCAGTTTTTCCTGCATTCCCTTTGACATTTTATTAACTTTTTCATTGACATCTAATTCTAAATCTTTTAATAGTTTTAAAGCTTTTTCCTTATTAAAGTTGTCATAAAATTCCGTAAAAAAGGTTATAATTTCCGAAACTTTCATATCTTTATCTAAATAAGTTCTCTCTGGTAAATATGATATTATATTTTTAGATAATACGCCTACTGGTTTACCATTAACTAGTATTTCTCCGGTAGTTGGAGTAAGCAAGTCATTTATTAATTTTATTAAGGTAGTTTTACCTACGCCATTTTTGCCTAATAAGCCAATTATTTTGCCTTTTGATATTTTTAAATTAATGTTATCAAGGACTTTTTTATTGTCAAAAGATTTACTTAGATTTTTTATTTCTAATATTTCCATCTTAGTTAACCTCCTTTAAATATTTAATTGAGTCAGCTTTACTAAATCCAATTTTTTTCATTCCTTCAAAGTAACTTTGCGCTAAAGTTAGTGCATATTCATTTTTAAGTTTTTCTACTACATTTTTATCTTTAGTTACATATTTACCATTAGTTCTTTCTGTATAGATAAGCCCAAGTTCTTCTAATTCAGTTAAGGCTTTTTGCATCGTATTAGGATTTACTTTAAAAGTAATTGCAAAATCTCTAACTGATGGTAGTTTTTCTCCACATTTAAAAGTTCCCGAAATAATATAAATTTTTATATATTCTAAAAGCTGAATATATATTGGTATATTATTATCAAATGTTATTTCCATTTTCCCTCCGTTGTATCATTTGCTTAATACAATAATATTTTATGATGTTTGCAAATAATTGTCAATAAAAAAAGAAAAACTTTTATTAGTAGCTTTTCTTATCATTGTATTTCGATTAACACTTTCTTGAGGTTTTATTTACAACAAATGTGCTCTTTATCTATATTTTCTAAATCTAAGTTAATATACTTATTTCCAGACTTAACAAACTTACTATTTATTCGTTTCTTCTAAATATTTTTTATACATTTCATCTATACTTGATACGTAATTTCTATCTTGTTTTATTCTGAATTTTTCATACTCATTTTCAGCTTTTTTTATGTGATATTTTACCGGCATCATTCAAAATATTTTTCTTTCTAAAATTTAATAATTCATCTGTTTCTTTTATCCAATCATTCATTGTCATTATTTGTGTTCTAAAGCCATATCTTCAGCATAATCTAAGAAACTAATTGTTAATCTTTATAACTTTTTTAATTCAACTTCATTTAAATAATTTTTAGCAATACTAATATCATATTTCATATCCTTACCAAATTTAGGACCATTTTTCATCTTTTCTACATCTATTACAAATCCTTTAATCATATAATCTTTCAAAATATTTGTTGCCCATATTCTAAATTTAGTTGCTTTTTTTTAAATTAACTCTATACCCTACAGCAATAATCGCATCTAAATTATAAAATTCAAGGCACCTTTTTACATTACGATTACCTTCTTTTCGAACTACCGAGATTTTCTCGGTAGTTAAATTTTTATCAAGTTCATCTTCTTCAAATATATTTTTTAAATGTAATCCTATATTATCAGTACTACATTCAAATAATTCTGACATACTCTTTTGAGTTAGCCATATTGTTTCATCTTTTAATATTACATCTACATTTATTTTTCCTTCATCAGTTTCATATAATAATATATTACTTTCGTTCATATTTTTATCAAATCCTTTCTTTAATTTTTAATTAGTATATGTTTCCGTACATCAATGATATGGTATGTGGAAACATATACTCTTCAGACAACCTGTTAAACAATTTTTTTAGCTTTCAGAAAAAATCATTATTTTTTATCAAAATTATGCTTTATCTATTTTTCAATGAGTTTTCTTTTGTAATAATGCCACACATTCCATATGTCTTGTTTTAGGAAACATATTTAAAAGATAAAGATCATTTAAATTATAAAATTTTAGCAAAAACGTTAAATCTCTTGCTAAAGTAATCGGATTACAGCTCATATATATTATGTGTTTTGCATTTTTTTCTAATATAGCATCTAATGTTGACTTATTTAAACCACTTCTTGGTGGATCTATCACAATCAAATCAATATCATCAACGATTTTCCTTAATTTTGAAGCATCTCCCAAAAGATAATAATTGCTATCTTGTTTATTCATCTTAGCATTTAATCTAGCATCCAAAATAGAACTCACTGCATTTTCAATGCCAAATAACTTTTCTTTTTTTAAAGGTAATCCTAAAGTACCAACTCCACAATATAAATCAACAACATTCTGATAATGCTTATTTCCTATAATAGCAAAAACTTTATTTAAAATATCTAAATTAATTTGAAAAAAAGAATTAACATTGACCTTATAATAATAATTACCAACTTTTTCTATAAAATAATCTTCTCCATATATAAGATTATCATTTACTATTATTCCTACTATTTTATTATTTTCACATAATTTATCAATATTAATTTGATACTTATCATTAGTCTCAATTTTAATTAATATCTCATCATTATAATTAGCTCTTATCGTAATACTTCCCGTTAAAATATTAAATAAATCTTTATTCTTAATAATATTATTAATTGAATTTTTAGCAATTAAACAATTATCTATCCATATAAAATTATGAGATGAATTATCATAATAACCCCACAAACCATTATTAATCTTTAATTCTATTTTATTACGATAATGCTTATTATTACTCGCTTCTACAATCTTAGGTTTTATATTAATTTTAGCGTACTTTTTAATAATATCTTGCAAAATATCTTTCTTAATATTTATTTCTTCTTCATCTTTGACATGACAAAAACTACATCCTCCACATTTTTCATAGAAAGGACACTCACTTTTTATTCTTTTAAAAGAAGGATTAACTACTTTAATTGGTACTCCTTCTAAATAATTTTTAGTTTCTTTTGTAATATTAACTAATATTTCTTCCCCTACTAAAGTATTTTTGACAAATATCACTTTACCATTAACATAACCTATTCCCCGAGCTAAATGATCATATTTTTCAATCGTTACTCTTGTATTCATATAATTTTTTCACTTCTTTTATAGTTAAATTACGATAATAGCCACTTTTTAAATTATCTATTGTTAAAAATGCATATTCAATCCTAGATAGTTTATCAACTAAATAACCTAAACTTTGAAATAATCTTTTTACTATGTGATTTCTACCCTCAATAATAGTTATTTCGATAATTGAATAATCTTTTTCTAAATTATTTTCTTTAATTTTTACTCGTTCCGGTTTACATACTATACCATCAATCATAATTCCTTCTTGCAGTTTTTTTAAATCAGTTATGGCCATAGCTTTATTTAATTTGGCAATATATTTCTTAGGAACTTTATTTTTAGGATGCATAAGTTTATTTGCTAATTCACCATCATTAGTAAGAATTATTAAACCAGTTGTATCATAGTCTAAACGTCCAACCGGATATATTCTTTTATTAGTATCAATCAAATCTATTATAGTTTTACGATTAAATTCATCACTTACAGTACAAACTACATTACGAGGCTTATTTAACAAATAATAAACTTTTTCTTCTTTACTTAAGTGAACATTATTAACTACTATATCATCACTGGGACTTACCTTTGTTCCTAGTTCAGTAACTTTTTCCCCATTTACAAAGACTTTTCCATTTGCTATTAATTCTTCCGCTTTTCTTCTTGAAGTGTAACCAGAAGCTGCTATTACTTTTTGTAATCTTTCCATAGTTCATCACCAAAGTAATTTTATCATAATTAAGTAAATAAATATACTAAAATAAAAGAAGCAATTATCCCAAAAAGATCAGCAAATAAACCAGCTGGTAAAGCGTGTCTACTTTTTGTTACTCCAATACTTCCAAAATAAAGCGCTATTACATAAAAAGTTGTATCACTAGATCCTTGAATAACAGATGCTAAAAGTCCCATTAAAGAATCTGGCCCATATTTTTCAAAAATATCAACCATAATTGCAAGAGTACTATTTCCGGAAATACTGCGCATAATGCACATAGGGATAATTTCACTAGTTAACGAATATTTAGCTAGAATATTATCTAAAAAAGAAAAAATATCGGTTAATATATTGCTTTTTATTAAAATGTTAATTGCCAAAATCATTGCGACCATATTAGGTATTATTTTAAACGTTGTAATTAATCCTTCTTTAGCACCAATTAAAAATTCATCATAAATATTAACTTTTTTCTTTAAACCATAAATAATAACATAAAGAACTAATATAGGCATAATAATTAAACTATAATTTCCCATTTTTTCTCCTAATAAAATAATCTAATGTTAAACCAGCAATAGATGATGATAGAGTTGCTAAAATACATAATGGTAAGATCATAGTCGGGTTATTACTTTGAAATGACATTCTTAAAGATATAATCGTAGTTGGAACAATAGTTACTCCAGCTGTATTTAAAACGAGAAACGTTACCATCGCATCACTTGCAGTTTTTTTGTCGGGATTTAATTCTTGCAGTTTTTCCATGGCTTTTAAACCAAAGGGAGTTGCGGCACTTCCTAAACCAGCCATATTTACAGCAACATTACTAGCAATATAACCAATTGCCTCATGATTAGGTGGTACACTAGGAAATAATTTAGAAAGAATTGGCCCTAATAGATTAGCAATTTTGTTAATTAAGCCTGATTTTTCAGCAATTTGCATTAGTCCTAACCAGATAACAAGCAAGGGCATTAAATCCTTAATTAAATCAAAAGCTTTACTACCACTAGTTAATATTTCATTATTAATTGATGTAATATTACCAGTTAAAAGACCATAAACTATTCCAACAATTATAAAAACACCCCAAATAATATTTACCATAAACTATTAATCCACCTTTTTATTTTAGCCCAAAAACTAAGCTTAGAAGTTTCCGGAATGTTTTCTTTTTGAATAATATCAGTTTTAAAATATGGAATATCATTTAAAGATACTTCTAAAGAACCTACTATATTTGTTACATTATTATCATTATAATTAATAGTTAATTTTATATTTTTATATTCTTCTTCAGTTAAGGCCATTGTAAAATCAGCTTCTATAAATGTATTAGGATATTGTGTTTTAATGGGTCCTTTTTCTACAACTTGATAGTTTTTTAAACTATTATAATACTTTTCATATAAATTTTTATGATCAGCAAAGTCATTACCATCATTAAAAGTTACAACTGTTAAGTTTATATTATTTCTAGAAGCATTAGTTACTAAAGTTCTTCTAGCTTTGATTGTAAAGCCAGTTTTACCTCCAATACAGTATTCATATTCATTAAGTAAACGATTTTTATTATGCCATACATAAGTTTTTTTATCCGTTTTTACCATTATATTTTTAGTGCCAACAATACTTTTATATGTTTGATTTTTAATCGCATAACTAGAAAGAAGAGCCATATCATATACAGTAGAAGTATTAGCTAAATTTCCTTCTTCTAACCCACTGCTATTAATAAAGTTAGTATTATCCATTCCAATAGATTTACCTAGGCTATTCATTAATTTTGCAAATTCTTCCATTGAACCAGCAGTATAATTTGCCAAGTATATTGCCGCATCATTACCGCTTCTTAGCATTAAACCATATAATAATTCTTTTATTTTTATATTTTCGCCTACTTCAACATAAATTCCACTACCATAACTTTTTAGAACACTATCATCAATTTGAACAGTCTTTTCTAAATCTTTTAGGTTATTTATAACAACCATACTTGTCATTATTTTAGTTATTGAAGCAATAAGAGATTGTTTATGAATATTATTTCCTTCAAGTACTCGATTATTATTAGTATCCATAACTATATATGATGTGGCAGATATTGCATTTACTTGTAAAGGAATTATTAAAAGAATTATAACTATTATTTTTTTCATATTAAAATATATGCAAGTATTATTATTTTAGCATTAAAATTAGAGAGCAATTAAAAATGGTGATGAGGCAGTTCCAGTGCCTGATGTGATTGTGGTAGTTTTTTTAAGGGAGATAGCTGGTCTTAAAGCTCCATTGTAAGTTTTGATATCATATGCGTCAGTGCTGTCGCCTGTTTGAACATTAATCCATATATTATTATTTGATGATGTTGGTGATAAACTCCATGTACGAGCACTAGCATTTTCACTTAAATAATTTGAAGTCCGGCCAACAAGAACATAGGCTAAACCACTATAACGTATTTCTAAACTTGTTAAAATTCCTATTTTATAAGTTAAAGCCCCGTTGCCATATTTAATATCATTCACTGTATATTTGGATAACTTTCCTCCTTCATTATCATTTGGGCAAATAAATGAATTTGCTGTTCCATACCTACTAGGCGTAGAGCCTATACCGGTTCCAGAAGTTGTACTTTTATCATTACACCAGATGGTATCTGCTAAATAATTTTGATAATTAGTTAGTTTACTTTCATACCAGGTTTCTAAATTGGTTAAGATAGTGCTTTTGTTTTTATTTTCATGAGTTTTTTCATATGTACTTGAACCAGGCGTTCCATACATGAAACCAATATAAGCATTATCATTATAATTTGTGTTAAAAGCTGTGGTATACGTATCTCCATTATATCTAGCAAAAGCTAAAT
>CAZPSA010000032.1:0-14748 GCA_964589375.1 uncultured Clostridium sp.
TATTGAGACATTTTCGCAAGTTAATACTTAAGACATTATCACAAATTAATCATAAATATTTGCAAACCATTTCTAAATAATTTGCAAAAACCTTTCCTTTATAATATAATTTAGATAATAAAGGAGTTGTTAATAGTGGAAGAAAAAAAGGCGCCTGTTAAAAAAAGTGCGGCAAAAAGTAAAAAAACTATGGCTGGAAGTATAAAGAAGGAAGCAGAGAAAAAAACAAAAACAGTAAATCCTAAAAATAAAACTGCTAAAGCAAAATTAAATGAAACTGTAAATATAACTAAGAAGGCTGAAACAGTTACAAAAATATTACCATCAACGGAAAATGAGATTGAATGTGTTTATTGTCATAATAAATTTGAAAAAGGAATGTCAATATGTCCGTATTGTCATAAAAAACAAAAATCAAGTAATGGTTTAATTTTTCTTTTAATTGGAATTGCTATATTTATTACAATAATTATTTGCAGTCATTTTGTTGATAGTTATATTATTAATCCACCTTTAAGTGAGGAAGAATATAAAGAAAATTGTGAATTAATGTCATATGAAAGTTTAGTAAGAGTACCAAAAGATTACAAAGGGAAAGATGTAAAAGTCATTGGCAAAGTGGTTGATATTGTTGGAACTGATAATGGTTTTGGGAATAGCATGACCATAACAATTGATGCTGGTCTATTTAATGATGATGTTAAAAGTTATATTGAAGTAACTTTCTTAGATACTAAATATGAGCAAGGGTTTATGGCTGGTGATATGTTAACTGTTTATGGCACATATACTGAAATTAATGGAAATATTCCAACTATATCGGCAAAATATATAGTTTTAGGATAATATGGATTCAATTAAATTTACTTATTTTTCTCGTCAAGACATTATATTAAGCTTGATGATTTGTGCTAATAAGTTAAAAACATCATTTCCGGAGGATAATTGGGGTGATTTTGATATAGTTGATAATGAAATAGTTGAAATAATAATTGAACAATTAAATAGAATGGTTTTTGAAGACTTAGCTACGAATAGTACGTATCGTTTTATATTTTTAGAAAAGCCATTTGATAATGATCTTGCCAATTTTTTAACAATTCATTATCCTGATGGTACTGTTGTTCCGATTAATCAAAAAGATGCTATCGAAGATGAAAATGATACCCCATATAAAAGGTATAAGGATAGTCACCCAGAGCAAAAGCAAGCTAATATTATTTCTCACAGTTCAAATGATTTTATGGCAAGCAGAGTAGATGTTTATACGGTTCGTTTAAAAGATGGTGTAACATTAAGTTCTAACATAGATGATAGTTATTTTTCAATTAGTCTTTTAAGTTTATTGCTACAAAAAGTAAGTGCGGTTTTTCTAAGAGCAATCCAAGAAAAAATAATGTTACCCAACACTTTTTTTGCAATTGAAGATATAAAGCAAAGAAGATATAATGTGAAAAAAGCGGATAAGGAAGCTTTAAGGGAATTTTATAGTTCTTACGAAATAAGTTTTTTAAAGAAGGCTAATGAATATCCTAACTTTTTTAAAAAATATCAATCTGAAATAAAGATATAATTATACTGTTTAAGTCAGTATTTTTATTTTTGGGAGCTAGTAAAACAAATGTACGTTTTTAACTTGACATAAATTTGTTCGTGTGCTATATTATTTTTGCACAAAGGTATTTGCCCGATAAATAGCAAATATTTTTTTAAAATTGTGGTAAAATAATTAATGTTATGTGTGATTTTTAGAACGGAAGGTAAACATGGACAAAATAATAATTAAAGGTGCTCGTGAAAATAATTTAAAAAATATAAATATTGAATTGCCCAAAAACAATTTAATTGTAATGACTGGTGTATCGGGTTCCGGTAAAAGTAGTCTTGCTTTTGATACAATATATGCAGAAGGAGAAAGACGTTATATTGAATCTTTAAGTGCATATGCTAGACAATTTCTAGGGAATGCTGATAAACCGGATGTAGATTCAATAGAAGGATTAAGTCCAAGTATTTCTATTGATCAAAAGACAACTAATAATAATCCCCGTTCAACTGTAGGAACTGTTACCGAAATATATGATTATCTAAGATTATTATTTGCTAGAGTAGGTACGCCAATATGTCCTATACATAAGAAACCTATTATGAGTCAAAGTATTGATGAAATGACTCAAAAAGTTTTAGAACTTTCTGAAGGTAGTCGTATAGAAGTATTATCTCCGATTGTCCATGGTGAAAAAGGTACACATCAAGATCTGTTTAATGAGCTAAGAAAAAAAGGGTACTCAAGGGTTAAAGTAAATGGGACTATGTACGACCTTTCTGATGAAATTAAGTGCGAAAAAAATAAAAAAGACAATATTGAAGTTGTAATTGATCGAATAGTTGTATCCCCGGAAGAAAAAAGTCGAATTTTTGAATCAATAGAACAAAGTACAAAATTAGCAGATGGTAAAGTGCTTATAAATGTTATTGATGGCCCGAAATTATTAATGAGTGAACATTACGCTTGTCCGGATTGTAACTTTTCATTACCAGAATTAGAACCAAGATTGTTCTCTTTCAATGCACCTTATGGAGCTTGCCCAGAATGTAAAGGACTAGGTTTTAAACAAAACATAAGCTTGGATTTACTAGTTCCAGATAAGAATAAAACGATATATGAAGGTGCGATTAAAGGCTTTAGTATTGAACAAAATATAGCGCTTACTCAATTGGAAACAGTTTGTAGACATTATAAAATTGATTTAACTAAACCGATAAGAGAGCTAACCAAAGAAGAACAAAATATTATATTTTATGGAACAAATGAATATTTAGATTATGAATATATAAGTAAAAATGGAAACAAAAGATATGTTAATGATACATATGAAGGTATAATAACTAATCTTGAAAGAAGATATTTAGAAACCAATAGTAAATGGATAAGAGAATGGATTGGTTCATATATGGTTGATATGCCATGTCCAAAATGTCATGGTGCTAGATTATCTGATAATGTATTGGCTGTAAAGATTAATAACAAAAATATATATGAAGTATGTCAAATGAGTATTAAAGACTTAATTGGGTTTGTTGAAAATTTACGCTTAACTCAGTCACAAAAGCAGATAAGTGAATTAATTGTTAAAGAAATTCAAAATAGGTTGTCATTTCTAAACAACGTTGGATTAGGATATTTAAATTTATCTAGAGAAGCAAGTACATTATCAGGCGGCGAATCGCAAAGAATTAGATTAGCAACTCAAATTGGTAGTAAACTTACGGGAGTTTTATATGTTCTAGATGAACCAAGTATTGGATTACACCAAAAAGATAATGATAAATTAATCAAATCACTTATTGAAATGAAAGAGTTGGGTAATACATTAATAGTTGTAGAACATGATGAAGATACTATGAAGGCTGCCGACTTTCTTGTTGATATAGGGCCAGGTCCTGGCGATAGCGGCGGAAGTGTAGTTGCCTGTGGGACACCAGAAGAAGTAATGAATAATCCGGCTAGTTTAACTGGCAAGTATCTAAATGGTACTTTAAAAATTGAAGTGCCGTCAAAAAGGCGGAAGGGAAATGGAAGATATATTGAGATAAAAGGTGCTAAGGAAAATAATTTAAAAAATATAAATGTAAAATTTCCTTTAGGGACATTTACATTAGTTACAGGTGTATCTGGCTCTGGTAAGAGTACTTTAGTAAATGAAATTCTTCTCAAAGCATTAAGAAGTAGTGTGTATGGTACAATGGTAATTCCTGGTAAACACCGTTTAATTAAAGGATTAGAAAATATTGATAAGGTTGTTGATATTTCTCAGGATCCAATTGGTCGAACTCCTCGAAGTAATCCGGCTACATATGTTGGAGTGTTTGATGATATTAGAGATTTATATGCTAATATGAAAGAAGCAAAAATGAAAGGCTATGATAAAGGAAGATTTTCTTTTAATGTTAAAGGTGGACGATGCGAAGCTTGTTGGGGAGAGGGGGTTAAAAAAATTGAAATGCACTTTTTGCCAGATGTTTATGTACCATGTGATGTATGTCATGGTACTAGATATAATACTGAAACTTTAGAAATTAAATTTAAAGATAAAAATATAGCTGAAGTATTAGATATGCGAGTATCGGAAGCGATTGAATTTTTTGATAGTGTACCTAAAATTAAAACTAAGCTTCAAACTATGATAGATGTTGGGTTATCATATATAAAACTTGGACAGAGTGCGCCTACATTATCAGGCGGTGAAGCTGCACGTGTTAAATTAGCAAAAGAACTCCAAAAAAAGCCAACTGGTAAGAGTGTTTTCATTCTAGATGAACCAACAACCGGCCTTCATACTGATGATATAAAAAAATTATTAACAATTCTTCAAAGGATTGTTGATAATGGAGATACTGTGATAGTAATTGAACATAATTTAGATGTTATTAAATGTGCTGATTATATTATTGATTTAGGACCAGAAGGTGGCGATGAAGGTGGAAATATAGTTGCTTGTGGCACACCAGAAGAAGTTGCTAAAAATAAAAATTCCTATACGGGTGCCTATATAAAGAATAAATTAAAATAAAAATTTGATAAACAATTAAATAAATTATATAATTAAATAGGTGATATTATAAATGGAAATATATTCTGGTAAAAAGACAATAATATGGACAATTGTAGATATCGTTCTAAATCTTGGTATCAATGCACTAGTATTAAAAGCGGCCGAACTTATATTTAAAGGATTTCATATTAGTTCTTTTAAATATGCAATATTTGCAGCTTTTATAATTATGATTTTAAATAAAACGGTAAAACCAATTTTAAAAATTATGACCATGCCAATAACTATTTTGACATTGGGAATAGTTTATCCTTTTATTGATGTTATAATTTTAAAATTAACAGGGCTTATACTTAAAACTAATTTTGTAATTGAAGGTTGGTTCGTACCATTTTTTATCGCAATTTTTATATCGTTTACTAATGTATTTATTGAAACAATAATTAGTAAATGTGTTAAGGGGAGTATAAAATGAATCCAGTATTAATTACAATCGGTAAATTCGAGATAAGATGGTATGCTATAATCATGCTTGTTGCGATTATAGTGTCAATTTTACTAATTGAAAAAGAAGCTGCTAAATTTAATATATCTAAAGATTTTATTTTTAATCTATGTTTTTGGACTATAATATTTGGTTATTTAGGTGCAAGATTATATTATGTTATATTTAATTGGGACTATTATTCAGTAAATACTTCGGAAATATTGCAAATTTGGAAAGGCGGTTTAGCCATTCATGGGGGAATAATTGCAGGATTGTTAACTATTGTAATATATGTTAAAAAATATAAAGGACGCACAATTAGAATATTAGACTTTGTGGTAGTTCCTTTGTTATTAGCCCAAGCGATTGGTAGATGGGGCAATTTTTTCAACAGTGAAGCTCATGGTGTTGCTACTAGTTTGGAACATCTTCAAAGTTTACATATTCCTAATTTTATAATTGAAGGCATGAAAATTGATGGTGTTTATTATACGCCGACATTCTTATATGAGTCTCTAGCGTGTTTGGGATTATTTATAATTCTATTAATAGTCCGCCGTGGTAGTTATCGTAAAGTTGGGACTATAACAGCTTTATATTTAATCGGGTATGGAATTATAAGATTTTTAATCGAAATAAGTCGAACTGATGCTTTAATATTAGCTGGATTTAAAGTTGCTCAAATTGTTTCTATAATAATGATAATAGTTGGCATTATTATAATTATGATTAATTCTCGTAAAGGCCGTTTTGAAGATTTATACAATGATAAGAATAATGTGGAAAATATCAAGTTTTAGGTGATAAAATGTATGATTTAATAATTATTGGTTTAGGACCAGCAGGTATTAATGCTTGTATATATGCCAAAAGAAGTAATTTAAATGTTTTGGTTATTGAAAAAGGTGTTCCTGGTGGCAGTTTACACAATATAAAAGATGTGGAAAACTATTTGGGTTATGAACATATAACTGGTTCTGATTTAGCTTTAAAATTTTATAAACAATTTAAAGAGTTAAAAATTCCAATGGTAAATGAAGAAGTCCAAAATATAAAAATATTAGATGGAACTAAAGTAATTATAACTAATAAAAATGAATATAAAACTAAAGCAATTATTATTGCTACAGGAAGGGGGCCGCTCAAACTAAATATACCTGGGGAAAATTTAAAAGGTGTAAGTAATTGTGTGTTGTGTGATGCGACACTATATAAAAATAAAGATATAGCCATTTATGGTAATGGATCTAAAAATTTAGAAGATACTATATATCTATCTGGCATTGCCAGAAAGGTTTATCTAATAACAAATGAGCATGTTTTATTAGGAGCTAAAGATTTAAAAACTAAAGTTGAGGCTTTAAACAATGTTCAAATTATCCCTGATGAGAGAGTAACTGAAATTATTGGAGATGAAAGTGTAACTGAAGTTCGGCTTCAGTCTTTAACTATTGCGATAGATGGTATATTTATAAATAATGGTTATGGGCCATCGACCTATTTTTGTAAAGATTTAAATATTATAGATGATAAAGGGTATATTCTTGTAAATGAATATCAAGAAACTTTCATAAAAGGCATATTTGCTTGCGGAGATAATACAAAAAAAGAAATATATCAGATAATAACAGCAGCAAGCGAAGGAGCCAGTTGTGCAATTAATGCATATAAGTATATAAAGGGAATTTAGCACATATTACATATATTGTGCTTTTTAATTGGTCAATTTTATTATAAGGAACATAAACTATAAGGAAAGGAATGATTATATATGAACGATTGTAATGATGCAAACTGTTATACGTTTTATGCACCGCCAGGACCTCGTGGTGCGACAGGACCAACTGGTCCAGCAGGAGCAACTGGTGCTCAAGGTATTCAAGGGGTAACAGGGCCAACCGGTCCAGCAGGAGCAACTGGTGCTCAAGGTATTCAAGGGGTAACAGGACCAACCGGTCCAGCAGGTGCAACCGGTGCTCAAGGTATTCAAGGGGTAACAGGGCCAACCGGTCCAGCAGGGGCAACAGGAGCTCAAGGTATTCAAGGAGAGATAGGACCAACCGGCCCAGCAGGGGCAACAGGAGCTCAAGGTATTCAAGGAGAGATAGGACCAACCGGCCCAGCAGGGGCAACAGGAGCTCAAGGCATTCAAGGAGTAACAGGACCAACCGGCCCAGCAGGGGCAACAGGAGCTCAAGGCATTCAAGGAGAGATAGGACCAACCGGCCCAGCGGGTACTGATGCCGAAACGCCAACAATAACTATTGGAACAGTAACAACTGGTAATCCAGGAACTCAAGCGTCAGCAACTATTACTGGTGTAGCACCTAATTTCACATTAAATTTAACAATTCCGCAAGGTCCAACTGGTCCATCAGGAGCTGCCGCATAATTTAAATGAAAATAATTGTATATGCTATATCAAAGAATGAAGAAAAATTTGTAAATAGATGGTATCAGTCTATGAAAGAGGCTGACGATATATACGTTCTAGATACAGGTTCAAATGATAATACAGTCAGACTATTAAAAGAATTAGGAGTAAAAGTAAAACAAGAGACTATTATACCTTGGCGATTTGATGTTGCTAGAAACAAATCACTTGATATGGTTCCAAAAGATGCTGATTTATGTGTTTGTACAGATTTAGATGAAGTGCTAGAAACAGGTTGGCGAAAAAAATTAGAACAACAGGCTAGTGATGCTAACCGCGTAAGGTATACCAATATTTGGTCTTTTGATAAAAATAACCATCCATCAATTGTTTTTCTCCAAGAAAAAATTCATAGTCGTAATAACTATGTGTGGGTAAACCCAGTTCATGAAGTACTAAAATTTTTGGGAAATAATGAAAAAACAATAACGATAGAAGAAATTATTTTAAAGCATTATCCTGACATTTATAAATCTAGAAGTTCATATTTGCCATTATTAGAGCAATCTGTAAAGGAAGATCCTAAAAATGACCGTAATATGCATTATCTTGGCCGAGAGTATATGTATTATGGTCGTTATGATGAGGCAATAAAGACCTTAAAAAGACACTTGAAAATGAAAAATGCAACATGGCGAGATGAAAGATGTGCTTCGTTAAGATTTATTTCTCGTTGCTATCTAAATAAAAATAACCCGCAAGAAGCTTTAACGTATGCGATAAGTTCTATTGCTGAAGCTCCCTATTTAAGAGAAGGGTATTATGAAACCGGTTATATCTATTATTTACAAAATGATTATAACCATGCTATTTATTATTTGAAACTGGCACTTTTAATTAAACAAAATCCGAAAAGTTATATTAATGACCCAAATTGTTATAATGGTACAATTGAAGATATTTTATCAGTATGCTGTTTCTATGTCGGATATTATAGTGAGGCTTTACAATATGTAGAACAAGCCTTGAAATTTGATCCTCAAAGTGAGAGGTTAAACAAAAACAAAGAGTTAATATTAGTAAATCTAAACAATTAACTCTTTTATTATAAATTCTTTTATATGTGAACTTAATTATTCTTAAAAACTATTTTACTTTTTCCAGCAATTATGATATATTCTTGGCGTGATGTTTATGGAAAATCTTATTCTTGCCTACTTGGGAGATGTAGTTTATGAACTCTATGTTCGTAAGCATTTAATAAATTCCAATATAAAAAACGTTAATGAGTTGCAATCAAAGTCTTTAGAGTATGTATCAGCTAAAAGTCAGCGCCAAATTTTAGAAGACCTTATTACTCGTGAAATTTTAACTTCCGAGGAACTAGATATTATAAAAAAAGGACGTAATGTCAAAAGCCATAAAAGTAAGACAACAGATATAGTTACATATCGTTTATCAACAGGTTTTGAATGTTTAATAGGGTATTTGTATCAAAATAATAAGCCGAGACTAGAAGAAATAATGGAGGAAATATTGTGAGAGTATGTGGAAAAAATGTTTTTAGAGAACTAGATAAATCTAAAATAAGAAAGTTATATTTAAGTAACAATTTTCATGATCAAGAAATTATAAATATAATTAAAAATAATAACTTAAAATATGTTATTACAGATAATAAAGTTATGGATAAAATGGCTAAAAATCATCAAGGAATAATTGCTGAAATATATGATTATACTTATAAAACATTATCTGCGATTGAAGATGATGACTTTGTTTTAATGCTTGATCATTTAGAAGATCCTCACAATTTTGGGGCAATAATTCGTTCTTGTGAAGCAAGAGGAATAAAGAATATTATTATACCTAAAGATCGATCTGTATTGGTAAATGAAACGGTTATGAAAATCAGCAGCGGAGCACTTGCTCATGTGAATATAATAATGACAAATAATCTTGTAACGGCAATTAATAAATTGAAAGAAAAAGGTTTTTTTATATATGCTGCGGAAGCTGATGGTGAAAACTATAAGGAAGTAAATTATGCTGATAAAATATGTTTAATAATTGGTTCTGAAGGATTTGGCTTAAGTAACTTAGTTCGAAAAAATGCTGATGTAATTATAAGTATTCCTATGAGGGGACAAGTAAATTCACTAAATGCTTCGGTATCGGCAGGAATATTAATGTTTGGAATAGGTAAGTAATGGAGTATAACGATATTGAATTAACTCAAATGGTATGTGAGAATAACGAAGATGCTAAAGATGTACTATTTGAAAAATATAATTACATCATTAATATAATAATGGCAAAATATAAAAAGACTATTTACGCTTTAAATATGGATATAAATGAAGTTAGACAGGAAGCAATGTTAGGTTTTACTGATGCTATAATTAAATATACAAACAATAAAGATACTACGTTGCTAACTTTTATCTCGTTAGTAGTTGAAAGAAAAGTTCAAAATGCAGTAAGAAAAGCGGAAACTCAAAAAAATAAAATTCACAATGAAGCCTATAGTTTAGAATATGACTATGAAAGTTTTAATCGCCCTTTAGAAGAAATTATTGGTGATACGACTAAAGATCCATTAAAAAAATTAGAAAGTGAAGAAAATTGTCAAGAATTAATAAGCAAAATTGAAACTATGCTTTCACCATTTGAAAAAGAAGTATATAAATTAATAATAAGTGGATTTAGCTATCAAGATATAGCTAGTATTTTGAATAAAGAACCTAAACAGATAGATAATACAATTCAAAGAATAAGAAATAAAATTAAGTCTTTACTATAAAGAAAAAGTGTTCTCTTTAATTGCTTGATGCTTTTGAATGTATAAAACTATTAAAAACTAGAAATTTAATAATAAAATGCAATAAATAGAAACTGGCCTTGCATTAATCAAATAATTGTGCTATATTTTAAGCAAGCACGGAAGGTGTTTTTATTTTGAAAAAATATGAGGTGAAAAAATGGAAAAAGAAGAAACATTAACCAATCTTAAAAAAACAACGAAACCTAAAAAAGATAATAAGATTGTAAAAGGTAATAAGACTAGTAAGGAAGCTGCTAAGGTAAAAAAGAAAACAACTAAAAAAACTGAAAAAAAGGTTAATCAAAAAAGTTATAGTCAAGAAGTAAAAGCTGAATTAAAAAAGGTAAAATGGCCAACTAAGCAAGAAATGATAAAATATAGTATAGCGGTTGTGGCATTTATCGTTATATTTGGTTTATATTTCTATGGTTTAGATGCATTATTTGCATGGTTAAGTTCAGTTATGAAGGGATTATAATATGGAAAAAGAATGGTATGTAGTTAACACTTATAGTGGCCACGAATCAAAAGTTAAAGAAAAATTGGAAATGCGTGCTGAATCAATGGGATTTCAAGACTATATTTTTAGAATTATTGTCCCTGAAGAGACCGTTAAAGAAACAATGAAAGATGGTAGTATAAAAGAAAAACAGAAAAAAATGTTTCCAGGTTACATTTTAGTTGAAATGATTATGACTGATGAAGCTTGGTATATCGTTCGTAATACTCCGGGAGTAACGGGATTTATTGGTTCATCTGGTAAAGGAGCAAAACCTACTCCTTTAAAACCTCAAGAAATTGATAAAATACTTGCTAATATGGGTATGACAAGAATGGATGTTGATAAAGAACTTACGGTTGGAACTAGAGTTTCCATTGTTGATGGTCCATTTAAAGGTATGGAAGGAACTATTGATAATTTGGATATTGAAAATAGTAGATTAACTGTTTTGATAGACCTATTTGGACAAGAAACACCAGTTGAAGTTGAATTGTTTCAAGTGTCAGCCTTAAATTAAAATACCTTTTCTATGTAATTTAATTGATGTTCTTATTAAAAGTTTAATGAATTTTCATTATTCTTTTTTTATGTTAGAATATAATTAATCAGGAGGAATTATGAGCAGCAAAAGAACTCTACAATCAATGATTAAAATATATAGTTTGCAGTGCTATGATTGGATGGGATACCCAATTACAAGAGATAATCCGATAACATTTCATCATATTCAGAAAGCCGCTGATAATGGGGAATTAACGATTGAAAATGGGGCAATTATTACAAGATTTGCTCATACTATGCTTCATAAACTTGAAAAAGTAAACCCTAGTTTATATGAAGAATATAATTATATGTTTAAAATAATAAATGATATGAATTGTCCGCCAACATTTGAAATAATTCAAATAATGGCAGCTTTACGGATTAGATTAGAGCAAACTTTAAATAAAGGTAAAATTCAAAGAGCGGAAGAAGAGGAAAGACAAAGTCGCCGGAGGGTTCTTGTTAGAAGATATAAAGAAACTAGTTAATCGTTTTTTCTTTTAAATATAAAAATAAGCTAATAAAACTGATTATTATGTAGTAGCCTAAAATGTTATTAGTGGCTATAATAATATAGTACTTAATAATTGTTTTTTTTATTATTGAATTGTAATTTAAAGTAATGGTTTATGGATTGATATAAATCAGCTAAAAATGCTTGAATTTAGTGAAAACTTATGATATTATCTTTAATGCAATTATATATTTTTATATATAAAAGCAAGTGGAAGGGAATGCGGATTAGCCCATACCACTAAGCGAAAATGAAAGGATGTGTTTTTCGTGGCAAAAGAAATCGTTAAAAGAATAAAATTACAAATTCCTGCTGGAAAAGCAACTCCAGCACCACCTGTTGGAACTGTTTTAGGGCCTGCTGGAATTAATTTAGGAGAATTCTGTACGAAGTTTAATGATGCCTCAAAAGATAAAATGGGTGATATTTTACCTGTTGAAATAACTATTTTTGATGATCGTTCATTTGATTTTGTGTTAAAAACTCCACCAGCACCATTCTTATTAAAGAAAGCGGCTGGAATTACAAAAGCCTCAAAAAAAGGCGCTAATGAAATAGTTGCTACTATCACAAAAGAACAATTACGTCAAATTGCTGAAACTAAGTTACCTGATTTAAATGCTTATACTATTGAAGCTGCTATGACCATAATTGAAGGAACAGCAAGAAATATGGGTATTGCGGTAAAAGGCTTAAATGATGCTGAAATGGCTGAACAAGCAAAAGAAGCAAAAGAAGCTGAAAAGGAAGCTGCTAAGAGGGAAGCTGAGCTAGAGGCAATGGAAGAAAGCGTTAAAAATGATGACGCTGAAGTTGAAGTAATTGGTAAAGAAACTAAAGAAGAAGAGTAAATAATATAATTATCCGCAATTAACCACGATTGGAGGGAAAATAATGAAAAAATTAGGAAAAAAATATGTGGAAGCTTCAAGTAAAATTGAAAAAAATAAAGAGTATGATATTACTGAAGCAATTAATTTAGTAAAAAGTACAAGTATTACTAAATTTGACAGTTCAGTTGAAGTTGCAATGAACCTAAATATTGATACTAAAAAGTCTGACCAACAATTAAGAGGATCAATCGTTCTTCCTAATGGTACTGGTAAAACTAAAAAGATTTTAGTATTAGCAAAGGGTGCAGCTGCTACTGAAGCAAAAGAAGCTGGAGCTGATTTTGTAGGTGATACTGACCTAATTGATAAAATTGCTAATGAAAACTGGTTTGACTATGATATTATCATTGCAACCCCAGAAATGATGCCACAATTAGGTAAAATCGGAAAGGTTTTAGGACCAAAAGGATTAATGCCTAATCCAAAAACTGGAACCGTAACTACAACTCCTGCCAAAACAGTTGTTGATGTAAAAAAAGGAATGATTGAATATCGTGCTGACTCATATGGTAATGTTCATTCATTAATTGGTAAAGTATCTTTCGATGAAAAAGCTTTAAAAGAAAATTTAACATATTTTGTAAATACTATTATAAAAAGCAAGCCTACTACTGTTAAGGGGGCATTTGTTAAAAGTATTACTATTTGTACAACAATGGGACCTGGAATTAGAATTAGTTTAAATTCTTTTGACAGATAATCAAAAATATTATATAATTAGTCAGATTAAAAAACTTTTTATCCGTAGACCGCAGGAGCGTGAAGCTTAATATTTCCTGCCGAGGAAGGTTATTATATTGTTAACTTTCCATAACGGAAAGTTTTTTATAAATGTAAAGGAGGAAAAATGGCAAGTAATAAAATTCTTGATGCAAAAAAAGAAGTTATTAATGAAATATCAGATAAAATTAAGAATTCTGAATCTGTAGTATTATTTTCTTATCAAGGTTTAACTGTTGCGGAAATGGCTGACTTAAGAAATAAAGTTAAAGAAGCTAATGGTGAAATTAAAATTTATAAAAATACATTAGTAAAAAGAGCAACCGATGGATTAAATTTAGATTTATCTGCCGACTTAGAAGGACCTAATGCGATTTTATTTGGTAAAGAATTATTAGAACCAATTAAAGCATTAAGCAAATTTACAAAAGACCATAAGTGTGCTGAAATTCGTTCAGGAATTATTAATGGTGAAATCGTTGATAATAAGGTAATCAATGAATATGCTAGTATTCCATCAATGGAAGGTTTACTTACTATGCTTGCAGGTGGTATGATAGAACACGTAAAAAATCTATCTATAGCATTAAATTTATATGCTGAAGGATTAGAAAAATAATAAGAAAGGAAGAAAAGAAATGGCAAAATTAACAAAAGAAGAATTTATTAGTTCACTAAAAGAAATGACTATTCTTGAAGTTAAAGAATTAGTTGACGCAATGAAGGAGGAATTTGGTGTTGATCCATCTGCTGTAGCTGTTGCTGCACCTGCTGCTGCCGCTGCTGAAGAAGGACCTTCTACTAAAACAGTTGTATTAAAAGATGCTGGCGCTGCTAAAATTGGCGTAATCAAAATTATACGTGAAATTACTGGTTTAGGACTAGTAGAAGCAAAAGGCGTTGCTGATAATGGTGGAAATATTAAAGAAAATGTTTCTTTAGATGAAGCTAACGAGCTAAAAGCTAAATTAGAAGAAGCTGGCGCTACAGTTGAATTAGTTTAATACTATAGTAAGAATGATATTTAATTATCACAGGACTATTAGCAAAGTAAGTTTTGTTAATAGTCTTTTTTATGCTATCGCCCAGCTAAAACGGGTAGCTTTTTGAATATAAAGTCGTCAGTAAAAATGTTAAAAGGGAGTTTTCATGCTCTACTAGAAATCATAGAACCATCTTTTATTTTGAAAAAAATGTTAATTTAAGCAAATAGTATAATTGGGGTGTTGGTCTAAAATGTTAGATAAAGAGACGCAGAATTTTGGACATGAATACTTAAACGTTAAATTTTAAGTAAAGTGCACAAATAAGTGCATTACGATTAAAAATGTGTGC
>CAZPSA010000033.1:0-14290 GCA_964589375.1 uncultured Clostridium sp.
AAAATCTATATATATCAAAAAGAAAGACAGGTGAGTGAAATTGAGTAAAGAAAAAATTAGTAAAGAACAAAAGAAAAAAGATAAAGAACATAAAGTTATAGAAAAGTTTATATTAAAAAAAGATAAATATAGTCAAGAATATATAACAAAAGGTGTTCTTAAAAATAAGTTTAAAAATGCAAGTACATTTATGAATTCTAAAATAGTTGATGATAAAGGAATAATTAATCTTCGTGATAATAGTTATGCAAAAGTATTTTCAGTAGATGCAATAGATTTATCTTTAACTTTAAATACTCAAAAAAATAATTTTTTTCATCAATTAAAATATTTATATCAGTTAAAAGATTTAGATTTAAGAATATATAAATTAGATGATAAAATAGATCTTACTGCTAATAAAGATTATTATAAAAAATTAATGGAAGAATATTCAAATGAAGAAGATAAGATAATTTTTTTACAAGAAAGATATGATAGATTAGAATTATTAGAAGAAAAGAATTTAACAACTACAAGTAGATATTACTTTGTATTAGTAAGTGATAATGATAAAGCATTGGAACATATAGCAGAAGAAGTTAAGATGCACTGCTATAATATGACACCAAGACTAAATATAAAACCAGTGATAAATAAATTAGAGATATACCAATTTTTAGTTAATTTATATTTATCTACTGCTAGTATAGAGCAATTAATGTGGAGCGATTTAGTAGAATTAATCTCTCCATTTTTTGTTAATGAAAATATGGGATATATAGATTCTGATGATGAGCAAATACAAGTTATTACTATTAAAAATATACCACCATTTATAGATGAATTATTCTTTGAAGATTTATTTAATGTTCCAGATACGAGATGTTGTATCCATATTAAAGACACAATACCAACCGAAGAATTAGTTAGAAGATTAGATAATAATTATGAGTTTTTAATATCAGAAAGAAATACAACAAGAAAATTATCTGATGCAACACAAATGGATACTGAAAAAGAAAACTTCCAAGCACTTATGACTCAAATTAAAAATGGTGATGAAAAAATTAAAGAAGTAGATTTTATAATTATAGTTAATGGCGATAAAAAACAAAGAGAAGAAAAAATAAAAGAATTAAAAAAGATAGCAGATGTTTTCCATATAAAATTAGATACACCTCGTATGAGGCAAATGGAAGGTTGGCAATCTTATGATATATCAAAAAATAGTTTTGAAGATTACCATAACTATTTACCAAGTTTAACTCTTGCAGCATCTTTTCCATTAACAATTACTCATTTTAATGATGAAACAGGTTATATGATTGGAACTGATATTCATACGGCATTACCAACAATATTTGATTTGTTCCATAAAGATGCGACAAGACCATCACATAATTTAGCAATAATTGCATCAACAGGTGGTGGTAAAAGTTTTACTTTAAAGAAAATGATTATCAATGAAATTAATCGTGGTAATAAATGCTTTCTATTTGATGCAGAGGGAGAATACGAAAAATTAGTTAGAAAAAATAAAGGAGAATATATTGATATGTATTCTGCTAGTGGTGGAATAATTAATCCATTACAAGTTAGATTTCTTCCAAGTGATAAAGAAGAACAAGAAGATAATGAGGTAGGAACAATTAATTATGAAGATTGTCCACTAGCAAAACATTTAGGCTCACTTGAAACATTTATCAAATGTGCTTTTGAAGAAATAAAAGAAAGCGAAGTAGTTGTTATGCTAGATATGATAGAAAAATTGTATAAAGTATTTGGAATAACCAAGAACACAAAAATATCTACACTAGAAAAATATGAGAATACTGATTATCCAATTTTTACTGATTTAATTAATTTTTTACCAGACTATCGTAAGATGATAACTAATCCAGAACAATTAAAGATAGTTGATAAATTAGAAATATTATTAGATAGATTTAAAGTAGGAACTGATGCAATGTTATTTAATGGTTATACATCAGTAAATCTTGAATCTAACTTAATAGCTTTTAATGTAAAAGATTTATTGTATAGTAAGAACAAAAGAATTATTACAACACAATTAGTAAACTTATTAACTTATCTAAATAATATTATTGTAAGAAATAAGATAGTAAATGATAGAGAAGATAATAAAAATAGAATTAAAAATATTGCAGTTATAGTAGATGAATTTCATTTATATTTAAAAAATACTGATAGTGAAGTATTATTAACATTTGAACAAATTGCTCGTAGAATAAGAAAATATCATGGGTCATTCATACCAGCAACACAAAGTATTCACGACTTTTTGGGAGATGATGATAGTGTTAGAAGTGCAACAGCAATATTTAATAATTGTCAGTATCAATTAGTAGGTATGTTAAAAGAAGATGATTTAATAACATATTTAAAACTATTTTATCAAAACCCACTTACTGATACTCAAAAAGAATTTTTAATGCAAGCAGAAATGGGAGAGTTTCTACTTACTATTAATTCTAAAAATAGAATTAGAGTTAAGATAATGGCAACACCTATTGAAGTAGAACTTATGGGAGAAAGTGTATAAATGAAAACACCAAGTATTAAAAAGTTAAGAAAACAATTTAAAAAAATATATTTTGAAGAGTTTGATGATCCAAATGAATCTTTTATGGACTTTTTGTTAGATTTAATTTCATTAGAAATGTTAAAGGAAGTAATAGATAAAGGGGAGAATTATTATTCTTCTCTTTTCTATAAATATAAATAATGAAGAAGAAAAAGAAAAATCTGTTATTAAAAATCATAGGTAGTAGTTCAATTTTAACCATAGCATTTGTTATGGTTATTTTAATATGTGTACTTATGATTTTTGATTTTTTTGGTGCAAAACTAACAAAAGAAAAAGTCCAAGATAATGCTGAATATGCTGATGCTTATATAAGTACTTTAAATAATAACCTTACAAATGGTTATGTTCCATTACAAAGACTTTTATACTTTCATTTAGAAGATACAAGTCTTACATTAGATACTTTGTATAAGTTAAATCAAGATGAAGAAAATAAAACATCAAAAGAAATTAATGATGTATGTAGTGATGGAAGAGTAAAAAATATGACTGCTTGTACTGAATCTAATATTAAAGATAATGAAGATTATTTAGTAGTAAGTACAGGAAGATTTAATCTACCACTTGATACAAACTTTACCATAACAAGTTTCTTTAATGAACAAAGAATTATTTATGGAGAAAGTAATGTTCATAGTGGTTGGGATTTAGCAGTACCAGCAAAAACAAAAGTATATTCCGTTTGTGATGGAATAGTTGATAAGGTAACATTTACTCAAAATGAAAATATACCATACGATCAAAGTGGTAATAATATTGGTAATCTAATAACTATTAAATGTGATAGTGATTATGATGAAATATATTATGTTGTATTTGCTCATCTTTATCCAAATAGTGCAAAGGTTAGTGTTGGAGATAGAGTAAGTCATTGGACTGAAATTGCAGGTGTTGGAACAACTGGACACTCAACTGGTAATCACTTGCACTATCAAGTAGAGAATGCAAATAGAGAAAAACTTGATGGAATGCAACTAATAGATTTTAATTTAGAAAATCCTAATAATAAATTAGAATTAGATAAACCTTATAATAATTTTTATGATAATGATTTTATAATCGAGTAAGAAAAAAAATAAGAGGAAGCACATTATTAAAGCAAATTTTAATAAAGTAGCCACTTTCTTATTTAAAAGTAGCCATTTAATTTGTTTTAAATAAAGGTATTTTTGATAGTAAGTAGCCACTTTCAAATGAAAAAATGGTCATTTTTGCAAGTGCAAAAATAGTAAGACACCATAATTTATCCTTGTTTTAAAAGGAATAACAAGATTTGTGGTGTCGTTTTCCTTATGCCCATTAAAAATATCTTATATTTTTATTAAGAAAAATACCTTAAAAATGTAGAAAGTGGCTACTTAAAAAATGAAAGGAGAAGATAAAGTGATAAAAGGTTTAGTAAGAACTACATTGAGAATTGATAATAACTTAAAAACAAGAATTGAACTATTAGCAGTAAAAAATAATTTTAGTTTTAATAAAATGCTAACATATTTAATTGAACTTGGTTATAACTCATATATGGAAAAGTTTGATAAATATTATGAAGAACAAAATAAAAAATTAAAAGAAAGTAGTAATGAAAATGAAAAAGATTAGAGTATATAATGATGAAGAAATAAATAAGTTATTAAGTAATTCTAATGTAGAAAAAATTATTAATAAATGTCAGATAGTTTATAAAAATGATTTTAAACTATGGGCTGTTAAAGAAAAATTAAAAGATAATTCAAAGACTGCTAGAGAGATATTTGAAACTGGTGGATTTGATATGAATATTTTAGATAGTAGAACTCCTCAAAGAAGATTATGTTCTTGGGTAAGTAAATATAAAATGTTTGGCGAAGATTACTTTACAGATAAAAATAAATATTCTTATAAAGCAGTTCAAAAAAATAAATATGTATTTTTAAGTAAAGCATTTAATGATCCAAAGTTTATAGCATTTATAATTGAAAAGAAAGATGATGGTACTTTTGATTATAGAATAGTAAGGAAACTAGAAGATGAAAAAAATAACAGTTAGAGTAGATGATAATACTTATGATAGATTATCATTGGTAGCAAAAGATAATACTACTTCGGTTAATAAAATTATTAATGCTATTATTGAAAAATATATTAACGAGCCAAAAGAAATTAATTTTTTAAAAGAGATAAATATTAAATTACAAAAGTTAAATGATATAGTGGAAAAAATTTCTAAAAGACAATATAAACATTTTAAAATATCAGAGCAACATTTTGCTAATGTTGGTTATTTATCAAATGCTGATATTAATGAAGATAAATGTTTAAAAGAAATATTAAATAATAAAGATAATTTTAATGAGTAAGAAAAGTCCTAATGTTGTCTTTAAAAGTAAATATTGTTTAGCTTTAAAATCACGAGATAATAAAAATACATCTTTAAGTTATGAGAATAATAGATTAAAAGATATTGATGATATGATAAATTATTTTTCTAATGAAAGTAAAAAAATGGTTGGTATGTTTGAATATTATATGGGACATACGAGAGGAGAAAATTATAATCTTATACTTGAAGATGGTAGTTATGCTACTAAAAAAGATATAGCAAAGATTAAGAATGATTATAAAAAGTATATTGAAGATTCTAATTTATGGAAAGGTATTTTAAGTTTTAAAAAAGAATATCTTGATGAAAATATTGATATAAAGACATTAGAACAAAAAATTGCAAAAGAAGTAATGCCACAATTTTTAAAGTATTGTGGATTTAAAGATATAAAAAATATGAGTTATGTATTTTCAGTTCATACTAATAGAAAACATCAACCTCATATTCATTTTGCATTTATAGAAAAGAGACCTAATTATTTATATTGTGAAAATAAAGTGAATTATAGAAGAAAAGGTAAGATAACTCTTGATGAACAAAGATACTTAAAAAGATTAGTAGAACTTGCTATTGAAAGAGAAAAATATTATACACCACTTCTAAAAAAAACAAACGAGGATATTGATTATTTAAAATCTTATTTTAGTCCTAATGAAAAAAACTTTGCTTTAAAAAATATTAGCGAGTTGTATGTTGAAGAAGATATTTTAAAACTAGGAGAATTATTAAAGGAATATAGAAATCTTAATAATCAGTCATCAAAGAAAATAAAATATAATTCTATAAAAGATAATGAACTTGGTAAAGAAATTAAATCATTAACTAATAAAATAAAAAAGTATTTATTTAATGATGAAACTTCAATTTTATATGCTAGTAAAAAAGATATTAATAAAGATTTGCAAAAGTTAAATGATTATTTCGACTTATTAAATGAAAACAATAATATTAGTGAGCAGACTTTTGATAATAGTATTGTAAATAAAAAACAAGAATATATTGATAATTATATTTATAATGCAATAGTTAATCATTCATTATATAAATATAATCGAACTTATATGACAGTAAAAAATAAAAGTGGATTAGATAAAATTACTATTGAAGATTTAATACAAGAAGTTGCTTATCAAAATAGTTTAAAAGACATTAAATTAAATAGTAAAGAAAGAAGAAAGAAAGTATTAGATAATTATTTTAAAAATGCTAATGCTATTAATATGTTTCCTAGTAAATACAAAATGGAAAAAGCAATAAAAAATATAAATTATGAAATGGAAAAAGCATCACAAGAGTTTAGTAAATTATTTGATTATGAGAAATAATTTGTTGTAGTATTACTATTAATAACAATAAAATAATAAATTGAGATCACTATATGGTGGTCTTTTTAATTTATAAAATTAAGGAGGTAATAATTATGCCATTATGGAAATGGTTAATATTTATAATATTTGTCGTGGTAGAACTTAGCCTATCACTTTTTTTATATTGTGGTTTAAGAATATCAAGTAGATGTTCTAGGATGGAGGAAGAAAATGAAAGAAAAAATAATAAAAAAGATTAAATTAGATTTAGATAAAACTGATTACTTTTTTGAAAGTGAAGTTGAACAAATAATTATTGCTGTAAGAAAATCTTTAAATAAATATATTAAAGAAGAAAAAGTAGTTAATAAAAAAGATAAATTCATAAAAGCAATTAAAAATTTGATTAAAAAAATAAAAGGAGTGCTATATGAAAAAGTTGTTAAAAAGTTTAAGAAAAAAATGGATTAAGTTTTGGGGTAGCACTTACTTATTAAAAGAAGATGATAAGGTAATATGTGAATTACTTATTTATCATAAAACAATATATGTTGAGAAAGGAGATATTCAAAGTGAATAGTTTAATTAATTATCGTAAGTTATCAAAAGAAGATAAAAGAGATTTAACTGATTATATAATTTATCGAAGTATTGAAGATAATGCAAGAGAAAGAGATATAACATTAAGTGATGATGTCATTACTGATATTAAAGAAATTGCACTTGATTTTTATCTTGATGATTGTAGTAGTAATTTATCAGTATCACGAATAACTGATTTTATAACTATAAATTATTTAGATAATAATATTACTCTTGAAGAACTAAATGAAGTAGATAGACAAGATTTATATGAAGCAATTTATGAAGAGTGTATTGAAATGATTAAAGATGAAGAATTAGAAAGGTAAGGTGGAATAATGGATTTTACAAAATTAAATATAGAGTTTGCTAATATGCAAAATACTATTACAAAATATAATAATATACAAAATGAAGTTAAAAATAGAATTAGAAATAATCAAAAAGAAATTAGTAAGTATGAAACAAAAGGTAAAAATACTAAAAATAATTTAGAAAAAGAAACTTATAAGTTAATGGTAATTGCTATCAAAAATGAAACATCTTTTTTAGAAAGTATTGTTAAGGAGGATAATTCTAATGAACGAGAATCAACCATTACTAAAACAATATAATGAAGAAGAAATAAAAGAATTATTAAATAGCAAAGTTAAATTAGTCTATGTAGATACAGGTCTTGAAGAAATAGTAGCAAGATACGAAGATTTACCAGATGTAATAGTAGATATTAATGATAAACTTGGTTTAACTGATTTGTCAGTGTATGAATATGGTGCTGATTCAATGACCCCTATCTTAACGACAGGTGGTCCGTTTTTAGATAGATGTGATCCAAATGTTAGAGAAGATATAATTGAAAGACTTATAGAATTACAATTAGGTGAAAAAGAAGTAAAAGATTATAAAGTAATAGATGAAGATATGCTTGATGATGTACTTGAAGAACTTAATGATGAAGAACATGATGGTGAAATGGAAAGATAATCTATGCAAATAACTTATATAATAATTTTAGCTATATCTTTATTAATGATAATCTTTCTTTATTTTATTGAGCCATTTTTAACTAGACAAAAGATAAAAAATAATAATGAACATGGTAGTGCTAGATGGTCAACAATGGATGAAATAAAAAAGAATTTTAGAGAAGAAAAAATTGATAGTATTAATGAAAGTGGTTTTCCAATTTATTTTAGTAAAGATAATAAAAAAGTATGGTTTGATAATAAGACACCACATTGGATTTGTCTAGGTTCAACTGGTAGTGGTAAATCAGTAACATCAGTAATACCTTATTGTAGTTTTATAGCAACTGCCAAAAAGAAAAAAAGTGTTTTTATAACTGATCCCAAAGGAGAAATATTAAATGCTACAAGTAAAATGTTTAAAGATAATGGTTATGATGTTTTATGTGTAGATTTTAGAAATCCAGAATATTCAAGTCATATTAATTTATTAGAGCCAGTTATTAAAGAATATGAATTATATTATAAGTATCAAAAGTTAAGTTTAGAAGAAACTGATGAAGAAAAAATACTTGAATATAAAAATAAGTCAATTGTTCATTATGCTAGTTGTAATCAATTAGTAAGTGATATATCTACTATGATAATGGACGATATAACTGCAAAAGAAAAATTTTGGAATAATAGTTCTGCTGATTTGCTTTATGGAATAATCTTTTTATTTTTAGAAGATTATGTGGAAGGTAAAATTAAAAGAGAACAAATAACACTAACTGCTATAAAGAAATTTCAAAGTAGTTCAATGTCAGATGTTAATAATAAAAAACTAAAAAAATATATGGAAAAGAAATCTTATGATATGAAAAGTAAAGATAAATTATTTAGCTTATTAAATACATCTGAAACTACTTATAGGTCAATAACTTCAACATTTAGTGAAAGAATGTCCTTGTATGATGATGTTAATGTAGAAAATGTTACATCAGAGTCAGATTTTGATTTTGATAGTTTAGGTAAAAAGCCAACTGTTTTATATTGTTGTATTCCAGATGAATCACAAATATATTATACTTTGGTATCAATAATAGTATCACTTATATATAAAACATTAGTAATACTATGTAATGAACAAGAAAACAAGAAACTTCCTTATGATATAGTTTTCTTGCTTGATGAATTTGGAAATACACCACCACTTAAAGATATAAAATCTATGTGTAGTGTAGGTAGAAGTAGAGGACTTTTCTTTGTATTTTATTTACAAAGTATTCAGCAACTAGATGATTTATATGGAAAAGAAATTAGTCAGATAGTTCAAGATAACTGTGGACTTCAATTTTTAAAAACCAATTCACAAGATACTGCTGAACAAATAAGTAATCGGCTTGGAACTAACGGAGTTGAAACAACTTCATTAAATTATTCGATGAGTTTTACTAACAATAACGGTAGTAAAGGAACAAGTTTAATATCAAGAAGATTAATGACTGCTGATGAAATAAAACAATTAGTATATAAAACAATTATATTCTCATCAGTAGGACACCCAATAATTAGAGATACTATTTTATATAATAAGTTTAGTTGTTATACATCAGGTTGTGTAGATAGACAAAAAAGAGTATTGCAAAGATTTACTGATAGATATTACACAGTAGATCAAATAAAAAATGATGATAAAAAAGAAGAAGTAAAAGTTAATACCAAAGAGTCCCAAGATAGAAATAAACTTATTGCTATCATAAATGAAGTTATAAAGATATTTGGTAAGATAGATTTTAATGTAGAATATGTAAAAGAAAATGATAACATCATAGCCCAGCTTTATTTAGCACCACCATTATCTACTAATGATTTAAAAGGTTTAGAAGAATTAAGTAGCAAATTATCATTTCGTTATAATGCAATATCCGATAAAATAAAAGTTAATAGAAAGAACAGAAACTCTTTAATAGAGATTTTTTTAATTGAGAAAGAATAAGAAAGAAGGTGTAAAAGATGAATAAAGATTTTTTAAGTGATTTTATTTCTATAAGAGATGATACTTTAAATGAAGTAAAGACAAGTCAGTATAATTGGAATAAGTTTATTAATTATTGGTCTAAAATACTTGATAAATATAGTATAGATAATGTACTTAATTTATATTCTTATAATTCTACTGGTAAAGTATTTATGACATTTGATGAATGGAATAGTGAAGGAATAGGAAGAAGAATAAAACCTAAAAGCAAAGGTATTCCAATAATTGATGATGATAAAAAAATATATGTTTTTGATATAAGACAGACTTATGGTAGAGATTATAAAACATTAAATTATAGTCATTTTGTAGATATACCTATATTAAAATATTATCAAAATCAGAATAGTTTAAAGTATGAAGAAGATAAAACATTATATGAGAATTTTTATAATACATTTTATAAAATATCTTTAATGAAGATAGTAGATAATTATAAAGATACTAATCGTGATGAAGTGGAGTTTATTGCTAGAACAATGACTTCACTTTTTTTATCAAAATCTAACTTTAATATTTATAACTTACCAAGTGTTTATGAAATGACATCAAGAATGGAAAATGAAGATATTTTAAAATGTATGCAAATATCTAATAAAGAAACTGTTATTCTTTATAATGAATTTATTAATAAAGCAAATAGTCTTGATAAAATCCAAAATTATATTCAATCAAAAGTTTTATGTCAATTTAAAGAAGATAATGTAAATGAAGAAGAAAAACAAAATATATTATTTGGAATAGAGAAAAATACAATATTTGATTATGAGCTATTAGAAAGTATTTATGATAATTATTATAATAAATATGATAGGTCATTTAATTATAAGAAGAAAGTAGTAGAAGATAATTCTAAAAATAGAGAAGTAGAGGAAGATACACCAAAAGAAGAAATAGTTATTGATAAAGAAGATAATTTTAAAGAACAATTATCGCTATTTACTCCAAGAGAAGAAGAATTAGCAAATAAGATATGTGATATTTTTAATTCATTTGATACTAAATATCAAAACACATTTGAAATACATAATGTAGAATTACAAAGATGGGAACATATTAAATCTAAAAAGAGAAACTTAACTATTCTTTTAACAAGTCCATTAGCAGATGATTTTGGTGATAATAGTTTTACATATTTTAATTCAGATAAGACTGATGAGAAAAAAATAAATGAAGGAATACTAAATAATTATTTTTTGCAAGAACTATACAAAGATAAAGATTTTTCTATTAGTTTAACTCCTAGTATAATTCATATCTTTTGGAATAATTTTGATGATAAAAAATTTGATATGAATATATCTAGTACAAGGTTAGTAGATCAAAAAGAAATTGATAGTAAAGAACTAGAAAAAATTGATAATGAAGTATCTTTAATAAATAATGATGAAATAGAATACAAGGTAACAACTGCTGATATAATACCAACTTATGATGGACTAAAAGTAGATGTAATTGATGAAAAAGTCTATAAATTAGAAGAAGAAAAACAAGTACCAATTAGTTATCATATTAGTGATGATAAAATTGATACAAGTTTTGGTGCTAAATCAAGATTTGAAGATAATTATAAAGCAATACAATTATTAAAAAAGATAGAAAATGAAGATAGATATGCAACACTAGAAGAACAAGATATATTATCTCGTTATGTTGGTTGGGGTGGAATATCTGATGCTTTTGATGAAAGAAAAGATAATTGGAAAGAAGAAAGAGATAGATTAAAACTATTGCTTACTGATGAAGAATATAAAGATGCCTCACATTCTACACTATCTTCTTTTTATACACCAAATGTTGCTATTGATGGCATTTATAAAACACTCAAAAACTTTGGATTTGAAAAAGGAAATATTTTAGAGCCAAGTTGTGGTATAGGAAATTTCTTTGGAAGATTACCTAGTGAATTTGAAAAGTCAAAACTATATGGAATAGAGTTAGATAGTATAAGTGGAAGAATTGCTAAAAAATTATATCCTAATGCCAAAATAGAAATAAATGGTTATGAGAAGTCCAAAGTATCAGATGACTTATTTGATATTGCTATTGGTAATGTTCCTTTTGGAAGAAATACTGTCTTTGATAGAAGATATAAAGATAAGTTTTTAATTCACGATTATTTTTTTCAAAAAACACTAGATAAAGTTAGAGATGGAGGAATAATTGCTTTTATAACTACTGATGGAACACTTGATAAAAAAGATACAAAAGTAAGAGAATATATAGCAAAAAGAGCAGAGTTTCTAGGAGCAATAAGACTACCTAATAACACATTTACATCTAATGCAAATGCTAGTGTTACATCTGATATAATTTTTCTAAAAAAACGAAGTGAATTAAAATTAGATATAAGTGATGAGAACTGGATTTATACAAGTGAATATGATGATGGAATAGAAATAAACAATTATTATATTGATAATCCTAATATGATGCTTGGTAAAATGAAATTACATTCTACTGCTTATGGATATGATAATACATTAAGTCCAACTGATGAAGATATAAATATTTTAATGAGTAATGCCATAGATAATTTACCTAAAAACATTTATGAGCAAGTTTATTTTGATGTAAATGAAGAAAATAATTTAGAAGTATTAGATGCAGATGATACAATTAAAAATAATGCTTTTACTATTAAAAACATAGATGGTAAAGATATTATTTATCAAAGGTCTTTTTCAAGTTTAGTACCATATCATATTCAAGATGGTATGACTGCTAAAAGAATAATAGGATTATGCAAAGTAAAAGATGCTTTAAGAGAAGTATTTAATATTCAACTTCGTGATGGTAGTGATGAGGAACTTAAAATAGCACAAGAGAAATTGAGTAAAGAATATGATGAGTTTATAAAAAAATATGGTTATATAAATGATAATGTTAATGCTAGAGCATTTGATAGTGATCCAGATTATTATTTACTTACATCTATTGAAAACAAAATAAGCAAAGATGAAGAAGATGATAAACCTAAATATGAAAAGGGAGATGTTTTCTTTAAAAGAACAATTAGAAAAAGTAAAGTAATAACAAAAGCAGATGATGCAGAATCAGCATTAAGGTATTCACTTAATAATCGTGGTTGTGTGGATTTTGAATATATGAAGACTTTGTATCCAAAAGAAGAAAGTGAAATGATTGAAGAACTAGGTAATTTAATATATCAAGATCCTGCTAAAATAAATGATTTTAATAAAGGTTGGGTAATTGCTAGTGAATATTTAAGTGGAAATGTTAAGCAAAAACTTAATTATGTTAAATCAATAAATGAAGATGGTAAATATGATAAAAATATTGAGGCATTAGAAAAAGTACAACCAATACCGTTAGAATATGATGAAATAAGTATAAAACTAGGTGCTACTTGGATACCAGAAGATATATACCATCAGTTTTGCTCTGAACTTTTAGATATACCTAGTTATTATAGAAGTCAATTAAAGATTAAATATGTAAAAGAGGCTAATACTTGGTTATTTCAAGCAAGTGGATTATATGGCTATGGTGTTAAAAATACTAATACTTGGGGTACTGAAAGAGCAGATGCTCTATCACTAATTAAAAATACCCTAAATCTTCAAAGTGTTACCATATTTGATAAATTAGAAGATGATACTAGGGTTGTTAATCCTATTGAAACGGCAAACGCAAGAGAAAAGCAAGAATTAATTAAGCAAGAGTTTAAAGAGTGGATATGGAAAGATGAAGATAGAAGAAATAGACTGACAAAAATATATAATGAGCAATTTAATTGTATGAAAGAAAGAGAATATGATGGAAGTCATCTTACTTTTGATGGTATGAATCCAAATATAGAACTAAGACCACATCAAAAAGATGCAGTTGCTCGTGTTTTATATGGAGGAAATACTTTACTTGCTCATGCTGTAGGTGCTGGTAAAACTTATGAATGTATTGCTAGTGCTATGGAATTAAAAAGATTAGGAATAGTTAATAAACCAATGTTTGTTGTACCAAATCATTTATTAGGACAATGGGCTAATGAAATATTAAAACTATATCCAACAGCAAATATTTTAGTAGCAACCCAAAAAGATTTTGAAAAAACTAGAAGAAAAAAATTAATGGGAAGAATAGCAACAGGAGAATGGGATGCAGTTTTAATTGTTCATTCAAGTTTTGGATTAATTCCAGTAAGTAAAGAATACTCTAAAAAACATTTAGAAAATCAAATTGAAGAAATAACAAATGCTATTGAAAGAATTAAAGCAGAAACATCTGATGGTTTAAGTGTTAAAAAACTAGAACAAATTAAAATGAGTACGGAAACAAAATTAAATACTTTATTAGATTCGCCAAAAGATGATGTCGTTAATTTTGAAGAACTTGGAGTAGATGAGTTAATAGTAGATGAGGCACATATGTTTAAAAATCTTCCAATGTTTTCTAAAATAAGAAATGTAGCAGGAATAAATAATTCTGAATCTAAAAAAG
>CAZPSA010000034.1:0-13962 GCA_964589375.1 uncultured Clostridium sp.
AAAACAAAAGTTAAACTTAAAAAAATAAAATTTTAAAAAGCCTTGAAAAATAAGGTTTTGATGAGGCATTAGTGTCTATACTGTAAACGCACAGTTGCTTTAGTTAGGACACTTGCTATTAAACCAGATATATTACTTCTTGATGAACCATTATCTGCCTTAGATTATGTAACAAGAATGATGATAACTGATGAAATTTACGCCATTTTAAAAAAACTAAATATCACTACAATTCTTATTTCTCATGATATTGCAGAATGTGTATCCTTTTGTGATCGTATTATTGTTCTTTCCAAAAGACCAGCTGTTATCAAAAATATTTATAAAATCGAACTAGAAAATAAAGATATTCCTTCAATAAATAGAAAAGATAAATTATTTAATTACTACTACGATAAGATATGGAGTGATTTAGATAAAGATGTCACTTGAACAAAAAAAATACTTAAAAAAAATCAAAAGAAATAAAATTATAATACTTCTAACTCAATTAATACTAACCGTATCATTTATTCTGACGTGGGAAATATTAAGTAAAAATAATATAATAAACAGTTTTATTTTTTCTAGCCCAACTAAAATTATATCTTGTATATATAACTTATTTTTAAATGATAATCTACTCTATCATATTTGGGTAACTTTAAAAGAAATAATTGTTTCATTTACTTTAGGTTCCTTAATAGGATTTGTCTTAGCAATAAGTTTTTATATGATACCAACACTAAAAAAAATATTTGATCCTTTTCTAACTTTGTTTAATAGTCTACCAAAAGTTTCACTTGGACCATTATTAATAATATGGCTAGGAGCAAATGTTTCTTCAATAATTGTAATGGGACTTTTAATTAATACAATCGTAACTCTTATTTCAATATATAATGGATTAATTAATACTGATAATTATAAAATTAAAATGTTTAAAACTTTTAAAGCAACCAAACTGCAAACTTTAATATATCTTGTTATTCCGCATAATAAAGAGACTATTATATCAAGTTTAAAATTAAATATTTCTATGTCTCTTATTGGAGTTATCATGGGAGAATTCTTAGTTAGTAAAGCCGGCATTGGTTACTTAATATTATATGGTACTCAAGTATTTAATCTAAACTTAGTAATGAGTGGAATAGTTTTAATAATGATAATCTCTTTTATTATTTATGAAATAATTAACCTCATAGAAAAGAAAAATAATTAAACCTCTATTTGGGGTTTTTATATTAGTTAAGCTACAATAATATAAAAAATAAGTAAAATAATTTATTTAGACATGATATAATTTTATTAAGGAAGCGATATTATGAATTATAAAAAAATGATTTTAACATTTGGACTAACACTATATTTTGAAACTGTATATCATTTACTGGTATTTAAGTATTTTAGTATAAAAAGTATTCTTTTCATTTTAATATTTAGTCTTATTAGTAGTATTTTTATTGACTTAATAACATCTTTATTTAATAAGAATATAAATAAATGGTTTTTTATTGCAAGTGAGATTTTTATTGGAATTTTATTTTTAGCTCAGTTTATTAATTATAAATTTTATGGTAATGTTTTAAGTGTTTATTCATGTGTTCATGGTGGCCAAGTATTTGGTTTTATGAGTGCCATATTAGCGGTAATTAAAGAAAATATTATTGGAACTTTGTTATTTTTGTTACCAATAGTGCCGATTTTATTATTTAACAAAAAGATTTCGGCTGACGACTTTAATTCAAAATATCTTACTTATAAAGTTGCTTTATTAATGGGAATTTTTATATTAGGAGTTTTAAGTTTAAATTTTGATAAAGAAGATATTTATTCTGCTAAAAACTTATATTTTAACAAGCATGTTCCTAATTCAATGGCTCAAACTTTTGGCATTCTTACTACTATGAGATTGGACTTAGAAAGAACAATTATTAAATTTGAAGAAAATTCGATTAAAATTGATGATTTAAAAGAAAATGAAAAAAGTGATAAAAAAGAATATAATATGGAAGATATAGACTTTATTTCTCTAGCAGAAAAAGAAAGCAATGAAGAAATTAAAAATATCCATGAGTATATGGCGACAAGTTTACCAAGCGAAAAAAATGAATATACGGGAATGTTTGAAGGCAAGAATTTAATTGTTATTATTGCGGAAGCTTTTAGTCCTATCGCAGTTAATGAAGAATTAACCCCAACTTTATATAAATTAGTAAATTCAGGCTTTAACTTTTCTAATTTTTATTCCCCTATTTATTACGTAAGTACTTCAGATGGCGAATATGTTTCGCTTAACAGTCTTCTGCCTAAAGAAAGTGTTTGGAGTTTTTATAAATCTAGTAATAATTATTTACCATATGCGTATGGCAATGTTTTTAAAAATTTAGGTTACACAACGTATGCTTTTCATGATGGAACATATAAATATTATAATCGAAACTTATCTCACCCTAATATGGGGTATACTTATATGGCTTGTGGAAATGGATTACAAAGTCTAATGAATTGCAAGAATTGGCCACAAAGTGATTTAGAAATGGTTAATGCTACCTTCGATATGTATAAAGATAGTGAGCATTTTATGACATATTACATGACTGTTTCAGGACATTTAGAATATAACTTTAGTGGTAATAATATGGCTTATAAAAATCGAAAAGTTGTTGAAAATACTAACTACTCTTCAGCAGTAAAAGCATATATTGCTAGTCAAAAAGAGCTAGATAGCATGTTAGAAGAATTAATAAATAAGTTAGATAAAGAAAAGAAATTAGATGATACTGTTATTGTTCTTTCTGCCGATCATTATCCTTATGGCTTAACTACCAATGAAATTAAGGGAGTTATGAGTATTCAAGATGAGAAATTTGATGTTCACAAAAATAACTTAGTTATTTGGAATAGTAAAATGACTAAAAGTATTACTATTGATAAGTATGCTCAAAGTCTTGATATTCTGCCAACAGTTTTGAATTTATTTGGAATTAACTTTGATTCTCGCCTTTTAATGGGAAGAGATATACTTTCCAATAGTGATGGGATTGTAATTTTAAATGATCGTTCTTGGATTACGGAAAAAGGTAAATATAATGCGGCTACTAGAAAATTTACACCTTTTACTGAGGAAGAATTAGATGATGACTATATAGATAAAATTAATACAATAGTTTATAATAAGTATGTTATATCTAAAAATATTTTAGAAACAGACTATTATGCCCATGTATTTGAAAAGTAATTTATGAAAAGGAAGGAAAATATCAAGATGGAAACAAATGAAATAATGCTTAAATATGAAAATACGTATAAACCTTATGCAACGTTTGATAAAGATGCGATAAGACTTAAACCATATATTCCAGATATTAGACCAAATTATTTTAGAGATATTGATCGAATTATTCATTGTTTATCTTATACTCGTTATATGGATAAAACCCAAGTTTTTTCTCTTAATGATAATGATAATATTTCTAAAAGAATGATTCATGTTCAATTGGTTAGCAAAATAGCTAGAACCATTGGGAGAGCTTTATCTTTAAACGAAGATTTAATTGAAGCGATAAGTTTGGGCCATGATTTAGGACACGTGCCTTTTGGACATGAAGGAGAAAGAATTTTAAATGAGATATCTTTAAAATATAATGAAGGTTATTTTAATCATAATGTTCAAAGTGTCCGCGATTTAATGATAATTGAAGATAATGGAAATGGCAAGAATATTACACTGCAAGTATTAGATGGCATATTATGTCATAATGGCGAATTAGAGTTAAAAAAGTATGAACCGGTGCAGAAAGATATTGCTACATTTTTAGAAGAAATACAAAAATGTTATACAATAAAAGATTACACTAATAAGCTAGTTCCAATGACCTTAGAAGGCTGCGTAGTTCGAGTTTCAGACATTATTGCTTATTTAGGAAGAGATATTGATGATGCTTGCCGAATTGGAATGTTTGATAGAAATTTAATTCCCCAAAGTATAACTACAGTTTTAGGAAATACAAACGCCCAAATAGTAAATACAATTATTTTAGATATTATTAATAATAGTAAAGATAAAAGTTATATATCAATGAGTGATAATGTATTTAATGCGGTTAAAGCTCTTAAAATATTTAATTATTTAAATATTTATGAAAAATGTCATTCCGAAGAAGAGTTAAATAATTACAAATATATGTTTAATTTCTTATTTGAAAAACTGTTAAATACAATTAAACAAAAAGATAAAGATAAATTGATTTATAAAGAATATTTAAATTATATGACTGATGAATACTTAAGTACAACTAGTGATGTTCGAAAAGTTATCGATTATATCGCCGGAATGACCGATGATTACTTTTTAAAAGAATATAAAAACTATCAAGAATAAACCTGATAGTTTTTATTTAGCTTCTTCCTGGGCTCTTGTTTCCCTAATAACAGTTATTTTGATTGTTCCCGGATATTGCATTTCATTTTCAATTTTTTCTTTCATTTCGCGAGCAATCTTAAATGAGGTTAAGTCATCAATTTCTTCTGGTTTTACAATTACTCTAACTTCTCTACCAGCTTGCATTGCGTATGTTTTTTCAACGCCTTTAAAACTATTACCTATACTTTCAAGTTCTTCAAGACGTTTGATATAGTTTTCCATAGAGTCATTTCTAGCACCTGGTCTTGCCGCAGATAATGTATCGGCAATTTTGACTAAAACGGCAATAACACTTTTAGCATCAGTATTACCATGATGAGATAAAATTGAATTGACAACAATTTCGTTTTCACCATATTTTTTTGCTAAATCAGCGCCAATATCTACATGACTTCCTTCCATTTCGAAATCGATTGACTTACCGATATCATGTAAAAGTCCTGCTCTTTTGGCTAAATTAACATTTTCACCTAATTCACCAGCCATTATACCGCAAAGACTAGCAACCTCGATAGAATGTTTTAGCGCATTTTGACCATAACTTGTTCTAAAATTCAATTTTCCTATTAAATTAACTAATTCTGGATCAACCTTAGTAATCCCCAATTCATAAATTGCCTCATTACCAATTTCCGTAACTCTAGTAAACATATCACGACATACTTTGTCATAGATTTCTTCAATGCGAGTTGGATGAATGCGACCATCTTTAATAAGGGTTTCAATTGTTTCTTTAGCAATTTCTCTTCTATATGGGTCAAAGGTAGATATAACAATAGCTTCAGGAGTATCATCAATAAGTAAATCTACGCCAGTTACGGCCTCAAACGTTCTGATATTTCTTCCTTCTCTACCAATTAAACGGCCTTTCATTTCATCATTAGGTAAGTTGATTGTTGTTACAGTTTGAATAGATGCAACATCATTTGAGTATTTTTCCATTGCATCAACTAATAAATTCTTAGCTTTCTTGTCAACTTCTAATTTTGCTTCTGCTTCTTTGTCTTTAATATATTCAGCAATTTCTCTTCCCATGTTAGTTTCAACTTTCTCCATAACTAAATCATGGGCTTTTTCTTTTGTTAACTTAGATATTTTTTCTAAGTTTTCCATTTCTTCTTTAAGAAGATCATCCATTTTTAATTCTTTTTCTTGTATTGCTTTTTGAAGATTATTTAAATTTTGATCTTTTTGTTCTAATAAATTGTCTCTATTTTGAAGCATTTCTTCTCTTTTATCTAGAGATTTTTCTCGTTGCATTAATCGTTCTTCGGCTTTTTCAGCTTCAAGTTTTCTTTCTTTAACCTCACGGTCTGCTTCTTGTTTTAATTTAAAAGTTTCTTCTTTTAATTCAATAATGCTATCTCTTTTGGCTTTGTCAGCTTCTTTTTTAGCATCACTTATAATTTTTTCAGCCTTTTTACCAGCACCGGCACCTGTTAAAATTATTATTGCGTATATGGTTCCACCACCAAGTAAAAGTCCAATAAAAAGAGTTAAAATGGAAGCGGCATTAAAATCCATAATGTTCCCTCCACTTTCTATCATAGAAAATTATTTGCATAACATCTATATTTTTATTATAAAATTATTTTACTAAATAATCAAGGAAAATTCCTTAATAAAAACCTTTAAAAGAAGGAAGGAAAGATAAAATTTCAGACAAATAATTTTAAGATGATATTAAAAAAGTTATAAGCTCATTTACTGATATACAGGATTAAATTAAATGCCTTTAATCAAAATAATAACTTATAACTTAAAATCAATTCAACTTATTTTTTTCTTAAAGAGATGTTATATTCAGCGCGAACTTTTCCTTCAATTTCTTCTAATAATTTAGGATTATCTTTTAAATATTGCTTAACGTTTTCTCTACCTTGGCCAATTTTCTCACCGTTATAGCTAAACCATGCTCCTGATTTATTAATTATATTCTTATCACTAGCAAGGTCTACTACTTCTCCCGTTCTGCTTATACCTTCACCATACATGATATCAACTGTCGCAGTTTTAAATGGTGGTGCCACTTTATTTTTAACTACTTTTATATTTGTCTTATTACCAACTACTGAATCACCAAATTTAATTTGTTCGCCTCTTCTTATATCCAAACGAATTGTTGAGTAAAATTTTAATGCTCGACCGCCAGGAGTAGTTTCAGGGTTTCCAAATAAAACTCCCACTTTTTCCCTTAATTGATTAATAAAGATTGCGGTTGTCTTAGTCTTATTTATTGTTCCAGATAATTTTCTTAGAGCTTGACTCATTAATCTTGCCTGTAAGCCAACATGAGAATCACCCATTTCGCCTTCAATTTCGGCTTGTGGTACTAAGGCTGCTACTGAATCAATAACAACAATATTTACTGCTTCGCTTCTAACTAAAGCTTCACATATTTCTAAAGCTTGTTCCCCTGTATCTGGCTGGCTCAATAAAAGCTCTTCAATATTAACTCCTAATTTTTTAGCATATACAGGATCTAAGGCGTGTTCCGCATCAATAAATGCCGCTCTTCCTCCTTCTTTTTGTACTTGCGCAATTGCTTCTAATGCAATTGTAGTTTTACCAGAAGACTCGGGACCATATATTTCTATGATACGTCCTTTAGGAAATCCCCCTACGCCAAGGGCAATGTCTAAGCTTAATGAACCACTTGGTGTTACATCTATTTCCATATGCTCACTGCTGCCTAGTTTCATAATTGCGCCTTTACCAAATTGTTTTTCTATGTCAGCTAATACTTGTTCTAACGCTTTATCTTTGTCCTTAATATCAATGTTCTTCATTTTTACACCTATTTCCTTTTCTTACAAACTTATTTTAATATATATATAATTAAAAGTCAATATTTTTTTCGAATAAATGTTCGGCAGATTTTTAAAATTTGTAATATTCAAAAAGAAAGCTTAAAAAATTGATAATTTGAAGATACATACCTATATTAAAATTTATTTCTATAGTTCTTAAAACCTCTTAATTTAGATTTTTTCAGTGTTATGCTAATAATTTTTGACAAACAATTATTAAATATAATATACTTTGAATGTGGTATTATGAAATTAATTAATTCTTCGTTATTAACGTGTAAAAAATCTAAATTTTTAGGCTTTCTTTATGAAATAGATGAGAAATCAGATATAGATGTTATCCTAAATACTTTAAAACTAGAACATAAAGGTTATCGACATATACCTTATGCTTATAAACTTTCAAATACGGCTGGAAAATCTGATGATAAAGAACCAGGTAGCATCGGATTATCTTTTTTAAATATTTTAGAAAGAAATGAACTAAATAATCATCTTTTACTTGTTATAAGGTACTATGGTGGTATTAAATTAGGCGCTAGCAATTTACTTAGGACTTATCAAAAAAGCGCTAATATGTGTATAAAAAAGTGAATATATCATAATATTTACTAGGTGATTTTATTTGAATTATATTTTAAAATATCTTAAAGTAATTATAATTCCTTTAATCGTACTAGCGATATTTCCTCTTCTTTTATCTTTATTAAATAAAATAGGTATTAATTCATTTAACACATTTATATTACTAACTATGATTATTACCTTCTTTATAAGTGGTTATATTCTAGGAAAAAGGGTTAGTAAGAAAAGCTACTTAAATGGATTAATTTTAGGAATAGTTACAGTATTATTTATGTTTTTAATTAGTTTATTTTTCAAAGAGAAATATCATCTTAGTACTTTTATTTATTATTTAATCTTAACTTTATCTTCAATGTTTGGTTCAATGATTTCTGCCGCAAAAAAATAATGCCTACAAAGCATTATTTTAAATTATCTATTTTTACTATCAATTACTATTGTAATTGGTCCATCATTTTGAATAAATACTTGCATTTCAGCTCCAAATATTCCAGGATATGTTGGCACATAATTATTTAATTTCTTATTAAATAACTCGTATAGTTTAATGGCACTTTCACCTTTCATAGCAGCTGAATAACTTGGTCTTGCACCATCTTTAGTAATTGCTTGTAAAGTAAACTGACTAATAGATAGTATTTTTCCTTTAGTATCAACGATATTTTTATTCATGATGCCATTTTCGTCATCAAATATTCTTAAACTAGTAATTTTTTTAACTAAATAGTCAATATCACTTTCATCATCTAAAACATTGATACCAACTAAAATTACAAAACCATTATCTATTTCATTTACCAATTTTCCATCAACTTGGACACTACCTTTTTTACATCTTTGAATTACTACTTTCATCTTATTACCTCTGTTATATAATTTTGACATCTTAATGCATCTATAAATAAATCTAATTCTCTTTTATTATATGTTTTTACAATTAATTTATATATTAAAATATCACCATCTGTATTTTCTTTAACACTATTAATAGAAATATTTTTAGTTGATGCAGTCGTAACAATATCGAGTAAATGATTATCACTAGTGTTAGTTTTTATTGTTATATTAGTTAAATACATTTTAGGTTCTAATAAAGTATTCCATTCGACATCTATAAGTCTTTCTACAACACCTTTAAGATTAGAACAATTTTTACGGTGAACAGATACTCCTTCACCTTTAGTAACATAACCAATTATTTCGTCACCAAAAACTGGATTGCAACATTTAGCCATATTTACAAGAATATTGTCAGTTCCAGAAACAATTACATCATTTTTATATGTTTCTTTATTGTTATTCGATTTATTAACCCGTTCAAACATCATTTCTTTTGGTTCTTGTTTCTTATTTGTTATTAAATTAATAACGTATGAAGCTGTATATCTTAAAGACCCTATTCCAAAATAAATGTCATCTATACTATTAACTTTTAATGTCTGATATAGTTCATTTAGTTTATCATTTGTAAAATTTTCATTAAAATTCAAATGTTCTTTTTTAAGTTCTTTTTCTAATAAATCTTTTCCATCTTCAATATACTTTTCTTTATCTCTTTTGGAAAAATATGATTTAATTTTATTTCTCGCTTGGGGAGTTTTTACAATTTTAAGCCATGATTTACTAGGTTTGCTAGAATTATTCGTATTAATTTTTATAACATCGCCATCTTGAAGCTCATAACTAAGAGGAACAATATTATCATTTACGATAGCTCCGACCATTTTATCTCCAACATCAGAATGAATGCGATAAGCAAAATCTATAGGCGTAGCTTTAGCCGGCATTTCAATTACATCTCCCTTGGGAGTATAAACATATATTAATTTATTTAATAATTCTTGTTGCATATTTTGTGAAAATATTTCATCACTGGATTCTTCTTTAGCCATATTAATAATATTTCTAAATAATGCTAGTTTTTGTTCCATTAAATTTTGGGTGCTTCCACTAGTATGTTCTTTATACGACCAATGTGAGGCAATACCATGTTCGGCAAGTTCATCCATTTCAGGAGTTCTTATTTGAATTTCAAAAATATGTCCATCAACACCAAAAACAGATGTATGTAAACTTTGATACATATTGTCTTTAGGCATAGCAATATAATCTTTAAATCTTTTAGGAATTGGTCGATATTTGGCATGAATTAAACCAATACATGTATAACAGTCTTCAGTCGTAGGAACAATTAATCTCATCGCTAAAATATCATAAATATCGCTCCATTTACGGCCAGTTGTAAGTTTATTATAAATGCTATAAACACTTTTTACTCTAGCTTTAATTGTAAAATTTATTCCATGACTAGATAATATGTCCATTATACTATTTTTCATATCTTCTAAAGAAATCATTAAATCTTCTCTAGTACCGTCCAAGTGTTCAATTATTTCATTATAAATATCAGGTTTTGAAAATTTTAAACATAGATCTTCTAATTCACTTTTTATACTATTAATTCCTAGTCGATGGGCAATCGGAATTAGTATATTCATTGTTTCATTGGCAAGATTAAGTTTCTCTTCAGGACTTAAATCTAAAGCATTGCGCATCTCATCTAAACGATCAGCTAGTTTTATTATAATAACGCGAACATCATCAGAAATACCAACTAAAACTTTACGTAAATATAAACTAGAAGAATCATTACTATCATTAAGTTTAATATTTTCGATTTTAAATAAATTTGCAAGTAATTCTTTAACACTTTGACCATAATTTACTTCAACATATTCTAAATCAATCTTATTATTTTGCAGGGCATCATGTAAAATAGCTGCTAAAATAGTAGTTAAATCGGTATTTAATTCACAAACTATCTTCCCTACTCTAAGACTATGATCAGATAAACCGGTAAGTTCTTTATATGCAGAATTAATAAGTTCTAATTCTCCACTATTAAAACCATTTTCTTTACATTTTTTTAATATCTGCTCTATCATCAATTTGCTCCTTAATTATTAATTATTTCATTTAACCTAGCTTCTTTTTTATACTTTTGAAGTTCTAAATTTGACACCCATAGTATATCATTAACCATTTCAGCTAGCGTAAGATTTTTATTTTTACTCCATTTGTTCAATTTTAAATAATTCCAGACATCTTCTTCATTAATGTATGTTATATTAACTCTTTTTAGTTCGGCAACTTTAGTTCTTAATGCTGGAAGTACTTTTTTGTATAATTCTTCTAAAGACTTAAATTTAAAATCATTCATAATTGATTTCTCCTTAAATAAAATTAACTGCTAACTCATATATTTATTATATAACATTTCAGTTTATATTTAAAGGTGAGAAATGAAAAATAAATTTATTAAAAGTACAATGATTTTGGTTGTTGGAGGAATTATTACTAAACTGCTTAGTTTCATCATAAAAATATATTTTACAAGAGTAATTAAAGAAGGAATTAATATTTATTCACTTATAATGCCAACTTATAGCTTATTAATTACAATTACGCAGTTAGGTTTTCCTTTAGCGATATCTAATATTATCGCCAAGGGAGAAAAAAGAGGAAAGAATGTTATGTTTAGTATTATTCCAGTTTCAATAGTACTAAATATAGGTTTAATCTTAATTGTTATTTTGAGTGCTAAGTTTTTAAGTACTAACCTTCTCCACGAGCCAACAACATATTATCCACTTATTTGTTTATCTTTTGTTTTACCATTTATATCGTTATCTTCCATAATAAGAGGGTATTTTTTTGGTAAGCAACAGATGATGCCGCATTCAATATCAAATGTTATTGAACAGTTATTTAAGTTATTTGTAGTTATAGTGGTTTTACCAAGACTTTTAAAATATGGAATAATTACAGCCGTATGTGGTTATATTTTAATTAGTATTTTATCAGAGACAATGTCAATTATAGTTTTTCTTTTATATCTTCCTAAGAATTTTAAAATTGAAAGAAAAGACATTAAACCAGATTATGGAACTATAAAAGATGTTTTAGCAATTGGAATGCCAGCGGTAGGTTCTAGAATAGTTGGTAATATTGGGTATTTTTTTGAACCAATTATTTTAAGTAGTTTACTTCTTAAAACTGGATTTTCAAATGAATATATTGTTAGTAATTATGCCATTTATAATACGTATGTTATTGGCTTATTAGTTGTACCTACTTTTTTGCTTGGAGCGCTTGGAACAAGTATGTTACCAGAAATATCAAAGAATATTCAAAATAAATTAAGGGTTAAAAAGATATTTAAAAAAACCATGATTTTTTCTTTAATATTTGGAATATGCGCTAATACATTTTTATTTTTTACTTGTGAAATTATTTTAAAGATTTTATTTAATACTACGGCTGGGACAAATTATATAAGATTTTTAGCTCCATTTTTTACGCTTTTCTATTTTGAAAGTCCATTATCAAGTATTCTTCAAGCTTATAATATGACTGGTTATATTATGAAAACAACGATTATTGGTATAATTATTAAATTATTATCTTTAGCTATTCTTTCTTTTCTTCATTTTGGAATATATGCTCTTATTATAGCGGAAATAATTAATATTATCTACGTAGTTGGGGGAAATTATTTAAAAGTTAAAAGCCTTTTAAAATAAATTTTAAGCTGTTTTCGAATTGTAGTTACTACTAACAAAAAAATCTACATTTTACTTATAATACTTAAGTATAACATAGATTTAAAACATTAATTCTAAATTAGTTTAGGCTCTAACATCACGGATAATAACTACTCCGGAGCCACCTGCAGAAGCGTTGGCACCAAAACCATAAAGATTACCGGCTCCATCATTGCAAGCACCAGCATAAACATTTCCTTCGCCGCCTCCGCCGCCGGTATTAGCAGCTCCCTTAGTTGAACCAGTTACAGCTCCACCATAACAATCACCACCAGAAGCGTTACGACCACCACCGTAGGCAGTTTGCCCGGCTTTAGCACCATAATGCCCTTGATACCCATTGTCAGTATATTTACAAGCACTATTAACCGTTTCTAAGAATTCACATTGACCTGCTACTACCGAATTTCCACCGGCCGCAGCAGTTGTCCCATAAAATGTAGTATTGCCGCCCGAACCACCAATTGTAACATCATATGTTGTTTTGTTTGATAATCCCACGGTTGAAATTAAAATAGTATCTCCGCCTCTGCCATTTGAACTCCAACGACTATTTTCACCTGGATTGCCACCGCCAACAAGAAACGCATCTACATAAATAAGACCATCAACATTTAATGTTCCACTAGAAAGCAGTTTCATACGCCATTTATGAGTGCCATCGGCATTTTCATCGCTATCTTGAAGCAATGTACAATTCCCCGTATAAGATATTAACGGGTCGCTTGGTTTGGAACCAGCCACTAGGTTGGCACAGTCATATCTATTAACTAATAATTCATATGTAACTTTTAATATTTCCGTAAAATCTACTTTGCAGGTCGTTAAGCTTCGATTTAAACCAAAAATATCAACTTCCCACCCCGAACCAGTTACAAACTTAAAGACCCCGCGGGCGGGAGCAGTACTGCCATCTTTATATAAACAGGTTATTCCGGTTTCATAATTTGGCTCGGTGGGAAATTCCTCGACTTCAATTCCATTAACATATGCAATTATTGATAAAGTACCATCTAACGATAATGGCGTAAAATCATTCGTTATTTGATTAGTAAGAGCAAGCTCATTATGGGGGTAGCCAACATTTAACTCAATTTGAACATAATAATTATCTTCGGTTTTATTATCAGATACAAGTGAAAGTATTACATCGTTATTTGATTTAATTGTACCATTTACATAAGGAGTATCAATGTGATAGGCAATTTCAATATCTTCAGTTTTTTCTATAAAATCTGTACAAGTTTCATCAGCGCATACTTTATATACAATTTCATATTTAGTATCAATATCATTAAGGGAAGTTAAAACAATATTAAACTGCTCAGTCTTTTTTGGCTTTAGAAGAATTATGCGATCTCCTATTATTGTATTCGATGGAAGTTTCGTACCTACTGAGCTTGATAAGTCTATATCATTTATAACCATGCGATATTTTAAATCATCAACTATAATATTAGCACCACCACTTGTAAAGTTATTAGTAATAAAACTATAAGCAGTATTTAAAACTAAACAAAATAAAACTAAAATACTTATTGTAAGTAAGTACATCAGT
>CAZPSA010000035.1:0-13307 GCA_964589375.1 uncultured Clostridium sp.
AAAGTAATCAAGTATTAAATGAGCTCTATTATGAAGGAGATAAGATAACATTAGAAGAACCTACTAAGAATAATCGAGATTTTTTGGGTTGGGAAATAGTAAGTGGAGATGCAGAAATAAATGGAAATATATTAACTGTGAAAAAGCAGAGCAGTATTATTAGAGCAAAATGGCCAGATATTTTACTTACAGTAAATTTAAATGAAGGGACAACAAGTCAAAGTTTTTCTTCTGGTTATAATAAAAACGATATAATAATTCTTGATGCTCCAATTCATGATGGTTGTACTTTTGCTGGTTGGATTGTTACAAGTGGAGATGGAAATGTTTATGGTAATACTTTAACTTTAGGTGAGGAAGATACTTCAATTAAAGCGACTTGGAGTGGAGAATGGAACTTTGATTATATTGGCACAGAGCAAACTTTTGTTGCGCCTGCGACTGGTTATTATAAAATTGAAACTTGGGGAGCCCAAGGAGGCGGCGGCGGAGGCCAAGGTGCGTATTCATCTGGTGTTGTATTATTTCCAATTAATCAAATTATCTCAATAAATGTAGGTGGTGCTGGTGGCCGAAATGCTGGTGGATATAATGGTGGAGGAGCTGGCCAGAATATAGCCGGTTCAGTTTCGCCATCTGGATATGGCGGAGGCGGAGCCACTCATATTGCATTAGTAAGTGGCTTGCTAAAAAATATATCATCTTATAAAAATGATATTCAATCTCCGATCTTAGTCGTAGCAGGTGGCGGCGGCGGTAAAAGTGAAAGCGGTAATACAGGCGGCGCCGGTGGTGGTATAATTGGTAACTCTGGTTCTGGTTCTTGTTATGTTCCAACTGGTGGCACTCAAAGTGGTATAGGAAATTCTGGAAATACTGATTGTACTGCTGCTGGTTTTGGTTATGGTGGGATAGCCCCAAATGGTAGTTCAACTGGAGGAACATATGGTTCTGGCGGAGGAGGCGGTGGATTTTATGGCGGAGGAGGCGGTAGTTATAGGAGTGGAAGCAATTGTGCCGCAGGTGGTGGTGGCGGATCTGGTTATATTGGTTCATCATTTTTAACTGAGAAAGTAATGTACTGCTATAATTGTACTTCATCTGATGAAGTAAGCACCAAAACCATATCAACAACTTGTGCAAGCGCAACCGCAACAAGTAATTGCGCAAAAACTGGAAATGGCTACGCTAAAATAACTTTGCTTGCTAGATAAATGGCTACATTAATTTAATCATCCCAGATTTATAAAAACAAAGTTTTATAAAAAAATAAATCTTAAAACAAAAAAATATTTAATAATAATTGATAAATTTAACAATTTGTTTTATAGTATTTTTAGGGAGATTTATTATGAAGAAGAAAATAATTTATATAATAGTTTTAATTTTATTAATATTAGTTGGTATTGGAGTATTTTTATTTTTAAATAATAATAAACCAGAACCAGAGAAAAGTGATAATGTAAAATTTAGTGAAGAATATACTGAGGTATCATTAGATAATGTTTTTGTTTATCGTGATGCTGAAAGTATTATCTCAATAATGAAAGAAGGAACTGGTGTAGTTTATTTAGGGTTTCCTGAATGTCCTTGGTGTCAAAGCTATGTTAAATATTTAAATGAAACTGCTAAAGAAGTGGGTATTGATAAAATCTATTATTTTAATATCTTAGAAGAAAGAAAAAATAATACTAAGGCTTATCAAGAAATTGTGGAAATATTAAAAACAATGCTTCAAAAGGATGACGAAGGAAATCCAAGAATATTTGTTCCAAATGTGTCATTTCATGTTAAAGGTGAATTAATTGGTAACGATTATGAAACATCATTAGATACTCACGATAAAGAAAAACCAAGTGAATATTGGACTGAAAAAGAAGTAAATGATTTAAAGAAAAAATTAAAAAAATATATGAATGAAGTACTAAAAGAAATTTCAAAATGTACTGATTGTAATAAATAAGTATTCGGAATAATTCGAATATTTTTTATAGGTTGATATGGAAAAAGATGTCTTAAGAAAAAAATATATGATAGTAAGAAAAGAAATACTGGATAAAAAAGATAAATCTTTTCAAATATGTAATAAAATTATTGGAACGAAAGAATTTAAAAACGCTAATGTAGTAGCGGTTTATTCAAACAATCGAAATGAAGTTCAAACTGAAAATATAATAAAAGAATGCTTTAAACTTGGTAAAATTGTGTGTTTGCCCAAAGTATTAGGTGATCATTTAATGAGTTTTTATCAATTTGATTTTAACGAGAAACTAATATTAAGCCCATTTAATATATACGAACCTCAAGGATTAGATGAAAAATTGGTGGATAAGAATAGGATTGATTTAATTATTATTCCTGGTATATGCTTTGATTTAAAGGGAGCTAGAATAGGTTATGGTAAAGGCTATTACGATTATTATTTAGCTAATACATCTATTTATAAAATTGGAATTTGTTTTAAAGAACAACTATTAACTAATGAAATAATAATAACAAATAGTCATGATATAGTTATGGATAAAATTATTACTGATTAAAAAATAAAAAACCACGTAATGTGGCTTTTTAAATAAAGGAAGTTAATTATCATTTAATTCTTTACTTAGTTTATCATGTTCTAAATTAATTTTGGTTACAGTACTTTCTTCTAAAGTATACCAAGAATTATTATATGCAATATTGAATAGGATTTTTGCTTCTTTTGAAAGTTCGCCAAAAATATCGAAATATGTATTATAAATTTTATCACAACTAGCTTCATTAAGCGCAGTCGCCATATTTGTTACGATACTTTTTTCGGTATCAAGGACATCTTTTAACATATCTTGTTCTTTCATTAACTTTCACACTCCTTTAAAAGATTTACCATCTCGTTACATACTTTTAAATGAATTTTTTTAAGTTTATTAAATTCCTTGCAAACTTCATCATCTTTACAAGATTTTGAGTATAATTCTAATCTTTTAGAAATTGCCATATTCCAGTTAAAAATATCTGAAATATATGCTAAATCTTTTGTACTAATCATACATGGAATTTTTTTCATAAGCACCTCCATAATTATTTTGGACAAAAATAACAAATATATACTTTTTCTGTTAAAATATCTTGTTATTATAATTAATTGATAATAGGAATAACATCTTAAAAACTCATGAAAAATTCAAATTTTTCAGTTTACATCAATTAAAGTTAATGGTATTATTTAAAGGGTGGTAGCAAGTGAATACACGTAAAACCAAAAAAGAAATTGTTCAAATGCTTTTAAAAAAAGAACTTGAGATAACTGATGAAGAGGAATTAATTAATTTACTAATTGATGAACCAATTGCAGTAGATGTTGATAAACAAAGTGATGCTAGTAGAAGTTTTGGAGACAAAGTAGCAGATAAGTTGACTGAGGTGGCTGGTAGCTGGGCTTTTATAATTGGTATGGTTATGTTTTTAGCTTTTTGGATTTTATTAAATTTATTTGTATTAAAAGATGCTGATCCATATCCATTTATATTATTAAATTTGTTATTATCTTGCATTGCTGCGTTACAAGCACCAATAATTATGATGAGTCAAAATAGAGATGCCAAAAAAGATAGATTAAGAAGTTTAAATGATTATAAAACTAATTTAAAAAGTGAGCTTATTTTAGAAGAGTTACACTTAGAAATGCAAAAGATTATTACCACTCAAAATAAGATATTAAAAATACTTGATGAAGATAAAAACAAGTAGTTTTTTGCCGGAATAGCGCAATAGGTAGAGCAACTGAATCGTAATCAGTAGGTTGGGGGTTCGAGTCCTCTTTCCGGCACCAGATTTGATTGAAATTCAAATTTTTAAATTAAGGAAAATATATTAATTTCAAAGGGAAATGCAACTATGAAAGAAATACGAGAAGCGTGTAAACTGGCTTGTATTGATGATTATATTATGAGTTTGCTGATAAATAATAATACTATGGCTTGAGAAAATGGAGTTATATTATCAGGTGGAAAAAAACAAAGAATTGCAATTGCTAGAGATTTATTAATGAAAACTGAAATAATTTAATTTGATGAAGTTACAAGTGTCCTTGATAATGTTAAGCAGAAGCTATTAATATTTTAAAAGGTGAATATACAATCCTTATTACTCTCATAGATTATCAGCAATTATTGATTTGGATAAAATTTTTGTGGTTGAAGATATTAATGAATTAATGGAAATTTTATCTTTAAATTAGCAATAGTTTAATATGAACTGTTATCTTAATCCTCCCGAAAACAAGCAGTTTTACACAATTTTAATTGCAATTTTAAAAACAATATAATATAATGGATAGGAAGTTTTATTTTGGTTTTATTTTATCTTCCGAAATAGAGCTAGAATTTAACCGATATTATAAGCAAAGGAGGAAATAAAATGGCTGTTACAAAAGAACAAAAAGCTGCTCGTGTAAAAGAATTTGCTAATGATAGTAAAAATACAGGCGATACTGCTGTTCAAATTGCAATTCTTACTGATGAAATCAATAATTTAACTGAGCACTTAAAAGTTAATAAGCATGACTACCATTCAAAAAGAGGTTTATTCTTAAAGATTGGTAAAAGAAGAGGATTACTTGATTATTTAAAGAAAAATGATGTTGTTAAATATCGTGAAGTAATTAAAAAACTAAATATCAGAAAATAGGGCACTAGATTTTTTAGTGTCTTTTTATTTTAATAATTAAAGATTGAAAGGAGTAAAAGAATTATGAAAAAAGAATTTAGTTATGATTTTTTAGGCAGAAATATTACTGTAGAGATTGGTCAATTGGCAAAACAAGCTGATGGGGCTGTATTAGTTAGATATGGAGATACGGTAATTTTAACTGCAACTGTAATGAATGATACAGTTAGTACTGCTGATTTTTTTCCACTTACTGTTGTATATAATGAAAAATTGTATTCAGTAGGTAAAATACCAGGCGGATTTATCAAAAGAGAAGGTAGACCATCAGAAAGCGCAACATTAGCAGCTAGACTAATTGATCGTCCATTAAGACCTATGTTTGATGAAAACTTTAGAAATGAGGTTCAAGTTATCAATACTGTGCTATCAGTGGATCCAAATAATAGTCCAGAAATGACCGCTCTTTTTGGGTCATCCTTAGCACTTGGTATATCAAAAATCCCATTCGAAGGCCCAGTAGCAGGTGTTGTAGTAGGTAAAATTGGTAAAGATTTTGTTATCAATCCATCTGCTGAAGAAATTGATAAATGCGAACTTACTGTTACCGTTGCTGGTACTAAAGATGATATTTGTATGATTGAAGCTGGAGCTCATGAAGCTAGTGAAAAAGATATATTAGATGCTTTAATGTTTGGCCAAAAACATATTAAGATGTTATGTGAATTTCAAGAAAGTATTATTGAAATTGTAGGAAAAGAAAAAATCCAACCAGAATTAGCGGAAGTTCCTAAAGAATTAGAAAAAGAAATAAAAGAATATGCTGAAAAAGAAATGTTAGCTGCAGTGCAAATAAAAGACAAGTTAGCGTCTTATGCTAAAATTGATGAAATAAAAACTAAGACAATTGAATATTTTACAGAAAAATATAGTGATGATGATGCCGCCGCTAAAAATGCTAGCAAAGTAGTAAATGCGATTGAGGGAGAGGTAGTAAGGGATTTAATTATTAATAAACATGTTAGACCAGATGGTCGAGCATTTGATGAAATTAGGCCTTTATCTGCTTATATTGATTTACTACCAAGAACTCATGGTTCTGCTGTCTTTACTAGAGGGCAAACCCAAGCTCTTGCTACTACTACATTAGGTGCTATTGGGGAACATCAAATCCTTGATGGTTTAGGTCTTGAAGATACTAAAAGATTTATGCTGCATTATAACTTTCCTAACTTCTCAGTTGGAGAAACTGGTCGCTATGGTGCTCCAGGTCGTAGAGAAATAGGGCATGGTGCTTTAGGGGAAAGAGCACTTCTTCAAGTAATACCGAGTGAAGAAGAATTCCCATACACAATTAGAGTTGTATCTGAAATATTAGAAAGTAATGGGTCTTCATCTCAAGCCAGTATTTGTGCCGGTTGTTTAAGCTTAATGGCAGCTGGAGTTCCTATTAAAGCCCCAGTTGCTGGAATTGCAATGGGATTAATTACTAGTGGTAAAAAATACTCAATTTTAACAGATATTCAAGGTTTAGAAGATCACATGGGTGATATGGACTTTAAAGTTGCGGGAACTAAAAAAGGAATTACTGCCCTTCAAATGGATATTAAAATAAAAGGTGTAACCAAAAAGATTTTAAAAGAAGCTTTAGAAGCGGCTAAAAATGCTAGAATGCAAATTTTAGATTTAATGGAAAGTGTAATTTCTGAACCAAGAAAAGAATTGTCTTTATATGCCCCTAAAATAGAAACAATGATGATAAGTCCTGAAAAAATTAAAGATGTTATTGGCCGTGGTGGCGAAATGATAACTAAAATTATTCTTGAATGTTCTCCTGCAGGAGTTAAAACTGTTAATGATAAAGATGCTGTTAAGGTTGATTTAGAAGATGATGGTAGAGTAATAGTTTATCATACAGATAAAGATGTAATCAGAAAAACAATGGAACGCATTGAAAAAATTGTAAAAGAAGTTGAAACTGGTAAAGTTTACTCTGGTAAAGTTACAAAAGTTGAAGAATTTGGCTGTTTTGTTGAACTATGGGAAGGAACAGAAGGTTTAGTTCATGTATCTCAACTAGCAAATGAAAGAGTAAATAAACCAAGTGATATTGTCAAAGTTGGAGATGAAATCTTAGTTAAATCACTAGGTTATGATAATCGTGGTCGTTTAAATTTATCTAGAAAAGAAGCAATTTCTAAAAATGATAATAAAAGTGAAGAAAAATCAAATAAAAAAATTATTAAAAATAAAAAAGAAAATGTAGAAAAATAATAATTCAAGGTTATCATGTGGGATTTAAAAAAGTATAACGAATTAATTGATGAACTTTTAAAAGAACAAGATGAAAAATACTTAGACTTTAATCGTAAGATAGTTTGTACTAAGCAAAAAATGATTGGTATAAGAGTTCCTGTTTTAAGACAAAAAGCCCAAAAGATAGCTCTAACTGATATTCCTTCATTTATCCAATGTTATCAAGGAAAATACTTTGAAGAAACAATGATACTTGGATTTGTTATAGGCTATTGTAAAGATATTAATATATATGATAAATATCTTCCTTTCTTTGTAAAGGAAATAACAGACTGGGCTATATGTGATAGTTCAGTTAAAAGTCTAACTTTAATCAAAAAAGAACATAAACATTTTTATCCTTTCATTATAAAATTAATTAATACAGGTAAAGAATTTGAAGTAAGATTTGCTTTAGTCTTATTATTAAATTATTACTTAAATGATGAATATATTGATCAAATTAAAAAGCTCTGCCTTGAAATTAAATCTTCAAAGTATTATATAAATATGGCTTTAGCTTGGCTCATAAGTGAAATGTATATTAAATATCCTGAAAAAACTAATGAAATTATCAGTGATAAATATTTAAATAAATTTGTTTTAAATAAGACAATTTCCAAAATTTGTGATTCGTACCGAGTTACAATAGATGACAAAGAAATGCTAAAAAAAAGAAGAAAATAAAAACTAAGTTTCGTTTTACTTAGTTTTTTCTTTTACAATAAATGGTGTAATAAATAGCATGCCAATCGAAGAAAAAATAACAACTATAAAATTTGCTGTAAGCATTTTAATAACATCAACTAATAAAATAGTTTTATTAAATAATTCTGGTAAATAGGAAATAGGTAAATATATTATTTGATCTAATATAAAAGCAATCATAATAGATAGAATAAAACTAACAAAATAATGTGCACTTTCTTTAATTCCATCATATAAAATTATAAAAATATAATGAGATAAAATGAATACTATTATATATAATCCAACTTTTAAAATATTTGGATAATAAATATTAAGTCCTAAAAACTTTAAAACATTTGGCGTTAAAATATTTCTCAAACTTTCTGAGATTTCATTGGCACTAATAACTGCACTTATACTACAAAGTAATACGGAAAGAAAAATAAAGAAACAAAGTAGAGAAGCAGACATAATTATTGATTTCTTACTTTCCAAAATGCCAAAGCGCTCATATATAATTAAAACGGTCAAATAAGTTAATGGATAAATTAATAAAGAAATACTTATATTTAAATTAGGACCTATATTAATATTTTTATTTAAAAATAGGTAACTAACAATTAAAAACATAAATAAAATAGTGCCCCAATTATTGATTATTTTTTTCATTTCAACACCCTTATTCTTACCAAAATAATATCATAATAATATGTAAAATAAAAGAAAAATTATTGTTAATTAATTTAACTTGTGTTATATTTATCATAAATAAAGATAAAATAATATGGACGGAAGTGTGGATATGAAAAAATATTTATTTAGTTTAATAAGCTTTTTATTGCTACCTATTATGGTAGATGCAATGGCAGTCAGTGAAACATTTTATGTAGGAGATAGTGTTTCAGTTGGTATTATAAATGATAATGATAACGAAGGATTTCATGTTATGTTTGATAGTGGACCTAATGATCAAACAGTTACTTTAATTTATGATGGAGTTTTACCAGGTGGAAGTACAGTTTATGATGAAACAAACCCAGCTACCAATCATGACGCTACGGTTAATTTTAATGAGTCTATTGCTTATCAAGTTTTAAACAATACAATTAATAAAGAAGGCGCTAAATGGCGTGTTGAAACTGCAAGTATATTATCATCAAACGATTTACAAAAATTAGGTATTACTAAAAATACAAATGGTATATATCAAATTCCAGCTAAATACTCATTTTTAGCTCCTATTAAAATAAATAGTCTAAATCCTGATATGTACAATTATTGGACAAGCATATCCGAAGGTGATGATAGTGTTTATTGTGTAACTTATAATGAAAATCGAACTAATGATAATGATATATGGGCATCTTTAGATTTAAAAAATATAACTAGTACAACTAATAATCCTAAATGTGGAATAAGACCAGTAGTAGTTGTTGATAAAAAATATATTAACTGTAATAATACTAGACCTGCTACTACTACTACTAACCCAGTTCAAACAGTACCAACTGAAAATGTCAATACGGGCGTAGAAGACTATTTATTACCTCTTGTTTCAATAATTCTAATTGCTACCATAACAATTTGTGCTACAAAGAAAAAAGAATTATTCCAAGATATTTAATTTAAATTAATTATTTAAAATGAATGTAGACACTTCAAAATGTTTACATTTTTTATTTTGGGATAAACCTTAAAATAAACCTTTTTTTAAAAATGAAAATAGTTTATAATGAAAAAAGAATAAGAGGAGTATATGAAGAATAAATTAATTACGATATCTATAGTTTTATTAGTATTTATTATTAGCACTATAACCGTATCAATAATTTTAATAAATAGTAATAATTATTTAAAAAGCTTTAATATTATAAGTGTTGAAAATATAAGTACTAAATATAAAATAAAATTTGAAAAAGTAAAAGCTGCTAAATATTATGATGTTATTATATATAATGATGCTAGTGAAATATTTTATAATGAAACATTTACAACAAATAATATTGAAATCGATTTAAAAAATATTAATTATAATGATACATATCGTTTAGTAATATTTGCTATAGATAAAAATAATGATAGTATTACTGTTAATAATCCTTATGAATTTACTTATCAAAATCCCACTATTAGTAAAGAAAATAGTTTAATTTTAATTGATAATAAAGATTATGTCTTAGATATTAATGGTAATATTAATGCTAAAGAATTTATTATTGTTATAAGTGATGGTACTTACATAATTAAAAAAGAAAAACTAAAATCAAATAAATATACCATTTCATCTCAACTATTTACAAATAGTAAACAAAAACTTAATGTTAGTATTTATGATGGTATTAATAAAATAAATGAAATAGATTTATATAATAATTTAAGCCCAATTTCTGATTTAAAGATTACAACTCCTTCTAATGATATAACTTTAGATTATGATGATGTTGTAGTAAATTATGAAGGGGGTACTAATGCTACTAAGTTTGTTATGGAATTATATAAGGGAACTTATCTTCTTAAAGAGCAAGAGATAGAAGGTAAAAAATTTATAATTAGTTCTGAGTTTTTCGATAAGTCAGAAAAGTACACGATAAAGTTAAAAGCATATTATAAAGATTTTATTTCTTATACTAAAGAAGCATCAATAACTTTTACAATGAATGAAAAAGATACTTTAAAACCAGCTTTTATTAATCAAAATTATAAATATGTTGAAATAAATAGCCAACTAGTGATTAACAACCCTAATAATGATGGAACTATTTATTATACGTTGGATGGATCTGATCCTAATGAAAATGGAACTGAATATAAAGAACCAATAAATGTTGATAAAAATATTATTTTAAAAACTATTGTTAAAGCTCCTAAGAAAAATAATAGTATTGTTAGAGAATATAATATAAATATTGGAACTAAGAAAGAATACCGAGTTTATTTAAGTCCTTCTAATCAAAGTGGAAATATTGGTGTAAAAAGTGTTGGTTATACTAATGAAGCGGCTGAAATGAATGATTTAACCGATTATATTGAAACTATATTAAAAGAAAATGGGGTTAAAGTATATCGTAATAACCCTAATGGCAATATTAACCTTTGGACTGCTGATTCGCGTTTTTATAATGTTGATCTTCACTTAGCAGTTCATTCTAATGCAAGTACTGATCATACTGCAAGTGGAATAGAAACTTGGGTTAATGAACCATCATGTGCAGCTTATGACTTAGCAAATATTATTCAAAATGATTTATGGAATATTTATTATAATAAGGAAGACATAACTAAAAATAGAGGCGTAAAATATGCCAATAATTCTTTAGGTGAAGTAAATACTAGATTTGTTCCTCTGGGCATATTAGTTGAAGTAGCTCATCATGATTATTTAGAAGATGCGTCATGGATTATGACAAATAAGAAATTAATTGGAAATACCATTGCAAATTCAATTTTGAAATATTTTGACATAATTTGACGAATAAGCCGAAATATAATCTAAATATGATAATATTAAATAGGTGATATGATTGGAAGATATTTTTAATAAATTAATAGATAAAACGGAAAATTTTAATATTTATTATGAACTATTAGTAATTAATGAGAGCCTTGACAAACGCCTTAACTAATAATAAAATAGATTAAGTAAGAAGGTGGTTGTTTTGATGGAAGATAAGTATTATTTAACTCCACAAGAAATCTTGGAACACGAATTTAAAATTGATGCTAGAGGTTATCGTATGCAAGAGGTTGATAAATTTTTAGATATGGTTATTCGTGATTATACAGAATTCTTACGCACTATAAAAAAATTAGAACAAGATAATATTAATTTAATTGAGGATAATCGTAAGTTACAGACTGAATATCGCAAATTACAAACTGCTTTAGATGCTTTCCAGGCAAGAGAAGAAACAGGTGGTAGTAATAATAATGTTGATGTTTTAAGAAGATTATCTAATCTAGAAAAAATTGTTTACGGAAAAGAATAATATCATAGGCAAACGCTGCAAATATTGTAGAGGAAAGTCCATGCTCGCAAAATCTGGGATGATTTTAGTGTTTGTGCTAAGGGAAAAAATAACCTTAGGTAGTTTAACTAACGGCTTCGAGGTAACCTTAAATGGTTATATTAGATATAAAAGTGCCAAAGAGACGAGTATATTGGGAAACTAATATAGTGGAACGTGGTAAACCCCACAAGCGAGAAACCCAAATTATGGTAGGGGAGTTTTTTATTACGAAAGATAAGTAATAAAAGATGCTAGTAATAGTAAGATAAATGTTTGCCACCCTTTAAGGGGACAGAACATGGCTTATTTGATATTATTCTTATTTTTTTTAAAGAGGTGAATTTTATTAATAATATAGGTGAGGTGCTGAAAAGTACTAGAGAATCTTCAGGGGTAAGTATAGAAGAAGTCAGCAAAGATTTAAATATTCCAATAATATCTTTAACTCAAATTGAAGAAGGGAACATGGGAGCCTTTAAAGATATATTTGAATTAAAAAAATATATAACTGATTATGCCAAATATTTAGGATTAAATAGTGATGAAGTAATCGATGAATTTAACGAATACTTATTTGAAAAAACAAGTAAAATTCCTTATACTGAGATTAAACAAGCTGCCATAGAAACTAGAAAAGCTGAAGAACATGAAGAACGGATTGCATCACCATATACTAAATTTGTAACAATTGAAAATAATAAGCATTTTATATTAACTATTATTATAGTCATTATTTTAGTTATTTTGGCAATTATTTGGAGTATTAAACAAATAACTATTGGGAATATGACAACAAATATATTGGAGTATTTTAATAAATAAGGAGGATTTATGAATTTACCAAATAAAATCACACTAGGAAGAATAGCACTTTCGGTTATTATTTTAATAATAATGTTATTCCCATTTTATGATGTGGGCTATGAATTTCCTAAATATTTAGTTATGGGAAAAATTACTCTAGATTTAAAGTATATTATATGTGGTATCTTATTTATTATTGCTAGTGTAACAGATTTTCTTGATGGTAGTATTGCTCGTAAGCGTAACATTGTAACTGATTTTGGCAAAGTAATGGACGCTATTGCTGATAAAATTCTTGTAAATGGAGTTTTAATTATTTTAGCTTGTGATGGAGTAATTCCAGTTTGTATTCCGGTAATTATAATTACTAGAGATACTGCAGTTGATTGTGTTAAAATGATAGCGGGTTCTAAAGGAAAAGTTGTAGCTGCCTCTATTTGGGGTAAGTTAAAGACAATTTGTATGATGGTTGGTGTATCTTTAGTATTTTTTGCTAATTTACCTTTTGAACTATTAGGTGTAAGTTTAGGTTATTATTTGATTTTAGTAGCAACTGTATTATCTATTTATTCTGGAATTCAGTATTTTATTTCGAATAAAGAATTTCTATTTAAAAAAATGTAATATTTAAAGTATTTAAAATGATTAAGTCTATGATTAGTATCGTAGATTTTTTTATTGATTTTTAATATAACACCACGGTTAATATCATAGACTTTTTAAGATGTAAAAATTAACTTGACACGGGGGGGGTCATTTATATAATTAGATAGAAAATAGAATTATATAGGTGATGCGTTATGAATAATAAGAATGTTAAGGTAATATTAATTTCTATCTTAGGAATACTTTTAGTCTTAA
>CAZPSA010000036.1:0-3212 GCA_964589375.1 uncultured Clostridium sp.
GGGGGGGTTGTTTATATAATTAGATAGAAAATATAGGTGGTTTCTATGAATTATACAAAAAGCAAATTAAAGGTATTTTTAGAAAAAATTAGGAAAAATAAAAGACTTATGTATTTATCACTAGTTAGTATTTTAGTTTTATTCTGCTTAGTTTTAAATACAGCATATAGTTTTATTACTAATAACTTTACAAGTGGTGGCGCTAATATTATAGTTGATGATTTAAAATATCGGATGGTTATAAATGAGGTAGAGCTAGATGAGAGTGTGGGAACTAAAATTCCATCAAATACGATAGTTGGCGATCGAATAATTTTAACTAAATCGGGAAAAACTGAGCAATTTAATATTATTTTAAATTCATTAAATGATATAGATACTAAATATGAGATTGTATATAAAGTATGTGCAGATGTAAATTGTACTAGTTTTATTGATACACCTGATGATGTTCAAGTGGCCTATCATATAGATACACCATATGTAAGTGGAGAGTTAAAAGCAAATAAGTCAAAGTATATATACCTAGTAACCGATAATCAAACAAGTAATGATTATTATATTCAAGTTGGATTAAATGTTGGGTATTCTCATAATACGCTGGCTTTAACAAATCAAATAACTAATGATTTTTCCCCTTTAGGTTTAGAAGGTTTTATTTCAATAATAGGATATGTAAATGGCGTTGAAGTAGATGCTTTTCCCACGGAACCAAATTATGAAACCGGCATAACCTGTTTATATAAAGATGGAACTGTGTCTGATGCAAGAGGCGTGTTTTCGTATAGTGCAGAAAAAGGCTGGGAAGTAGATGTCTTTGGCTTAAATCGAAGTTTGACAACTTGTAGAGTAGATTTTACCGAAGTATTAAAAGTTACATATGAGGTACTTAGTACTAGATATGATTGTGCAAACTTAGCAGCGGGTTCTAAACCAAGTGATCCTATAATTAGTTATAGTGGTAATTGTTCGGTTATAGAGGACACAGAAAACGATGATGGAACCCATACCTGGCGAATGAAACTACTAACAAGCGGAGAACTTACTGTAAATGGTTTAATTTATATAGATGCCTTCTTAGTTGGCGGCGGAGCTGGCGGAGCACATGGTGCTCGTAGTTTTGCCGGAGGCGGCGGTGGTGGAGGGTATACCTTGACCCAAAAAAATATTAGATTAGATAATAAAAACGGAACATATGCAGTAACAATTGGAACCGGTGGTGCCGCTGGTGCTAATGGTAATGCAACATCTGCATTTGGCCAAAGTATATCAGGTGGAAAAACTGGAGATGGCCGAAATTGTGGTGCTGGAGGATCTGGAGGTGGCTCCGGAGGATATGGTTCTGCTGGTGGTGCTGGTGCATCATATGGTGCGAGTTCAGACTGTGCTGGTCAAGGCACTACCACGTGTGAGTTTGGAGAAGGAACAACTAGTGGCTGCACAAGAGGAGATGCTTTCGCTTACGCTGGAGGCGGCGGTGGTGCAGGCTCTGGTATTCATAATTATACATCATGGAGTGCTGGCTCTGGTGGCAAAGGTGGCGGCGGTACTGGTGGTTATCAGTCATACAGTGGTTCTTGTACATCTGGTAGTGCTGGAACGGCTAATACTGGCGGCGGCGGTGGAGGCGGCGGCGCCGGAAATGGAAGTAATGGTTATGTAAATGCGGCTGGTTCAGCCGGCGGTACTGGTGTTGTCGTAATCCGCGATGTAAGATCTTAACAATTAAAAACAGAGTGATTTAATCATCACTTTTTTTAATTCCATCCACCTTCTGAAAAATTCATAAAATAAAACCGAACTATTGAAAATGATTTTGAGGTTTGCTATAATTTTAATATAATAGGAGGAATGAAAATGGGTAATATAGGAGTAACAATAAAAAGATTTTTAGGTAATAAAAATACCGTTACCATAATAGGGGTAGTAATAGGAATAATAGTGTTATACGTTGGTTATAATTGGCGTGTAAATCAATCTATTGAACCTCAAAGCATACCATATGCTAAAGTTGAATTAAAAGCAAATGATTTAATAACTGGAGAACAAGTAGGTACAATTAAGGTAAGTAAAAGTATGGTAGATACAACTCCAGGACTTTTAACATCTCTAAGCCAAGTTATTGGGAAATACGTATCTTATGATACCAAAATACCAGAAGGTAGTTTGTTTTATTCTAGTCAATTAATGGCTGCTGAACAAAGACCAAACTACATCACGGAAAACTTACCAAAATGTCATACAGTTTATAGTTTACCTGTAACACTTCATGATACATATGCCAACTCAATTATGCGTGATGATTATATTGATTTATATATTTCAGCTGTAAGTGATAATGGTAGTAAAGTAATTATTGCTAAAATGATAGAAAGTATTCAAGTTCTAGATGTTAGAGATGCGGAAGGAAAATCTGTCTTTTCTTCTCAGTCAGAAACTGGAATTCCGGCAGAATTAATCTTTGCAGTTCCCGATAGTATGTTTTTACTTTTAAAAAGAGCCGATAACATCACAACTAACCAAATAAAGATATTCCCAGTACCTCGTGGTAAAGAATATACTGAAAATCATTCTGCAACTCAAGTTACAAGTCAAATTATAATTGATTTTATAAATAATAAATCAGACTTAAGTTATGCAGCTAGTACTAGTTTAATTGATAAAGAATGCTTAGGTTATTAAGCCTATTTTAAAGGAAATGATTGTATGAATAATTTATTTGAACAATTAGATTTTGGACCATTAGAAGAATTCTTAAAAGATGATAATATTACGGATATTTCCTATAGTAATGGTGGCCAAGTTTGGCTTAAAACTTTAGACAAAGGTGTATATCAAGTAAATCGGCCTGATATTAATAATGCTCTTTTAGAAAAATTGGCGTTTCAATGTTCTAATGTTATGGGTAAAACATTTAATATGGCTCATCCTTTTCTAGATGCAGAAAGTGCCGAACTTCGTCTTAATTTTATTCATGATTCTATTGCTACAAATGGCATTGCGTGTGTAATTCGTAAGACACCAGCTAAAATAAGATTAAATAAAGAAAAACTAATAGATGAAAAATATTGTACCGTGCAAATTCATGATTTTTTAATGAAATGTGTTGAAGGTCATTGTAATATAATCGTAGCAGGAGAAACTGGTTCTGGTAAAACTGAGCTAGTAAAATACTTGGCATCCCATACAAAAGAAAATGAAAAAATAATAAC
>CAZPSA010000036.1:3222-13275 GCA_964589375.1 uncultured Clostridium sp.
AGGATACCTTAGAACTTCACTTAGATCGTATTTTCCCTCACCGTGATATAGTAGCAATGAAAACAAATAATATTGCGTCATATTCAGATGTCTTAGTAACTTGTATGAGACAAAATCCTAAATGGATATTACTTTCCGAAGTTCGTAGTGCTGAAGCTGTAATGGCTGTTCGTAACTCAATATCTTCAGGACATAATATTTTATCAACTATTCATGCTGATAAAGCATCAAGAGTACCAATGCGTATGTATTCATTGTTAGAATCAAATCAAGATGTTTCACAATTTCTTGCCACTATTCATAGATACGTTCAAATTGCGGTCTGTGTAAAAGGCTATATGAGCAAATCTTTAGGTAGGTTCCAAAGAGAAATAATGGAAGTATGTGAATTTTATGTGGATGAAAACAATAATCCTTGTAGTAATACTATCTATCGTAAGAGTGTTGATGGAACATTTACTATTAAAAATCCAACTAAATACTTATTAGAATATTTAGAATTACAAGGGATAATTTTACCAAAAGATACTTTTAAATTAGGAACGTATAATACTGGTAGCAGTGATGATAAAGTCGAAATAGAAACACTTTAATAATAAGAAGGGAGTAAAATAATGAAACTAGAACTAATTTTAGTAACTGTCATAATTATATTTATTATCGCATATCGCCGAAATAGTGGTGAGAATGTTTATAAATTTATGGCTAAAGAAGCTGGTAATTTATATGAAAAATATGCTCCCTATACCTTTCAAATGGTAAGACAAAAATCTATTGAATTAGGGGAAGAATATACTTTAAGAGAATATATTTTGCAAGTTGTATTGTTTGCCGTAGCAGGAGCAGGTATAGCTTATCTATATTTTTATAGTATTATCTGGGCCATTGTTTATGCTGTAACAGCAGTTGCATTTATTCCTTATTTAGCTTACTTAAGATGTAAAAGAGTTTATAGTGAATTTATTTTTGAACAAGTTCAAGTTTATACAACTATTATGGAATTTAATACTACGCAGTCTTTCGTAAAAGCCCTAGAAGGGGTAAGAGATTCTGGCGTTTTAGAAGATCCCGTACTAAGTGATGTTTCTAAAATGATTGAAATGGCTTATGCTAACGGAACGATCGAAGAATCTATTGACTTTTTCAATAAAAAATATCCATATTATATGGTAAAGAATATGCATCAATTATTTTTACAAATTACTAAAGAAGGTGCTAAAGACTCTGGAGAATCTTTAGAAAATATGCTGCTTGATATAGATATGTTAGTTGAAGGCGTATATCGTGATAAAATGGATCGTCAATCATATCATAAGAAATTCTTAACATTTGGTTTTGCTCTTTACTTCTTAGTAATGCTAACTCAATTTTTGCTTGGTTCTAAAAATTATATTGCCATGTTAGATCGTTGGTATGTTCAAGTATTACTTCATCTTATAATAATAATTAATTCTTATTTCCTTCTAGATGGGGAAAAATACTATAACGAACAAACAGGAGGTGAGTAATAATGTTAATTGAAGTAGTAATTTTAGGGATAATCCTCTTTTTCATCTTACAATATAATGGTAGTATAAGTACTAATAAATTTATAAATGACAATCAAGATATTTTTATGAAATTAAAGGAAAGTGACTTTGACTTCTATGCCAAGGCTAAGTATGGAGATTCCATTGATATATATAAATTATTTAATGTTAGATTAAGAAATGGTCTTTTTACCTTAGTTATAATGCTTTTAATCTTTTTAAGTAAATTAAGCTATGTTAATGTTTTATTCTCGTTAATATGTGCTTATTTAGTTTACAAGTTATCATATTATCAATTAAAGAGATATTATAAAAGTCACTTACATATTATTGATACTATGCTTCCTTATTATTTAAAAAATTTAGAAATTTTAGTTCAACATTATACTGTTCCTGTAGCACTCGGCAAATCTATTGATGAAGCTCCTGACATTTTTAAAAATGGTTTAAGAGAATTAATTGAAAGAATAAATGCTGGAGATTCCTCAATAAATCCTTATATGGACTTTGCTCGGGAATACCCCGTTAGAGATTCTATGCGTATGATGAGACTTCTATATCGTTTAAGTTTAGGAAGTCAAGAACGTAAACAAGAACAACTTTTAACTTTTTCTCGTAATATATCTAATTTACAACAAAAAGCACGTGAAACAAGATATAAAGACCGTCTAGAAAAAATGGAAAGTAAAACAATGGTTATGTTAGTATCTACCGGTGTTGGAATAATGGTATTATTAATTATTTCAATATTAATGCTGTTTACTTCCTCAATGTAGGATGTTATATTATTGATAGAACGGCTCTATCAATTTTTTTACTTAAAAGCTTTAAAAAAACAATTATTTGCTAAAATAAATTAAAGGAGGAATATATGAAAAATAAAAGAAAACTATTAAAAAATACTGAAATTGATACGATAATTATTCAGCTGTTATTTCCAGCAGATTATGATTCTAAGATGGCACCAGTTGAAGATTTAATTTCTGAAATGCACTTTACAACTAAAACATATCCTACTATAAATGAGTTTAATACAGCTAAGATTAATAATTTAATCATCAATCTTCATACTTACTTTGTTACCAGTTCAAATCACCGCTATGCAAGTTTTAATGTGCGTATTCCCCGCAAAAATATTATTGAAGATTATGATATAGAAGCGGCAATAAAATTCTTTTACGAATTTGTCTTTGAAGCAAATACTGATGCTAATGGTTATCAAGAAGAAACATTTAATTATGAAAAAAACTATTTATTAGAAAGCAAAAAAAAACTGAAACAAACGAACATGGCATCAAACGCCCAGGAATTATTAAATACTTATATTGATCCAAAAGAAAGAACAGCCTTAAGAACAGACACTTACATTGATATTTTGACTAAATGTACCCCTAAAACTTGTTTAGAATATAATAATAAAATTATAAGTGGGGGATACTATACATTTATTTATGGTAACTTTGATAATGATGTTATTGCAATATTTGATAAGTACTTTAAACCAGGTGTAAGTACTAAAGTAAAAAAACGAAATAAAATAAAATTATTAAAGATAGATAAATATATAGAAACTACTTTTGATTTTAAACAGACATATATATATAATTACTTTAGAGTTAAAGATTATAAAAAAGAAGAATTATTTTATTTAAAATTTTTAAGACATATCCTTAATTCTCCAAGTACTATGCTAGTTTTTAAAAAACTTAGAATTGATAATAATTTAGTTTATAGAGCAGATGTTAATATTAACATTAATACGGGGGAAATAATTATATCAACCGAAAGTTCTTATGAAAATATTTTAAAAATTAATGAGTTAATCAAAACTGCTATAAGCGAGTTAGAAAACATTACAGCGTTAAATACTTATCGTAAAGCTATAATTGATAATTTAAATATAAATCTAATAAGAAGAAAAGATGATTATTATGATGAGTATTATCAAATGGTAGATATAAGTTTAAAAGAAGTAACTTTAGAACAAACCATTGAAGAATTTGAAAATATGGACATGGAAGAATTTGTTAAATTCGTAAAAAGATTAGAATTAACATCAACAATAGTTGCTAAGGAGCGTGAATAATTATGAATTATGGTTCACTTGTTTTACCTAATGGAGTTAAAATTATCTATTACAATGACAATAATAGAAAAACTAGTTATGCAGAACTATTAGTTGATTATGGGGCTTTAAATAAAAAGTTTGATATCGGAAATACAACATACGAAATAAAAGATGGAACTGCCCATTATTTAGAACATTTAACTATCGAACATTCTAAAACTGGTAATTTATTAGAACATTTTAAAAATCAATCTGTATTATTTAATGGTATAACTTCAACACTTCAGACAAGATTTTATATTAATACGGTTACCGATTTTGAAAAACATTTAGAAAATTTAATATATAGTATTAATGATGCTGATTTTACAAAGGAAAATATATTAAATACTAAGGGACCAATAATAGAAGAAGCAAGAACTACTTACAATCAACAATTTTTTAAATTCAGAGAAGAATATAATTCAAATTATTTAAATCCTGATTATCGTAGTGTTATTGGAAATTTAGATGATTTAAAAGACATGGATTATGATTATTTAAAACGAGTTTATGATACTTATTATGTTCCAAGTAATCAAACTATTTTATTAGGTGGTAATTTTGATTTAGAAAGATGCAAAAAGATAATTAGTCAAGCTTATCAAAAAGTTAAACGTAAATACATTAGTAGTCAAAATATTAAACGTTCTAATATGTCTAATATTTTAAATAAGAATATAGATATAGTTTCTCCTAAAGATGAAGATTATGTTGAAGTAATCTTTAAAATAGGTATTAAAGATTTTAATCCAGAAGAAAGATTAAAACTAGATTATTACTATCATTATATTATTAATAAACTATTTGACGATCGTTCTAAACTATTTAAGTTTTTAATTGATAATAAATATACGGTATATAGTATTGTAAGACATTGTACATTAATAGATGATTATCTCTATTTAGGGATTGGTGCTTTTACGATTGAAGATAAAATATTTACTGAAAAAGTATTAGAAGAAATTAAAAATTTTAAACCTGATAAAGAAGATTTTAATACGTTTATTAAATCCACAATAATAACGATTTTATTAAGAAAAGAAAATTATAAATTTAGCTTACTTAATTATTCTAGTAATATATTAAATTTTGGAATAGATTTAATTGAAGATGCAAAGTTTATTAATCAACTAAATATTGATGAAATGAACTTTTTAGTAGGAAGACTTGATTTTTCTAATTACGGAATTATTAAGCAAAGAAAAGAATAAATAATGACTTATTTTCTAGTTCTTATTTATCTTTTTTTTCATAGACTTTAATTGAAAGGACAATATATGGAAAAAAAAGAGATAATTAGTAGCATCTCTGCCTGGGGTAAAGGAGAAATTTACTTAGGGGTAGTGGGTGCAGTTAGAACTGGTAAGTCGAGCTTTATTAAGAAGGTAATTGAAACGTTAGTTGTTCCTAATATATTAGATGAGGATTTAAAGAAAAGGTGTATTGATGAAATTCCTCAATCTGCTCCTGGTAAAACCATTATGACCACGGAACCAAAGTTTGTACCTTCATCTGGTGCTCAAATTACGATCGATGATTTTAGTACCAATATTAAATTAATTGACTGTGTTGGCTATGTTATTAAAACTAGTAATGGTTATGAAGATGAATTAGGGAACCCAAGATTAGTTAAAACTCCTTGGTATGAAGAAGAAATTCCTTTTGTTGAAGCAGCTGAGATTGGAACCGAAAAAGTTATTAAAGATCATTCAACTATTGGGATAGTAGTTACAACTGATGGAACCGTTGGAGAGTTTACAAGAGGCGAATACATGGAGGCAGAAGAAAAAGTAATTTCTTCCTTAAAGGCTATTAATAAACCATTTATTGTAGTTTTAAATACTACTCATCCAACTAATGAAGAAACTATAAAACTCGCCGATAATTTAACTAAAAATTATGATGTTCCCGTTATGCCAATTAATATTAATGATATGAGCGAAAGAGATATGCTTGATATTTTAAAAACTGCTCTTTATGAATTCCCCGTATTAGATGTTGAAATTAATATGCCAAAGTGGATTCATGAACTAGATAATAATCATAAAATTAAAATGCACTATCTAGAAAAAATTAAAGAAAGTATGACAAGTATTAGTAAGTTAAAAGACGCTTTAAATATTATTAGTTATTATGATAATAGTGAATATATTTCTAAAGCTTATATATCAAATGTAGATGCTGCAACGGGAATTGTAACGCTTAATCTAGATTCATCTGATGAACTATATAATGAGACTTTAAAAGAAGTATTAGGGGGTATGACCTTAAATAAAAGTAGTCTTCTTAAAATATTTATGGAATACTCTTCAGATAAAGATGAAACAGCAAGTATTAAATCGGCCCTTAAAATGGCAAAATCAACTGGTTATGGTATAGTATATCCAACTTTAGCAGATATGAAACTATCTACTCCAGAAATTATTAAGCAAGGTTCTCGTTATGGGGTAAAATTAAAAGCTGTTGCATCATCAATTCATCTAATGAAAGTCGATGTTGAAAGTACTTTTGAACCAATAATTGGAACCGAACTTCAAAGTAAAGAGCTCATTGATTATATTATGAAAGATTATGAAACTGATCCAGCTAGTATTTGGAAAAGTGAAATATTTGGTCGTAGTTTAGATTGTATTGTTAAAGAAGGCATTCAAGCTAAACTATCAATGATGCCGGAAAACACGCGATATAAATTATCAAATACTGTAACTAAAATTGTAAATAAAGGTTCTAATAATTTAATTGCGATTGTACTTTAATTGTAAATAAAGCGTATTTTAAAGGATTTTTAAAGTAATTTGCGCTTTTTTTCTTGCATTTTAAAAGGTTTTTTGATAATTTATTCTTGTAGGGTAAATAAACCTTATAGAAAATATTAAAATGGGAGGTAATCGTTATGTCAAAACAAGAATTAGTTGAAATTGTAGCTGAAAAAGCTGGTCTTTCTAAAGCTGATGCACTACGTGCAGTAAACGCTACTTTAGAAGGAATTGAAGAAGGTCTTAAAAAAGATAAGAAAGTTACTCTAGTAGGCTTTGGTACTTTTGCTGCTAAAGAACGTGCTGCAAGAGATGGAATTAATCCATTAACTAAAGAAAAATTACATATTCCTGCTAAAATTGCTGTAACTTTTAAAGCTGGAAACAAATTAAAAGACGCTTTAAACTAATTTAAAACGATTATTAAAAGTCTATGGTTAACGCCGTAGATTTTTTTGTGGGGCAAATAATGTATAGTTATACGCGATTTAAAATTAAATTACAAAATAACGAACCACTGTTCGCTTGCGGGGGGGGTATTTTATGATACTATTAACATGAAAATAAGGTGGTAGTATGTATAAAGAAAAGAAAAAGCTGTTTATATTTTCCGTACTAGGATTAATAACAAGCTTAGTGGGAGTGTCATATGCATTTTTTAAAGCAAGCGTTATGGGGAGTGAAAGTAATAGTACAATATATGGAGTAGCAGCAAATTTAACGATTGAGTTTAGAGAAGGAACAAGTCAAATAAGTGCAAGTGATATCTTTCCAGGGTGGAGTGAAACCAAAACTTTTTATATTAAGAACAATAACTCGGCGGAAGGAGAATATTCTTTAAAATTATTTGATGTAGAAAACGGATTTATGGAAGAAAGTATATCTTTTGAAATAACAAGTACAAATGATGGAGCAAGTATTGAAAAAAGAAATCTTCCTGCAAGTGATGAGCTTTTAGAACCAGTAATAGTAATTGCCGGAAATACAACTCAAGAATATACAGTTAAAGTTTATTATAATAATTTAGATGTAGATCAATCCGCAGATTTAGGGCAAAGCTTTACATTTAAAATTGGAATAGATAAAGCGGGGTATGAAATGACAAATCTGATTGTTAATGGCGACTTTTCTGATGGTGCAAATGGTTGGAGTAAAAGTATGTCTAAAGAGCCATTAAATGATGCTGAAGATTGGATAGGAGAAGTTTGCGGTAGCAAAGCATGCTTTTTTACCGAAGGTCAAAACAAAATATTTCAATATTATGTGACAGTGCCTTCTCACAAAGTGTATGTAAAAACTAATGTTAATGTTCAAGGCTATGGTGATGATAAAAGTGCTGGGTTTCATGTTTATAATATAGATGAAACCGTCGCTGCTGCCTACGTTTTTGCTGAAAAAGATGCCCTTTTTGAAGATTACGATTATTCATTATTATATACAGCTACTGCCGAAGAACAATATTTGTCACTTGGTAGAACTGGTTTAGAGTATGATATGGGATATTCATTTGCTGGGCCATTATATTACTCAAAAGTTCTAGTTGTCGATTTAACCGAAACTTTTGGCTCTGGCAACGAACCAACAAAAGAGTGGTGTGATGCAAACATAGAATGGTTTGACGGGACAACAATTATTAATAAATAAATTTTAAAATTAAAGTTGTCTCTTTTTTTAGTTAATTAAAAATGCTATACTATATAAAGCAGTTGAAAGTTTGTTTAATCAGCAAAATAACTCATCAAATAGTCAGTAATAAATATTATGTATTGTTTTAATGTCTGAGTATTTGTTTTAGCTAAATTTTTATTATTGCAAGTAAACCAATCGTACTGTGATGAAAACATTTTCTGCATACTTGTGGAGCAAAAATGTAAAAAGTCCTATTTTAGGTAGGGTAATTTATTCAAGGAGGAATATGCAATATTTTGATAATAATGAAAATTTAAAAAGTGAACTTCGCACTTTAACTTATAATTATAATGATTATCATTTTAAATTCTATAGTGATTTAGGGGTTTTCTCTAAAGATAAAATAGATGAAGGAAGTCGCCTTTTACTAGAAACATATATTAAATATGGTCGCAAAAATATAAATGTCTTAGATGTCGGCTGTGGAATAGGTTTTATTGGAATAGGATTAAATAAAATTATGGGGGCAAATGTTGATATGATTGATGTTAACGAAAGAGCTCTTCATCTGGCTAAAAAGAATTTGAGTTTAAATAGTGCTCTAGGAAGTATTTTTCATTCTGATATATATAATAATGTAGCGAGCAAATATGATGTTATAATTACTAATCCTCCAATTAGGGCAGGAAAAAGGGTTTACTTAACAATTTTAAATGAAGCATTTAATCATTTAGAGGAAAATGGTGAGCTTTGGTTTGTGATGCGAACTAATCATGGAGTTAAAACCGTTATAAAAAATCTTAGTAATGAGCATGATGTGAAAGTTTTAAATAAAAATTGTGGGTTTTATGTAGTTTTTGTAAAAAAAGCGTTGACATAATTCCTATTTTTTTGGTAGAATTTTAGATTGGAACTGTCCCTCAATTTCGAGGAAGAAATTCTAAAAAATATATTGTTTGGGGTGAAAATTAGTGGCATACAAAAAGGTAAAATTTGGTGACCATAGGGAAAGGGTTACTTTCTCTAAAACTACGAACAACTTTGAGCTTACAGATTTATTAGATATTCAAAAGAAATCTTATCAATGGTTTCTAGAAAGCGGTATTAAGGAAGTTTTTGATGACTTGTTTCCTGTTGAAAGTTTCACCGGAAATATATCACTAGAATTTGGTGATTATTCTTTTGATGAGCCAAGATATTCTATCAAAGAGTCAAAAGAACGTATGGTAACTTATGCATCTCCTTTAAAAGTTGAAGCAAGAGTATTTATCCATGAGACTGGCGAAGTTAAAGAACAAGAAGTCTTTTTAGGGGATATGCCTTTAATGACAGAGGCTGGCACTTTCATAATTAATGGTGTTGAAAGAGTTATTCAATCACAATTAGTTAGAAGTCCATCTATTTATTTTAAAAAAGAAATAGATAAGAATGGCCGTCATATAGTATCAGGAGAGATCATTCCTAATAAAGGGACATGGTTAGAATTTGAATTAGATGCTAGAGATGTAATCTATGTTAGAATAGATCGTACTAGAAAAGTACCTGTTACAACAATGTTAAGAGCATTAGGACTTTCATCTGATGAAGCAATTAAAGAAGTATTTGGAGATAATCGTTTCATTGAAAATACTTTAGAAAAAGATAGTACTAAAAACACTGATGAAGCATTAATCGAAATTTATGAAAAATTAAAACCGGGTGAACCAGCAACATTAGATAGCGCTAAAAACCAACTTATTGTTAGATTTTTTGATCGCTTTAGATATGATTTAGCAAGAGTAGGACGTTATAAATTTAATAAAAAATTAAATGTTTTAGATCGTTTGCTTGGCCAAACCCTAGCTGAAAATTTAAAAGATGGCAAAGAAGTTATTGCAAAAGATGGCGAAAAAATTGATAAAAAACGTTTAGAAGAATTAAGACCTTATTTTGAAAAAGGCTTAAATGTTAAAGAAGTATCAATTAAGGAAGAATTAGATGAATACAATAAAATCCAAGAAGTTTTAGTATACGATCGTAATAATGCAAG
>CAZPSA010000037.1:0-12527 GCA_964589375.1 uncultured Clostridium sp.
TATTGAGACATTTTCGCAAGTTAATACTTAAGACATTATCACAAATTAATCATACGTTTAAGTCCAAACTTGATAGGTTGATGTTTCCTTATCTTCTTTTTTTTGATATAATTTAAAAGGTGATTTTTATGGCAAACCGTAGTGAATTAAGAGAAAAAGCAATGACAATAATATATCAAATAACATTATATAAAAATAATAATATGAAATATGATGTTGAAGAAATTATTGCTGATAATTTAGAAATAGATAATGAATTTGTAAAAGAAATTGTTTATGGGGTGGTAACTTATTTTGATGAATTAACTAATGAAGCAAATAATTACTTAAATAATTGGACTATCGATAGATTAGATTTAACTGGAGCTTCAATATTAAGAATGGCCCTTTATGAAATTAAATATACTAAAACTCCACCTATTGTTGTTATTAATGAGGCGGTAGAACTAGCTAAAAAATATAGTGATGATGCTGTTCGTAAAATGATTAATGCGGCTTTAGATAAGGTTGTAAATAGTTAATGGAAAAAAGATATATAACCGTTGGAACTTTAAATAGGTATTTAAAAAATAAATTTGATACTGATCCTAATATTCAAAGAGTTTGTTTAAAAGGAGAAATTTCTAATTTTAAGGGTCATACTAGAGGACATTTGTATTTTACATTAAAAGATGAAGAAGCAAGAATTAATGCGGTAATGTTTTCTTTTAATGCTTCAAAGTTAACGTTTGTTCCTGAAGATGGAATGAAAGTCTTGGTAGAAGGTAAAGTTAGTATTTATCCGCCAACAGGGGCTTACCAGATATATATTGAAGAGATGACTAATGATGGATTAGGTAACCTTTATTTAAAATATGAAGCTTTAAAAAAAGAACTAGAACAAAAAGGTATGTTTGATGCAAGTCATAAAAAAAGTATTCCTAAGTATCCTAGTAAGATAGGAATTGTAACAGCTCCAACTGGAGCCGCAATTAAAGATATTTTAAGTACTATTAAAAGAAGGTATCCAATCTGCGAAACTATTTTATTTCCTTGTTTAGTCCAAGGGGAACTTGCTAAAAATGATATAGCTAAGCAAATAAATGAAGCAAATAAATATGATTTAGATGTTTTAATTGTTGGTCGAGGTGGTGGATCAATTGAAGATTTATGGGCCTTTAATGAACCTGTGGTTGCCGATGCCATATATAACTCGCAAATTCCGATAATAAGTGCGGTAGGACATGAAATTGATTTTACTATTGCTGATTTTGTCGCAGATTTAAGAGCACCAACTCCAACTGGCGCTGCGGAAATGGCAGTTCCTAATATAAGTGATTTAAATACTCTTTTAAGACAATATAACATTCGTTTTACAAATTATATTAATACTAAAATAAAAACAAATAAAGATAAATTGAATTATTATAAAACTAGTTATGTTTTAAGTAATCCTTTGGCTGTATATGAACTAAAGGCTCAAAAGTTAAATAATTTAGTTGATAATATTAATAATATGATTACTAAAAGATTAGAATTATCTCATACTAGATTTAAAGTAATAAAAACGAATTATATTTTAAATCATCCTGAAGAACTATTAAAAAATTCTAAACATAGTTTAAGTATAATTATTAATAAATTAGAATTACTTAATCCTTTAAGTATTTTAGCAAAAGGTTATAGTATTGTAAAAAAAGATAATCAAATAATTAAAGATACTTCTAATATTAATAAAGGAGATTTATTAAATATTAAATTGTATGATGGTACAATAAATGCAAAAGTAGAGAAAGTTGGGAAATAATGGAAAAGAAAAAATTTGAAAAATTAATGAATGATTTAGAAACAATTGTAAAAAAATTAGAAAATGGCGAAGACTTAGAAAAGTCTATTGAGCTTTACACTGAGGCAATGAAAATTGTTAAATTATGTGATGAAAAATTAAATAGTGCAAGTAGTGCAGTCAATAAGATTTTATCTGAGAATGGGACTTTAGAAGATTTTCAAATTGAAGATAACCAATAACTGGTTATTTTTTTTATAAAAAAATTATCATAATATAAATAAGGTGATTTTATGAAGAAGGTACTTGTATATTTAATGCTTTTACTTATACCTATAAATGTTTTTGCTTACTCTGATAAAATAATTCCTGGCGGTAATAACATTGGCATTGAAATAAATAGTAATGGAGTTTTGGTAATTGGATTTTATAAGATTAATAATAGATTTAATCGTAATGATTTAAAAGTAGGGGATGCAATTGTAAAAGTTGCTAATAATGAAATAAATTCAATTGATGATTTAGTAAGGGAAATCGAGAAAAATGCTGTAAATGAAATTGTAACTTTGACAGTTAAGAGAAACAACAAGGAAATAGATAAAGACTTTAAACTGGTTAGTGTTGATGGTAAATTAAAAACTGGATTATATGTTAAAGATAGTATAACAGGAATTGGTACGCTTTCATATATTGATCCTCAAACTAAGATTTATGGGGCTCTAGGGCATGAAATAATTGAAAGTACTAGTGGAAATCTAATTGAGGTTAAAACTGGTTCTATCTTTAGATCAAGTGTTACAAGTATTGATCCTAGTATTAGAGGAACAGCTGGTACTAAGAATGCAAAGTTTTATTCTAATATGGTCTTTGGTAATATAATTAAAAATTCTAATAAAGGTATTTATGGGATATATAGTGCTAATCTAGATAGCGAAGAACTATTAGAGGTTGGAACTTATCAAGATATTTCTTTAGGTAAAGCTTACATTAGAACTGTAACAAGTGGCGAAAAAATCGAAAATTATGAAATAGAAATTGATCGTGTTAATAATAATGAAACTAAGAATATTCATTTTCAAATTAAAAGCGGAGAATTATTAAAAAAAGCTGGTGGAATTGTTCAAGGAATGAGTGGAAGTCCTATAATTCAAAATAATAAAATTATTGGGGCTGTTACTCATGTTATAGTTGATAATCCGGAAACTGGTTATGGTATTCTTATTACAAATATGTTAGAAGAAGGAGAAAAAAATAATTAAAATACTTTTACGATTTAATGTAACAAAAATATAAACTGCTTCTTATTAATTATTATGCTATAATTAACAAAGGTGAAGTAATATGTCCAATCAAATGATGGAACGTAAAAGTAAAGAAATAATTGAATTTAAGGAAAATAATATTAATCATTTTTTATATAATACAAAGATTGGTAGAATGTTATTAAAGATAATTATTCTGCCTTGTTTTAGTAAGATTGCTGGAAAATATTTTGATAGTCGAATTTCAAAATTTAAGATTAATTCTTTTATAAGAAAAAACCAAATAGATATGAGTGAATATTATACTAAGGATTATAAATCTTTTAATGATTTTTTTACTAGAACTATCAAGTCTAAATGTCGTAAGATTATAGAAATTCCTTCGGTTCTTATTAGTCCTTGTGACGCTAAGTTAAGTGTTTATAAGCTAAGTGATAATTTGGAATTAAATATTAAAAATTCAATTTATAAAATAAATGATTTAATAGATAGTAATATAACGGATAATTATAAAAATGGTTATGCGATGGTTTTTAGATTATGTGTTGATGATTATCATCGTTATATTTTTATTGATGATGGCACTTTAGAGGGATATCATACTATTAGTGGTAAACTTCATACTGTAAGACCAATTGCTCAAGCACGCTATCCTATTTTTACGCAAAATCATAGGGAATGGACAATTTTACATACGAATAATTTTGGTAATTGCATCCAAATAGAGGTTGGGGCTTTAATGGTTGGCAAAATAGTCAATCATAAGGTAATAAATTTTAAAAGGGGAGAGGAGAAAGGTTATTTTAAGTTTGGTGGCTCTACAATTATTCTTTTAGTTAATGATATTTCAATTGATAATGATATTTTGAAAAATTCTTTAAATGGAATAGAAACCATTGTTAAATTAGGAGAAAAAATAGGGCGAAAAAAAGCTATTAGAGTTAGTAAAAAATCTTAATAGCTTTTAATTTTAGATTTAATTTTGTTTTTAATATTAGTAAAATATTTGGTATTTATTGTATAGTAGTAATTAATAAAGGCAAGGATGAAAGCGCCAATTACATCTAAGATAACGTGTTGTTTTACTAGTAATGTTGAAATTATAATCAGAATATTTATTATAATAGCGATATACTTGAAATTTTTTTTAATATCTTTATTATCAATTAAATTAAATAGTAAGGTAAAACATAATAGACAATGACCAGATGGAAAACAATTAACGGGAGTATCAGCTTTATAAACTATATATAATACAAATGAAGTAATATTATTATAAGAGTTAATATTTGGTCTTATAACTTTAGAAGGATATACAATAAAAATAATATAAAGCATTAATAATGAAATAACGGTTGCGGTAATTAGTTTTATATATTTTTCTTTATTGGACTTATAAACTTTATAAAAACTATATATTAAAAAAGGATACCAAATCATATATATATAGATGAAGAAGGGGACAAAGGGTATTTTATCATCTAATGGAATATTCATTAAGTTATAGTCATTAACTAATAATTTAATTCCAAAGTAGATTAGGGCATTTATAATGAATATAAATGATACACTTTTTAAATAGAAGGAGTTTTCTTGAATAAATTTTTTCATACTACATCACTTGCTAATTATAGCAAATTTTAGCCAAAAAGTATTGATATTAGTACCTTTTTTTGATAAAATTAACTAGTCATGGCGGAATTGGTGAAGTGGTTAACACGCCGGATTGTGGCTCCGGTATGCGTGGGTTCGATCCCCACATTTCGCCCCATGATGAGAATAACACAATCTTTGTGTTAAATATTTTAAAGCTTGTAACGATGTTATGGGCTTTTTTCTTTGGATTGATAGCGTTCCTTAAATAAATTATATCAATTAAAAAGAAAATGAACTCTCACTTTCTTTTAAGACTAGGATAAATCTTTGTTTTATATAAATTTAGATTACATAAAGTAAAATACACAAAAAATGGAGTAAACTTCCAATGTCAACAAATATATGAAAAACAAAGTGGAAATACCTTTTTTTAGCTCCAATCATATAGAGAATAGCGCCGATTGTATAGCTTATACCACCTGCTACTAATAAAATAGTTCCTCCAAGTGATAGCATTTTAAACATATTAGGACCAGTTACAATAATACACCATCCCATAAGGAGATAACATATCATTGAAAAAACTCGATATTTTTTTAAATCAATCGCATTTAAAACTATCCCTAAAATGGCAAGTCCCCATACTAATCCAAATAGCCACCATGCTAAAACCGGATTAATATTTCTTAATGAACAAAGTAAAACAGGGGTATATGTTCCAGCAATTAAAACAAAAATTGTACAATGATCGATAACTTGAAATACTTTTTTGGCTTTTACAGGTCTTAATCCATGATATATACTACTCATTGTAAAAAGCAAAATCATTGATAAACCAAAAACAATGGAAGAGGCAATCGCATAACCACTATGATGCTTAATTGCAAATATTAAACACATAATTAAACTAATTATACCTAAAGCTCCACCAACAATATGACTAACCATATTCATTATTTCTTCGGCTTTTGTATAATTTGGAAGCTTTCGATCATTTAATTTAGTTCTTTTCATAATACCTCCTTGTTAACAATAATTATTATGTAAATATTTTACAATAAAGAACTAATAGTAGTCAAATTTTCCTTAACAAATCAACAGAAATTATTGAATAATTATTTAGTTTATTATATTATTATTTTAGGAGGAATAGATTATGTGGTGGATTATTTTAATCGTAGTTATTATTGTAATTTTATATGTTATTACAACTTATAATTCATTAGTACAATTAAGAAATAAGGTAAAGGATCAATGGGCTCAAATTGATGTTCAACTAAAAAGAAGATGTGATTTAATTCCTAATCTAGTTGAGACTGTCAAGGGGTATGCTAAACATGAAAAAAAGACTTTAGAAGATGTAATTAAAGCTAGAAATTCAGTTTTAAGTGCTGCTAATCCTGATGAAGAAATGAAGGCTTCAAATGAAATGAGTAGTGCTTTAACAAAGTTATTTGCTTTATCAGAAAGTTATCCCGAATTAAAAGCTAATGAAAACTTTATTTCATTACAAGAAAACTTAAAAGAAACGGAAGATAAAATTTCATATGCTAGACAATTTTATAATGACAATGTTATGAATTATAAAAACAAGTTAGAAGTTTTTCCTTCAAATATAGTTGCTTCTATATTTAAGTTTAAACCTGAACCATTCTTTGAAGCTACTAATGAAGACCGTAAAAATGTAGAAGTTAAATTTTAGGGCTTACAAAGGTAAGTCCTTTTATAAAGGAGAATTATGAAAAAGTTATTATATATTTTAATTTTATTTTTATTATTTGTTCCTAATGTCTTAGCTAACGAGAACGATAGGATTACGATGGATATTTTTATTAATTTAGATGGTAGTGCTAAAGTAAAAGAAACTTGGAATACTTATTCTTCGAGTGGGACTGAAATTTATAAGACATACAATAATATTGGCTCATCTGAAATTAAAGATTTTAAAGTAAGTTTAAATGAACGTGAATTTACTAACGTTGGTTCATGGGATGTTAATGGTTCGTTTGATGAAAAAGCTTATAAAAATGGTATACATTATATTCCAGATGGGGTAGAGCTATGCTTTGGAATTAGTGCTTATGGTAAACAAACGTATATTTTTGAATATACTATTACAGATTTTGTTGTTGAATTAATTGATAGTCAAATGGTTTATTGGACACTTATTCCTAGTAATTTAAGTAATAATGTTGATGATATTTATATTAAGATATATTCAGATTTTAAATATTCAGATAATTTAGACATTTGGGGATATGGTAAATATGGAGCACCTGCGTATGTTTATGATGGTTATATTGAAATGAGTACGCAAAATTTAACATCAAGTGAGTATATGACTGCTTTAATTAAATTTCCTCAAGGTAGTTTTAATTTAAATCATAAAATAAATCAAGAATTTTCTTACTATAAAGATATGGCTGAAGTTGGAAGTACTAAATATGAAGAAGAGAATAATAGCTCATTAAAAACATTCTTTAGTATAATTCCCAAGTTATTATTTGTTCTATTTCCTATTGTGTTGTTGGCTATATTAATGTATAATATTATTGCTAAAAACTCTATATATAAAAAAAGTAAAAATAAAATTCCTAATGATACGCCAGCATTTAGAGATATTCCTAACGAAGATTTATTTCATAATTATTATATTGCTAATATTTATGGATTAACAAAAAAGGATACTGATTTATTGGGTTCAATTTTACTTAAATGGTTAAAACAAGGATATATTACTATTGAAAAAATTGAAAAAAATGGTTTGTTTAAGAAAAACGAAATAATTTCAGCTATGAAGTTAGGTGAAGTAGATGCGGAAACATCTTTAGAAGATAGAATTTATCAAATGATGAAAAAGGCAGCTAAAGATGACTATTTAGAAAAAGATGAATTTAAAAAGTGGTCTAAAAATCATTATCAAGAATTATTAGATTGGTTTGATGATGTAAAATCTAATGAAGCAAATACTTTTGTAGAAAATGGGTTAATTACCAAGACTATTTCTAAAAAATTTTTAGTAAAGAGTGTCAAATTTACTGAAGATGAGAGTGTTTTTGAAGAGGCAAAAAAATTGTATGGTTTAAAAAAATATTTAACTGAGTTTTCTAATATGGAGGAAAAAACCGCAATTGAAGTTCATTTATGGCAAGATTATTTGATTTATGCTCAGATGTTTGGAATAGCTAGAAAAGTAGCTAATCAATTTAAGAAAATGTATCCAGAGGTAATTGAAGGCTATAATTATGATTTTGATACGATTATATTAATAAATGACTTTTCTACTACGGCGATAAAATCTGCGACAGATGCAAGACAAGTTGCAATTGATAGAGCAAACAGCTATTCTGGTGGTGGTGGCGGATTTTCTTCTGGCGGCGGCGGAGGCGGCTCATTTGGCGGTGGCTCTGGTGGCGGCGGATTTAGATAAGATGATTACAAATGTTAAAATGCGTTTGTTTTTTAAAAAGGAGCAAATATGAAATATTTATTTTACCTTATAATCGCGAGTTTTCTTTTTATGCCTAATGTATTCGGTAATGAAATTAAAAAGATTAACATGGACATATATATTAATAATAATGGTTCTGCTTCCATTAAAGAAGTTTGGAATGTATATTCTGACAATGGAACTGAGATATATAAAACATATAATAATGTTAATCCCAGTCAATTTAAGAATTTTAAAGTATCTTTAAATGATAGAGAATTTACTAATATTGATTCTTGGAATTTGAATGCTACATTTAAAGAAAAAGCTTATAAAAGTGGGATAAACATTATAAAAGATGGTTTAGAGTTATGTTTTGGTATCAGTGAATATGGTAGTCATGATTATATTTTTGAATATACAATAGATGACTTTATCGTAAATTTAACTGATAGTCAAATGCTATATTGGACTTTGGTTCCTAAAAATATAAGTGACATTGTAGAAGATGTCTACATAAGGATATATTCAGATTTTGTTTATGAAAATAGTCTTGAGGTTTGGGGATTTGGTAAATATGGTGCAGTTGCAAGAGTATATAATGGTTATATTGAATTAAGTGCTCAAAATCTATCTTCAAATGAACATATGACAACCTTAGTTAGATTTAAGTCAAATATATATAATGTTAATTCAAGTTTAAATTATGATTTTTCACATTATTTAGAAATGGCTAAAAAGGACTCTAAATCTTATGAAAAAACTACTAAGATTGCAGATACTTATGATGATAAGAAACCTGTATCTGAAAAATTAAAATCTTTTATTGTTATTTTATTAGCAATAATTACTTCTATAATATTATTTTTACCTATAATAATTAAACCTAAAAAAAACAGAAAAACAAGTTCGTTAAGATCAAAAAGAATAAGTGATTTATCTACTAATGTGAAATTTTTTAGAGATGTTCCTAAGGGTGATTTGTTTTCTAATTATTATATTGCGGATTTTTATCGAATAACAAAAAAAGATACTGATTTTTTGGGTTCTATCTTATTAAAGTGGCTCCAAAAAGGTTATATTACAATTGAAAAAATTAATAAAAATCCATTGTTAAAAAATCAGATTATAACGGCGATTAAAATAGGCAAGGTTATTCCGGAAAATGAATTGGAACAGGAAATATATGAAATAATTAAAAAAGCCGCAAAAGGCGATTATTTGGAAAAAAATGAATTTAAAAAATGGTCACAAAAACATTATGGTGAATTATTTAATTGGTTTGATGATATCAAAGAGAAAATGTTAGATGAGTTTATTAAGCAAGGATTGATTACTAAAAAGATTGTAAATAATTGTGAAGAAGTTGTGGAAGATGATAAAGTATTTATTAAAGCTTCCGAATTAAATGGATTAAAAGCTTATTTAGAAGTATTTTCTAATATGAAAGATAAAGCAGTAATTGATGTTCATTTATGGCAGGATTATTTGATTTATGCTCAAATGTTCGGAATAGCAAAGAAAGTAGCTGCTCAGTTTAAAAAAATGTATCCAGAAATAATTGCAGATTTTAATTTTGACTTGAAAACTGTATACATGATAAGTGATTTTGCGGCATCGGCTGTGTATAATGCTAAAATTGGCGAAAAAAATAGAATTGTTAGAACTGAAAAAATTAATAAAGCACTCAAATCCGTTAACAATTATTCTTCTGGTGGCGGCGGACGTTCTTCTGGCGGCGGAGGAGGCGGCTCATTTGGCGGTGGCTCTGGTGGCGGCGGATTTAGATAAGATGATTACAAATGTCAGTGCACATTTGTCTTTTAAATAATTTAAGGAGATAAAAATATGAATAAAGAAGAAATATATGAATTTATTAAAGAAAAACAAATTTGGTTTGAAATAACTGAGCATAAACCTATCTATAGTATGGACGATTTGGTAGGAGAAGATATTCCATATCCTGAAGCAGATGCTAAAAATTTATTTATAAGAGATGATAAAAAGCGTAATTTTTACTTAATTACAGTTAAAGGTGATAAAAAAATAGACTTAAAAGATTTTAAAATTCGTCATAATCTTCGTCGCTTAACTTTTGCATCAGCGGAAGATTTAATGCTTTTGTTAAAATTAGAACCTGGTTTTGTATCCCCATTTGGCCTTTTAAACGATAAATCTAATCAAGTAATTTGGTATGTTGATGAAGAACTAGTTAATCAAAATTTAATGGCAGCTCATCCAAACGATAATACAGTTACTATGTGGCTAAAAACAAAAGATTTAATAAAAATAGTTGAAGATAGTGGCCATAGTGTAGTTGTAACCAAATTATATTAAAAGGGAGACTTAATATGTATTTTCCTAGTGATATGAATTTTCAATATTTTTTCTTTAATACATATATTGGCTATTTTCTTCAAGCTCTTCCTTTTGCTATTATTATTGGTTTTTTATATGGATTTCTTAAACATAAAAAAAATCCAGATTTAAAAATAAAAGAATTAATTATCCCAAGTATTTTTTGTTCTTATTTGACTGGTTTAATTTTAATTACAATTGGTTTAGATTTGCTTCATATATTTTGGTATTATTTACTTTATCATCAAGAACCAGGAACATCAATTAATTTATTTAATGGTTCTTTTGATTTTAATTTAGATTTTTATCAAGATATGAGTACAGAAACGCTTACCAATTTTATAATGTTTATTCCTTTGGGATTATTTCTTTTAATTATTTATCCTAAAAGTAAATGGTTAAATCTTATCTTTAAAGGCTTTTTAGTAGTGATATGCATTGAACTAGTTGAGCCGGTATTTGATCGAGCATTTGATGTAAACGATATAGTCTTAAATACTTTGGGCATTATATTTGGTTCTTTAATTTGCCTAATAATTAAAAAAAATATTGGATAAGAAAGGGTAACAATGAAAGATAAAGTATATACAGCTTTAAAAAATATGAATATTGATTATGAAATCGTCTGTCATAAGCCTGCATTAACAACCGAGCAAGCTGACTTATTTATTGAGGGTAAAGAAGGTGTTCGGACTAAAACTATGTTTTTAACTAATAAAAATAAAACTACCTATTACTTATTAATTCTTGATGAAAGTAAAAGATTAGATTTAAAGAAAATAGGAGAAATGATAAACGTTAAAGGATTAAGATTTGGCAGTGAGGATAAACTTCAAGAGAAAATGAAACTTCAATTTGGAGTAGTGTCTCTTTTTGGCTTACTTAATAATGAAGAAAAAGATATTAAAGTATATATTGATAAAGCAATTATTAATGAAGAAAAAATAACTTTTCACCCTAATGAAAATACGGCAACTGTTTTTATTAAAATTACTGATATGTTTAAATTTTTAGATAACCTTGGTTTCGTCTACGAAATTATTGATATGTGAGAATATAAAATGGATACAAGGAAATAATAATTTCTTTAAAAGATATAATAATTTAAAATTAAGGAGAATGACTTAAATGATTTTAAATGTAAGTGCTCGAACTGATATAGTAGCATTTTATTCAAAATGGTTTATGAATAGATATAAAGCTGGATTTGTTGATGTTCGTAATCCTTTTAATCCTCGTTTAGTTAGTAGGATCTATTTTAAGAATGTTGAAGCCATTCTTTTTTGCACTAAAAATCCTTTACCAATTTTAAAATATTTAAAAGATATAGAGAAACCTATTTTATTTCATATAACGTTAACTGCTTATAAAGATGATATTGAACCAAATGTTCCTGCTAAAGAAAAAATTATCGCGGCAATTAAAGAAATTTCTAATATTATTGGATCTGAAAATGTATTTGTAAGATATGATCCTATTTTTATAAGTGATAAATATAGTGTTTCTTATCATAAAAAGGCTTTTGCCAGATTATGCTTTTTATTAGATGGTTATGTAAATACGATTATTGTTTCTTTTATAGATAATTATAAAAATGTTAGAAAAAATGAAAAAACCTTAAAATTTAAGGAATTTACTGAAAATGATTATAAGGAAATCGGGGTAAGTTTTAGTAAGAGTGCTAAAAATCATCATATGAAAGTACAGACTTGCTTTGAAGAACGGAATTTAAGTGAATATGGTTTTGATGTAGGTGAGTGTATTTCCCATGAATTAGCCTATAAATTAACTGGTAAAAAATATAAAAATTGGACAGCCCGTAGGGAGCGAAAATGTAATTGTGTAGAGCTTGTTGATATTGGGGTATATAACTCTTGTCAGCATTTTTGTAAATATTGTTATGCTAATTATGATGAAGCCATGGTAATAAATAATTTTAAAAGGCACAATCCTAACTCATCATTATTAGTAGGAGAATTACAAAATGATGATGTTATTAAAGAAAGGATAAAATAGTTAAACTATAATTTTTAATATTTTAAATAGAAAATAAAAGTAAATAAAATAATGATATTGATTTATTTTCTGGTTATTTAAAATGTTCACATTGTGGAAG
>CAZPSA010000038.1:0-12011 GCA_964589375.1 uncultured Clostridium sp.
ATACGGCAAATATTGCAACATATGAAAGTAAACTTGCCGATACCATCTGGTGTAACGATAAAAGTACATATGGTACTTATACTGGCATAGGCACTTCAACATCATATTATGGTGCATATAATAGGGATGAAAATGGAACACCAAGTCTAATATGTCCAAATGATAATGAAGGTGGCAAACTTTCTAAATTTACTGTAAGTGATACTACAAATGGAAATGGAAATTTAGATTATAAAATCGGTTTACTAACCGTAGATGAAATGGTATATGCTGGATTAACAAGTTTTACAACTAATTCAAACTCAAATTACTTAAAGGACAATGTAGGTTCCAGTACTTATTGGTGGTCTTTGTCGCCGCTCTCCTTCAATGGTAGTCACGCGGACGTGTGGAGCGCGAACGGCGGTGGTTTCGTGGGCTACAACTTCGTCAACGTCTCCAGCTACGGGTTGCGCCCCAGTCTTTCTCTTAAGAGCGCAAGCACGATCAACTCCGGAGGAAACGGAACAGCAGCTGCTCCATTTGTAATAAGTTAAGGGTGGTAAACTGGGAGCTTGCAATCTGACATCTGAGTTAGCTCGCCCAAAACCCTTTGGGCGAGCGAGAAAAATATTAACATAAAAACAATAAATTAAAAGTAAAAAAATAAAAATTAAACATTATAAGGCAGTATTAACACGAGGTAGAAATTAATAAAAGCTATAATGAATGGTATATAAATTATAGTAGGGTTATACTATTAAATTGGTTAGATCCCTTTTGGGCGGGTCTTTGTCGCCGAACAACTTCAATGGTAGTAACGCGAACGTGTGGAACGCGAACGGCGATGGTAACGTGAACAACAACAACGTCAACAACTCCAACAACGGGTTGCGCCCCAGTAATTTCTCCAAAATAAATTAGAAGATCCCATAGTTTTAGTACTATAGCAGGGAAAATCGGCATGAGAGAAACAAGTATTTCCCTTATGAATTACAGTAGTAATTCATCAAATTAATTATTAGGACTTATTATTTGCTAGTAGAAAACTCGAAAGTGAGTAATAAGTTACCTAATATACCTAGAAAGTGGTAATGATGAAGAAACAAATCGACGTGTATTATGCCAATAAAGCGAAAAATGATAGTAAAATCTACCTATTTAAAAGTGGTATTTTTTACTATTTTTTAGATGAAGATGCAAAATATATTAGTCAAAAATATAATTTTAAATTAACTGCCTTTGGCAAAAGTGTTAAGTGTGGATTTCCGGTAAAATCTTTAGAGAAGTATTTATATATTTTTAGTAAAGAAGATATTGAAGTAGTAATAGATAGTAGTGAAAATAATAATTTGAAAATAGTATCTATTTTAGAAAATATAGATTTAAATGAGATAACTCCGCAAAAAGCATATTTAATCTTATCTGAGATGAAAGAATTAGTATGAAAGATGGTTATGTTTCAATAAAAGATAATTTTACTTTATTAAGGGAGGTTAAAAGATTAATTGTTTATTCGGATATTTATGTATATACTAATTTTCCGAAAGCTAAAAAGCATATTAAAATAGGTTATTTTGATGAGTTAAATGATTTATTTAAAAATATATTAAGAGCTAATTATACTAATGGGAATATAAGAGGAAAGTATCAAATAGATGGTTTAGTTAATGTAAGTTATTTAGATTTTTATATTAATTATTTATATGATTTAAAAATTATTAATAATCGAAGGTATTCTAGCTTGCTTAGAATTTTAGGGGATATTAAAAAATTATTGTATGGTTGGATTAATGAAAAGAAAAAATAATTTATATCAGGATATATGTAATTTTAGTAATATTAAAAGCGTTTATAAGATTATTAGAACTAATTGTCGAAATCATAATAAGTTATATGATTTTGAAGTATTTGAGAATATAAATTTATATGATATTTTGATTAAATTATATTTAAAGAATTATAATTATTCAAAATATCATATTTTTTTAATTTATGAACCTAAGTATCGTTTAATTATGAGTGAAAATATAGAGGATAAGATAGTTAATCATTTAATTAGTATGTATATATTGCTTCCTTCTTTAGAGCATAAGTTAATTGATACTAATGTGGCAACTAGAAAGAAAAGGGGTAGTGGTAAAGCTTTAGATGATTTAACTAAGTATTTAAATCATTTGCGTTTAAGTAAGAAAGAAATATATGTATTAAAGATAGATATTAAAAAGTATTTTTATAATATTGATCATGAGGTATTAATTGATAAGTTAAAGAAGGATATTAAAGATAAAGATGCTTTAAATATTGTTATTAAGACTATTAATAGTACTAATGAGGAGTATGTTAATAAAAAGATTAAAGAGGTTTGTTATAAGGAAATAAATAGGGTTAATAAGTTAAATATAAGTAGTAAAGAAAAGAAACAAAAAATAGATATGATAAAGAAAATACCTTTATATAAGTATAATAAAGGATTAGGTATTGGTAATATGACTTCTCAAATACTTGCTATATATTATTTAAATGATATAGATCATATTATTAAAGAAAAGTATAAGTGTAAGTATTATATTAGGTATATGGATGATTTAATTATTTTAGATAATGATAAGAATAAGTTATTAAGTATTTTTAATGAGGTTAAAAGGGAGATAAGTAAGTTAAGGTTAGAGGTTAATGATAAAAGTAGAGTATTTAAATTAAGTCATGGTTTTAATTTTTTGGGTTATTCTTTTAAAGATGATAACGGTAAACTTTTTGTTAAGTTATCTAATAGAACTAGAGTTAAAATAAATAAGAATTTAAATTATTTAAAGAAGAATAATCCTTTAAAGTATAAGAGAAGTCTTATTAGTTATAAGGGATATTTTATGAGATTAACTAAAAAAGAGAAAAATATATCATTTTAATAATTTTTCTCTTTTTTAATAATTATAAAACTAGTAATTAAAGATATAATACTAATAATTAATCCTTCTTTAAATCCCGGGGTTATATAAGTAAATTTAATAGTGTGGTTTCCTTTTGTTAAATTTATTCCTAGTAATCCATCGTATATGCTTTCAATTGGAGTAGGGTTACCATCAACATATACTTTCCAACCTTTATCATTTGATATACTTGTAAATAGTAAGCCATCTTTATTATTATTAATTGTTAAAGTAAAGTTACTATCACTTTTATATTCTTGGACTTTTATATCTGTTTTCATATTATTTATTAGTTTTTGATATTCCTCATAATCTATTAAGTATAAGTGATAGTCATATAGATTATCTTTATTTTTAGCATCAATATATATAGATATGTTATCATTATTATTTATAAGATAGGGATTTTTAATATTATGATATTTTTTATCATTTATCATTATTTCATATTCGGCTTTATCACTTCCAGCTTTATTTAAGTGAATAAACATAAAGTATTTGTTATCTGATTTAAATTCATATTTTAAATAAGCATTACCACCATTGATAATGCAAATATCATTACAACTTATATTTGTATCTTTTACAGGGATTTCTTTTATTATATTATTATCGTTGTTATTAATTATTTTAATTAGTTCATTTATATTATTTTGATAGTTATCTGTTAGTTCTAAGTTTAATATTTCTTTACTTGTCATAAAAGCGTAGGTAGCGTCTTTGTTTAGGTAAATATTGTTATCTATTTCTTCGTAGTAATCGATATTATTATCTGCTATATAGTATTTAATATTAAGCATAGCATTTGTAATAGGATTATCAAAGAAGTAGTGGGCATTACAATCATTTAAGATATTTATATTAAATAGTTTATTTAGTACTTCTAAACTATTTTTATTACGAATTGAACTAAAGAAGTTAATATCATTATAATTAAGTAATAAACCATTATTTTTTATTGTATCAGTTTCAAATATTATACGATCAAAGTATTTAGGATTAATTGTATCTAAAGCTTGGGTATTAAGATTGTATTTTTCTTTAAAATCAGTTTTGTTTAAAGTACTATCTTCTTTTCTAAATTCGGTAAATGTACTTAGGGTTAGTTCTAGTATAATAATAAATATTAGGTATTTATGTAAACTTTTATTATTCATAATAAAGGCATAGTAGATTGTAAAAATTAAACTTATCGTAATAAATATTATTTTAGTTATAATATTTTCTTTATCGGTTAGGGCTTCTGAGGTAAATAGACCAATTGTACTTAAGATAATAATTATTATTATAGGTATAAGTAGGAATAATAAGTCTTTTTTTTCATAGTTAGTAAAGTTTTTATATGCTAGGTATATTATAAAGAAATCAAAGATAAAGCCATATCTTACGGGGTAAAATATTGGCATTTGCATCATATGCCAGAAATAGTCTAATAGGTTAAAACTCATTGATAGTAGGAAGAATAGGAAAATAATTAAAGAGACTATTCTTTCTTTTAATGTGATCTTTTTATTAAAGAAGAACATAATTAGATTTAAGTATATAAATAGGGTTACATATAAATTAGGATTACCATATTCCATATCTCCATTACAGTAAGAACCAAAGGTAAGTTTATAGAAGACATTTAGAAAGTCTAAGTCAAATTGAAAGTAGTCTTTAACGTATTCACTAAAGAGATCGGCTTTGCCATTTGCAAGTTCTAGTCCGACAGGAATAACAAATACAGCACTGATTAGACCAGAAAGAAGACTGGCAATTAAATATTTTTTTAAAATAGTTTTATTAAATTTATCAGTAATACTTTTATATATAAAATAGATAACACTAAATATACAAATCATATAACCAATATAGAAATTACATATAATTGCTAGAGATAGAGTTAATATATAGGTGTTACTTTTATTTTCTTTAAATATTTTTTCTATTCCTAATATAACTAAGGGTAGAAGGATTATACTATCAAACCACATATAGTTTAGATAATAGGTTAAGTTGTAAATAGATAGGCCATAACATAAACTAAATATTAAATTATTTTTATTTGGTTTTAAGTAGTTTAAAAAGAAATACATTGTTAAACTACAAAGGCCTATTTTTAAAGGAATAATGAAGGTATAGAAGTTTAATACATCATTATTAAATAAAAGATAGAAAATATTAGTTATATTTAATGTGTAGTAAACAAAGTTAGCTAAGGAATTAATTCCTAGAAATCCTTTAAAGGAGTAGAAGATACTGGCATGGCCTTTTATTACTTCAAAGAAACTATTTAAAAAACCGGGATATTGACTATAGCCATCTATTTTAAGTAGTATTCTTTCTCCAAAGGGATAGATTTTAGTTAAAAACATAGCAAATATAACTATTATAATAGGAATAGTTAATGCTAAAATTGGGTAGATTATTTTATTTTTCTTTTTCATATTTACATCACATTAAAATCATATCATAAAGTTTTAAATAAATAAATTATTATTGATTATATTATTTGACTGAAAAAAATAAATAAATCCTAAAAAAGGTGCGTGTAATTAGTAGTAGAGATCAATCTTTTAAATTTATAAATTTTTCTATGATATCTATTTCTTCGATTTTGTTAATGCCAAAACATTTCTTGCCTAAGTCTTTTATTGAGGCACCTAGATGATACATTTCTTTATTGTCTATTATTATAAATCTATCGTGGAATTTATTGGTTTTAACAATTTTCAAAAGTGGGTATTCTTTATTAAATTTTTGAATATCAATTTTCTGTATATTGCTTTTATCAGAAGTTAGTAATACAACTAAGACGTTCTTATTTTTCTTTGTGAGCATTTTCAAAATACTATCATCTAAATAATTATCTATTATTGTAATTTTCTTCTCTGCTTTTTTTATAATATCAATTATTAGACTATATGCATCATATATTTGACCTTCAAAGAATATCTTTTGTTTTATATTTTCTTCTTGTTGTAGTTGATTAAAAACTTCATCAAATTTTTTATCGTGTTCTAATATTTTATATTCCATTGTGGTTAGTCTTTCAAATAGTTGCCCGTTTATAGCTAAAAATTTTCTCATTTCTACAAACGCATTCATAATGTTTATGCTAACTTGAATTGCTATATCATTTTTTAGTAATCCTGACAGCATTGCAATTCCTTGTTCGGTAAAAACGTATGGTAAATATTTACGATGTTTACCTCTGCCAATATTTTCATTTAAGGTCGCAATTTGCGACCTTAAATAATTATTTTCGTTTACATTATCGAAATTAAGGCTATTTAAAGTCAAATTTTTAAATCTTAAAGTTTTGTATTCTTCTTCAGTTAATTGAAAACAAAAATTTTCTGGAAATCTTTGTTTATTTCTATTTACGGTTTCATTAATTCTTTTAGTTTCATAATGATACAACAATGCCACATCACTATCTAGGATTACTTGTTTTCCTCTTATAGTATGTATTAAATTTTTTATTTCATCGTTTGATATGTTGTTTTGAACTACCAAACCATTAATTTCATTTTCCATAAAATCACGCCCTCCTATAAATAATATATATGTTAGAACAAACGTTTGTTAATGTCAAGCGTTTTCAAAGATTTATTAGGGCTTCCATTAAAGAAAATCCATATAAAAAAATCATAACCCAAACAAAATGATATTGATATTTGTCAGCTCATTTGTTATAATTTTTTTAGAGTAGGAAAGTGGGTTGAAACTTATGAAAGTTTTAATTGATGAAATTAATCAAAAGTTATTGGATATTATTTCTGATTTAAAAGAAAGAAAAGTAGAATTAGAAGATAGTTTAGCTAGTATTCAAGAAAAAATAGATGGAAAAATAGATGAAGCTAGTGATTATAAGAAGATGGTTGATGCTTCTAAGGAAGAAATAAGAATATTAGAAGAGGAGATTGCATCTTTAGATAGTGATTTAAGTGATTTAACTGCTAAGTTTAGTAATAAAGATTTAAACGCTATTTTAGAAACAGCTAATAAAGAAATAAGTTCTAAAAAAGCAATGCGTAATCATGATATAAATAAGTGTCGTGATAAAATAAATGAAACAACTAAAAAAGCTGCAATGATAAAAGATTTACTTTTGAATTTGAAACAAGATAAAGAATTAAAGAAATCTAAGTTAGATGATATTATTGTAGTTTTAAATTATTATGAAACTAAGTTAATGGAGATTATTGATTTTGCATCTAATCATGAAGGTGAGTTAGTTGTTCCAAGTGAAGAGGTAAAGGCAACATATCCATTAGAAGAATATGAAGAGACTGTTGTGGTTGATGATGGACCAGTATTTGAGGAAATTAGTTCTATTGCTAAAACTGAAGAAGATAGCGAAGATGATACCGAAGATAATGATAGTAAAATATTAGTAAAAGAAGATACTGATATTATCTTTAATCCAGTAGAAAATCCAGAAGAAAATCCTGTAACTGATGATATTAATGACTTTTTCAATAATTTAGCTGGGGAAAAACCAAGTGAAGAAGAAGAGGAAAAAATAACTAAAGAGGAAATACCTGATGATGAGGTATCTGATATAATTAGTTTATTTGAACATGATAAAACTGCTAAAATAGATTTTAAATCAATTAATGATAGTATTGATAAAGAATATGAAAATATTTTTGGGAAAAGGATTGATGAAGAAAAATATGCGAAAGAGCTTGAATATGTTCCAAATGATAATGACTTTTTAGATTTTAAAGTTAGTAATGAAAAAAATATGTTTGACTTAGATGAAGAGATAAAACCTTTAGAAGAACCTAATGATAATGATACTTTTCAAGAATTATTAAAAAAATATAATTTAGATATAAATAAATTTAAGGAAGAAGATATTACTTATCTTCAAAATAACTTTAATGAAAAAATAGTAGTTAAGAACTTAGATATTTTAATTAATAATAATATTGATTTAGATAATGTATATGCTTCAGTAAAAGTTTTAACAATGCCAAGTTTAGAATTAGAAAAGATTATTAATAAGTTACTTTTAGCTAATCAAACTACAAAGAATATTGGTTTAGTTTTAGAAACTTTACCAGAGATTAATAGTTATGATTTAAATGAAGTAATTGAGAGTTATGGTGTGAATGTTAAAGATACTGATATTACGGAATTGATTGTTAAAGCTAAGCATTTAAAAGATATTGGTGGAGGTAAGTAATGGATTATTTAAGAGAGATAGAATTTAGTCTTGATGAGATTAATCATTTGAAAGGTACTCTTGCTCGTAATGTAATAGAAAAGTTAAAGTTATTTCCTAGAATAGTGTTAATTAATTATCAAACATTAAAAGATGTTGGGATTAAAAATTATAAAGAGATTTTTGTTAATCATACGCATATGTTTTTTAAAAATCCTGATAAGTTTAAAGCTATATTTGCTAAGTATGACCCTGATGATTTAATTAGATGTTTGGAAAAAAATGGGGCAATTATTGAGAAATTATAAAAGACTGCAAAGTGATATATGCAGTCTTTTTTGGGGTTAAAATTTTAATCTTTTAGAGCGAAGTATTTTATAGTAATCTAAAAATTTTTGTTTTAATATTCCTTTTTCTGTTAACTGTTTGTCTATTATTATGGTAATTATTTATTCGTTTTAGATTTTTTGTTATAATTTTACTGAATAGTAGGTGGTATAATGATGCTTTTGATAGTTTTAATTAGTTTCTTTGTTTTAGTTCCGCTTGCTTCTGCCGATACTACTTATATTAGTGGTACTGTAGCTGAAAATACAAATGATGTAGCAGTTAGATCTTGTGCATCAACTAGTTGTAGTGTTTTAAAAGATGATGTTAATAAAGGTATATATGTTTCATATCCGGAAACTTTTGAAATAATTGGTGAAGAGGCAAATTTTTATAAAATTAATTTTCAATATAGTGGATTTTGGTATCAAGGATATATTGCTAAAGGTAAAAATGAAAAAACTTATGTTAATAAGAAAGAATATATAGTTTTAGATAGTTTAGTTAATGAATATCAAACTAGGGGATTTGCTTTAGATTATGCACAAAAACTAGCTATTTTAAAGACAATTCATCCTAATTGGAATTTTACTTTATTTAATGTTAATGCTACTTTTGATGAGGTAGTTGCTGGTGAAACTAAATATATAAATACTAATTTAATTAATGGTAATAATGTTTCTTTAAGAAATACTGAAGATGGAGCTTATGTAGATGGGGTTTATCAAGAGTTTGCTGGTGGTGGTTGGTATTCAGCTTCGAGACAGACAGTAAAGTATTATATTGATCCAAGAAATTTTTTAAATGATGGTCATATTTTTATGTTTGAAGCGCTTTCATTTGATGAAGTAACTCAGGCTCCGGAAATAATATCTACTATGTTAAATGGTACGTTTATGAGTGGAGATACTTTTTATATTAATGAAAATAATGAAAAAATTTCGGTATCTTATGCGCAAGCTTTCTATGACTCTGGTAAAGCAAATACAGTTAGTGCTATTCATCTAGTAAGTAGGGTTTTACAAGAACAAGGAACAACTGGGTCTGCTCTTTCAAGTGGTGATGATACTGAATTTCCAGGATACTATAATTTTTTTAATGTAAATGCCAATGGTAAAACTACTGCAGATGTTATTCATAGTGGACTTGCCTATGCTAAAAAGAAAAATTGGAATAGTCCTTATGCTTCTATCTTAGGTGGGGGCAATCTTTTAGGTAATTATATTTCCTATGGTCAAAATACTTTATACTTACAAAAGTTTGATTTAGCAGGAGATACTTATTATACTAATCAATATATGCAAAATATTAGAGCACATTATACTGAAAGTTATTCTTCTTATAAAGCATATTATAAAAATGGTCTTATAGATGCTAATTTTGTTTTTGCTATACCTGTTTTTAAAGGAGATATGCCATCATTTACTTCTTTAAGTAGTGATTATAATGAAGATGCTTCATTAAGTATGTTAAGTGTTACTAATTGTAATTTAATGCCATCATTTACTCCAAGTGCATATGAATATACTTGTAATGTTAATAAAGATGTAAATAAAGTAACTATAGCGGCAACATCAACTAATGTTAATAGTACTGTAGAGGGAATTGGGGAATTAGAATTAATTAATGAAGATACTATTAAAGAGATAATTGTAACTAGTAAAGCAGGAACTAAACAAGTTTATAAAATTAATATTAAGAAAGTAGATAATAATTTACTGGCTCCTGATGAAATATTAGCTAAATTACAAATAAATAATCAAGGTGGTTATATTAGTGGTTTTGACTTAGGTAGTGATGCTAAATCATTAAATGAACTTATAACTATTAATTATCCGAGTGTAATATCAGAAATAAGTGTTCAAGGTAAATTAGCAACTGGTTTAACTTTAAAATTAACTAGTAGTAGTACTAGTACTTACAATATATTAATATATGGAGATAATAATGGGGATGGAGAGGTAGATATCATTGATTTATTAAAAGTTCAAAAACATATTTTAGGTATTAATGCTTTAAATGATGCATATCTTAAAGCGAGTGATGTTAATAAAGATGGAATAGTTGATATTGTAGATTTATTAAAAATTCAAAAACATATTTTAAATGTAAGTAAAATAGAACAATAAAGGAGAGTTTATGAAAAAGAAATTGTTATTATTATTTAGTTTATTATTATTGCCACTTAATGTTTTAGCTGCTAGTGGGAGTATTAAAGCTACATCATCTTCTAGTAAAGTAACTTTAAATAATACTGTTACAGTTACGGTAAAAGTAAGTAGTACGGATACTTTAGGTTCTTGGCAATATGGTTTATCATATGATAAGAGTAAATTATCTTTAGTTAGTGGAGATACATCAATAGTTGGTTATGGAGATGGAACATATGCTTCTAAAAGTTATACTTATAAATTTAAAGCTATTGCGGTAGGTTCTGCTACTATAAGTATTGATAATCCTAAAATAGTAGATTGGAATAGTGAAAGTGTTATTACAACTAGTAAAAGTAATTTAACTTTAACAATTAAGGAACCAGTAGTTATTAATTATTCTAGTGATAATAACTTAAGTAGTTTAGCTGTTGAGGGATTTGATATTAGTCCGGCTTTTAATAAGTCTACTTTAGAGTATAGTGTTTTAGTTAATAGTAATACTACTAGTGTTAATATAAGTGCAAAATTAAGTGATAGTAAAGCTAAATTAAGTGGAACTGGTAAGTTAGATGTTAAAGAAGGACTTAATCAAGCTAATGTAGTGGTAACGGCAGAAAATGGGACATCTAAGACTTATGTTATAAATATAACTGTTCCGGAAAAAGATCCAATTACTTATAAGTTTGCAGATAAAGAATATAGTATTTTAAGAAAATTGCCAGAAGTACTTCCTATTAATTTTATAGCAACAACAATGAAATTTAATGATGAGGAAGTACCAGCTTTACAAAATGAAAAATTAGATATTAAATTATTATATTTAAGAGATAGTCAAAATAAAGAAGGTTTTTATATATATGATGAAAATGCTAAAGCAGTTAAAATATATAATGAAGTTAAAAATAATGATATTGTTATATATCTTACTAATAATTTAATAGATATTAAGGGGTATATTAAGAAAGAAATTAAAATTAATAATGTAAGTGTTTGGGGTTATCAATTACAAGAAAATAGTAAGGATTATTTAGTTACTGGGCGTAATATTTCAACTGGAAATGAAGATATTTATGTTTATGATATTAATAATAGAACTATTAGTGTATTTAATGAGGAGGATTATAATTATTTACTTGGGGAAAAAGAATTATATGAAATAATAACTTATGCATTAAGTGGGGCTTTAATTTTATTAGTTTTTGTTATTATTTTACAAGCTAGTAGTAAGAAAAAGATGCAAAAAATATTAATGAATACGAAAGAGAAAAATAATAAGGAAAATGATAAAAATAGTTCTAAATCTTTAAATAAGAAAAAGAAAAAAGATAAAAATAACAAAGATAATGATATAAAAGAGAGTTAATTGAAATAGTATTTAAACTTGGACAATCGTTCAGGTTTTTATTTTAGTTAATATCATAGAACTTTTGAGTAGCAAAAATTAACTTGACACGGGGGAGACTG
>CAZPSA010000039.1:0-11858 GCA_964589375.1 uncultured Clostridium sp.
GCACATATGCTGAAACTCATAAAAATAAATTTAAAAGTACAATACTAATGAATTTAGAAACGTGGTATAAAACCAAGCTTTCTAATTATGAAAATAAACTAGCTGATGTAATATGGTGTAATGACAAAAGCCTATACCATGGAACTGGAATAGGAACTGCAACAGGAGCATATGGTGCTCAAGAGCGTTATTACAATAATATTCCAAGTTTAATTTGTCCTACTGATGCATCAAATGGCAAATTATCAAAATTAACTGTAAACGATATTATGCATGGTAGTGGATCGTTAGATTATAAAATCGGCTTACTTACAGCAGATGAAATGATATATGCTGGATTAAAAACTGTAGATACCAATGAAAACTCAAATTATTTAAAAAATAACGTGAACACTGATACTTGGTATTGGTCATTATCACCTAATTATTTTAGTGGAAGTTTTGCTGATGTATATTATTCAACTGGAGACGGATACATGGGAAATAGTGGCGTTGACCATTCTGAAGGTGCTATCCGCCCAAGCCTAGCATTAAAAAGTTCAACCACAATTTCAAGTGGAACCGGCACAGCATCTGATCCCTTTGTAATAAATTAAGATTAATAGCGCTACATATTTTGTAGGCTTTTTTCATACCAAATGTCCGTTTATTCTTTTTCTTTGCATAAATAAACTATATGTTATATAATTTAGTTAGGTGAATATATGTCAAATATATATAATTATAATTATGAAGAATTAGAAAAAAAATTAATCTTGATTGGTGAAAAAAAATTTAGAACTAAACAAATATGGGAATGGTTATACAAACACAAAGTAACATCTTTTGATGAAATGACTAATCTAAGTAAAGAATTAATTAAAAAATTAAAACAATACTTTTCTTTTGATTGCATTACAATTAAAAGAAAACAAGAAAGCCCTCTTACTAGCAAATATCTTTTTAAATTAATTGATGATAATTACATAGAAGCCGTCTTAATGCGCCATGATTACGGACTTAGCATTTGTGTATCAAGTGAAGTAGGCTGTAATATGGGTTGCGCTTTTTGTGAAAGTGGACGCTTAAAGAAAGTTCGCAATTTAGAAACCAATGAAATAGTTCAGCAAATTCTTTTAATAGAAAAGGATTTAAATGAAAGAATAAGTAGTGTTGTTATAATGGGAATAGGGGAACCATTTGATAATTATGATAATATTATTAACTTTATAAATATTATAAATGATCCTCTAGGACTGGCAATAGGCGCTAGACATATAACGGTTTCCACTTGCGGAATAATTCCTAAAATTAGGGAGTTTATGAACCTAGATTTGCAAGTTAACTTGGCAATTAGTTTACATGCTCCAACTGATGAGTTAAGAAGTAAAATAATGCCCATAAATAAAGCCTATCCACTACCATTTTTAATTGAAACTTTAAAAGAATATATTGCTAAAACTAATAGACGAGTTACCATAGAATATGTTATGCTTAAAGAAGTAAATGATAGTGTTGAAAATGCAGTTCAACTTTCTCATTTATTAAGTGGAATGAATGTATACGTTAATTTAATTCCTTATAATGAAACAAGTCATATTGAATTTAAAAAAAGTGATCGTTTTCAAATATTAAAATTCTATGACACCTTAAAAAAGAATAAAATTAATGTAACAATAAGAAAAGAATTTGGCGGTGATATAGACGCTGCCTGTGGACAACTTAGAGCAAATGAGGTGGAAAAGTGAAATCATTTTATCTTACAGATACAGGAAGAGTTAGAAGTCATAACGAAGACTCTGTAACAATTGTAAAAAATGCTTCAAATGAACATTTAATGATCGTAGCAGATGGTATGGGAGGTCACCGAGCTGGGGAAATTGCATCTTCAATGGTAGTAACTCATATCGGTTCTAGATTTACTGCGCTAAGTACTATTGGAACAAAACTAGATGCTGTAAACTGGTTAAATGAAAATATCAATGAAATAAATACAAATATTTTAAAATATGCTGAAGAAAATCCTAATTCAACTGGGTTAGGTACAACGGTAGTGATTGCTTTATTAACAAAAGAATTCTTAATCTTTGCTAATATTGGAGATTCTAGTGGCTTTGTTTTAAAAGATCATCATTTACATAAAATTACGAAAGATCACACCTTGGTAAATTTACTTGTTGAATCTGGAGACTTAACTCCGGAAGAAGCAATTAATCATCCTAAAAAGAATGTTCTTATGAAAGCCTTGGGTGCGGCAGAAAAACAAGAACTTGATATCTTTGACGTTGATCCTAATGTTGATGCAATAATGTTATCTTCTGATGGATTAACCAATATGATAACTAAAGATCAAATTGAAAAAGTTTTAAACGAAGAAGAAATAAATGAAGAACAAAAACTAATTAAACTAATTAGAAAATGTAATGCCAGGGGTGGAACAGACAATATTTCAATTGCTTATTTGGTAAAAGATAAAGGAGAAGTGTGATATGATAACCAAAGGTCAAAAAATTAATGATCGTTATCAAATAGTAAAATCTATCGGTGAAGGTGGAATGGCAAATGTTTACTTAGCATATGATGCCATTTTAGAACGTCATGTTGCGGTAAAGATTTTAAGAGGAGATTTAGCTACGGATGAAAAGTTCGTTAGAAGATTTCAAAGAGAAGCATTAAGTGCTAGTTCTCTTTCTCACCCTAATATTGTTGAAGTATATGATGTTGGGGAAGATAATGGTATATATTATATTGTTATGGAATACATTGAAGGTAAGCATTTAAAACAATTAATTAAAAAAAGAGGTAAATTAACCATTGAAGAAACTATTGATATAATGCTTCAAATAACTGATGGGATTGCTTGTGCTCATGATTCTTATATTATTCATCGAGATATTAAACCACAAAATATTATGATTTTAGATAATGGAATTGTAAAGATTACTGATTTTGGAATTGCTATGGCTTTAAATAGTACCCAGCTTACTCAAACAAATTCTGTTATGGGTAGTGTTCATTATTTACCACCAGAACAAGCATCAGGGAAAGGCTGTACTATTCAAAGTGATATTTATTCAATGGGAATCTTAATGTATGAACTATTAACTGGAACTTTACCATATCGGGGTGATAATGCCGTTGAAATAGCGCTTAAACATTTAAAAGAGCCTCTACCAAGCATTAGAGAAGAACTACCGGATTTACCTCAATCAGTCGAAAATATAATTTTAAAAGCAACTGCTAAAAATCCTAAAAATAGATATGCTGATGCGAGAACAATGCATGAAGATTTAAAAACTTGTTTAGATGAAACTAGAAAAAATGAACAATCAATTATTTATAAATTTCCAGAACTAGATGAAGCTGAAACCGTAAAAAAAGAAAAAGCGATTGAAAAAACAATGGAATTTAGTAACTTAGCCTCTAAAACTGAGGAAAAAGCAATAGATGTTAAACAAATAACGGAAAAAGATTTAAAACAAAAAGAAAATAAGACTTTATTAATTCTGGGAATTATCTTTGCTTCTTTAGCAATAGTAACAGCTTGCGTTGTATTATTACTACCTAAACTACTTTCTTCTAAAGATGTTGTTGTACCTGATGTTGCCGGAATGACTGTTGAAAAAGCTATGCAAGTATTAGATGAAAAAGGCTTAAAAATATCTGCTGATAAAAGAACATCTACTAGTGAAACTATTGAAGAAGGTAAAGTAGTTAAAACTTCACCTGGAAGTGGTCGTACTGTTAAAAAAGGATCATCCGTTATTCTTTATGAATCAGTTGGACTTGGAGCTTATGTTATGGAAGACTTTACTGGCAAAAACTATGTTGAAATAAAAACTATTTTAGAAAAAATCAATAAATTATTTGTTATTAAAGAAACAATTGCTGTAGAAGATGCTACTAATGTTAGTGCCGATCAAATAATTAAACAAGAACCAGAAGCCGGAACTAAACTAAAAGAAGGCGATACAGTTACTTTATATGTACCTGACATGACTGCAACGTATCCTGACTTTACAACTGGGGAATATTCTTTAAGTGATATTCAAGCTTTCTGTGATAAATATGGTTTAACTTTAAAAGAAGAGTATGTCCAAGATGATACTTACGAAGTAGGCGCTATTATTTCCCAAAATAAGGCAGCTGGAAGTGAGATAATTACCGGTATGACTTTAAAAATAGTTATTGCAGAAGAAGTAGATACCACTGCCGATGAAGGATAATTATGCAAGGAAAAATAATAAGAATAATATCTAATTTATGTACAGTAGAGGCTGATGGAAAACTGTATAATTGCAAACCTAGGGGCAAGTTTTATCATATGAAGCTTACCCCTTTAGTTGGTGATTACGTTAAAATTGATGAAGCAAATAACTACATATTAGAAATACTACCTAGAAAAAATAATTTAGAACGTCCCATGATTGCTAATATTGATTGTGCTATTATTGTTTGTAGCGTTAAAGAACCTAATTTAAGTTTACTATTACTAGATAAAATGCTATCAATTATTATTTATAATAAAATTACGCCAATAATTTGCTTTAGTAAAACTGATTTATTAAATGATGAACAATTAAAAGATTTTGAAAAGATTATTAATTATTATAATAAGATAGGTATTTCGGCCATATTAAATACTGATATAGATACTTTAGATAAGTTAATTGCCAATAAAACAGTAGTGCTTACAGGTCAAACTGGGGCAGGTAAAAGTAGTTTATTAAATAGAATAAATCCTAAACTAGAACTTGCTACAAATGAAATTAGTAAAGCATTGGGCCGTGGAGTTCATACTACTAGACATGTTGAACTATTTCCTTATAAATCTGCTCTTATTGCGGATACTCCGGGTTTTAGTTCATTAGATTTAAAAAATATCAAGAAAGAAGAATTAAAAGATACATTTATTGAATTTAATAATAATTGTGCATTTAAAGATTGTATGCATATTAAAGAGCAAGATTGTGATGTTAAAAGAAGAGTTGATAGTAAGGAAATAATGCTATCTCGTTATGAAAATTATCAAAAGATGGTGAGAGAAATTGAAAGTAGCCGTATCGTTTATAAAAAGTAAATATAAAGAAAAAGAAACAATTAATTTAATAAATAAAACAAGTGCAGATTATATTCATGTTGATCTAATGGATGGTAAATTTGTCCCTAATAAGAATTATGAAATTAAAGATATTGAAGATTTTTTAACTGATAATAAAAAACCCTTAGATATTCATTTTATGTATGAGGAGCCTTCCAAATATATAGATGATTATGCTAAGTTAAAGCCTGAAATTATGACATTTCATATTGAGTGCCATGATAATATTGACATGATTATTGATAAAGTCCATTCATTAAATATTAAGTGCGGATTAAGTATTAATCCTAATACTCCGCTTAGTGCTCTTAATTCTTATTTAGATAAAATAGATTATGTTTTAATAATGAGTGTAGTGCCGGGGTTTGGAGGTCAACCTTTTTTACCAAGTGCAGTATCTAAGGTAAGTGAGTTAGCTAAGATGAAAAGAAACTTTTTAGTAGCTGTAGATGGGGGTATTAATGCTGAAACTATTGAGTATGTTAAAAATGCTGATGTTGTTATTTCTGGTTCTTATATATGTATGAGTGATAACTATGAACAGAAGATTTGCTTACTTAAAGGTGAAAGCAAGTAAGAACATCCATAATGGTATATAAGATTAAATACTTTATAAAAATCTACAAAACTGCAAATTTTTAATTTTTTAGCAAAAACCGGTTGTATTTTTTTTACTTTTGGCATATAATAATATTGTCTAGAAGATATAAATAATACATGAAAAATTAATGATGTGCATATTTTATCAAAAGTAAAATATGCAATAAAATATTTATTAAAATATTTTATATTAAAGTATAAAAACAATTTTAATAAATGATTAATTTTGAAAATGTATAAGTAGTAAAGAAATTTCATTTGGTATTGAAATCTTATCTACGCTAGACATAACAATTGTTAGGGAGAAAGATACTCCAAAAGATAAGTAATCGCGGTAGTGCTGATAAAACTACTGTAATGAGGATTGACGCTTATTTCAAAAAAATAGGTGGAAATACTTTTGATTATTCTAAAAACTGGGAACTAGACTTTTTATCAGAAAGACTAGTTTTTTTCATGTTAAAAAGTTTCCCAAAAGTTAAATAAAATTCCCCAACAGGAAGAAACCATAATTTTATCCTTGCACATCGTTGCTAATTTTGATATAATCTAATTGCTTTTGTAAAAAGGCCTCTTAATCCGCTAAAAGATTTATGATTAAGCAGTATATAATATATAGGAAGGAAGATTACGCATGAGTTTATTAATTGACAAGATTAATAAGAAACAAATTAAACCTGATACTCCAAGCTTTCAAGTTGGTGATATCGTAAAGGTTGATGTTTGGATTAAAGAAGGCAAAAAAGAAAGAATTCAAGCATTTGAAGGTATTGTTACATCAATTAAAGGTGGATCAGTATCAAAAAGATTTACTGTTAGAAAAAAGAGTGGAAATGTTGTAGTTAAAAGGGTATTCCCAGTAAATTCACCACTTATTGATAAGATTACAGTAGTTAAGAAGGGTTCTGTCAGAAGAGCAAAATTAAATTTCTTAGATGGAATGTTAAAAGAATTCAAAGTAAAAGAGAGAAATTAGTTTCTTTCTTTTATTATGCTATATTTTTTCTTGCTAATCTAAAAAAGAACGTGTTATAATACATATGAGTTTTGAAGGGAGGGAAAAACAATGACAAAGGTAGAAGTAAAGAACGGCAATATTGATAATGCTTTAAAAAGATTTAAAATTAAAGTTGCTAGAAGCGGTGTCCCTTCAGAAATAAAGAAACATAAATGTTATGAAAAACCTGGAGTTCGCAGAAGAAACGAATTAAAAGAAATGATTAAAAATTCACGTAAGAAAAATCGTAATAGAGACTAAATTAGGAGGCTATTATGTTTGAAAAAATAACAAAAGATTTAACGGAAGCTATGAAAAATAAAGATAGTTTTAAATTATCTGTGCTTCGCATGTTAAAAAGTAGTTTAAAAAATGAAGAAATAAATAAAAAAGCACCTTTAACTGATGAAGAAGTGCTTGCTGTAATAAAAAAACAAGTAAAGATGCGTAAAGACTCTAAAGAAGAATACATTTCATATAATCGTGAAGATTTAGCATCATCTTTAGAAGAGGAAATAAAAATATTAAGTGCATACTTACCAGCTGAGTTATCTGAAGAAGAATTAAATCTTATCATTGATAATGTTATTGCTGAACTAAAACCTGAAGGTATTAAGCAGATGGGGATGGTTATCAAAGCCGTTGGCGAAAAATGTGGAGTATCGGCTGATATGAAAGTGGTAAGTACTTTAGTTAGAGAAAAATTAGGGAACCTGTAGGGTTCTTTTTTTGTCAAATAAAAAGCCCTAAAAAGGGTTTTAATCTAAAGTGTCGTAATCACTTTTTGCAGTTTTACTATCCTTTAAAGTTTGCTCTAAACCTAAATTGCTATTTGTTCCTAAGTCATCTTCTAAATCAATTAATTTAATTATTTCTTCAAAAGTCGTTTCCCCAGTAATAACCTTTTCTAATCCATCTTGTAACATAGTAATTGTTCCCGAAGAGTATACTAACTTTCTTAAAACTTCTTTATCCTCATTTCTAACAATCGCATCTCTAATTTCTTGATTTATAAGTAACACTTCATGAATCGCAATACGTCCTGCATATCCCTGATGACATTCATCACAGCCAACCGGTTCGTATATTTCTTGAACATCTAAATTAAGAGCAGATTTGAATACTTTTCTTTCGTAATCAGTTGTTGCTCTAACTTTGCGACATCTAGTACATAATTTTCTTGCTAGTTTTTGAGAAATAATTCCCGATAAAGCTGCCCCAAGTAAGTACCTTTCAACTTCCATATCTGTAAGTCTTTCAATTGTATTTAATGAGTTATTAGTGTGGATAGTAGAAAGAACTAAATGACCCGTAATTGAAGCACGAACGGCGATACGAGCTGTTTCATCATCACGAATTTCACCAATCATTATTATATCAGGGTCTTGACGTAAAATACTTCTTAAAGCACTAGCAAAAGTTAAACCAATTTCAGAAACAACTTGAACTTGATTGATACCTTCAATATTCATTTCAATTGGATCTTCAACCGTAATAATATTACGATCTTCTGTATTTAATCTTTGCAATATAGAGTAAACGGTAGTTGATTTACCAGTACCAGTAGCTCCAGTAACTAAAATAATACCATTTGGAATATTAATCATTTTAAGGACTTTATCAAAGTTTGCTTTACTAAAATTCAAATTTTCAATTCCCGCAGATGACATTTTGTAATCTAAAATACGAATAACTATTTTTTCGCCAAGATTGGTAGGCAAGCAAGATACACGTAAGTCAACATCGACATCATTTAAACTATTTTTAATAGCGCCATCTTGCGGAACCCTAGTTTCAGTTATATTCATACCAGAAATTATTTTAATTCTAGTTATCATATTTTTTTGGACATACAAAGGCACCTCAGAATAATCGGATAGTCTGCCATCAATTCTAATTCTAATTTTTAATCCATTTTCATGAGGATCAAAGTGAATATCTGATGCTTTATTTTTTATTGCATCTATAATAATTTGATTTACAATTTCTGTAATAGGATTTTCTTCATAGTTAAAAGATACAAGTTTACTAGTTGGAGTACTTAGCTGAGATTCAACAAATTTAACTTCGTTAACAATAGCTTTATCTTTATGGCTTTTCTCTTGTTTTTCGATCATAACCTTGCACCTTCTTATTCTAAAAAGATTATAACATAGATTTTATTTTAATTAAATAGAAAATATAACAAAATAGAAAAAAATAAAAGGTTAATATCATAGAACTTTTTGATGACAAAAATTAACTTGACACGGGGGGGGGTTATTTATATAATTAGATAGAAAATATAGGTGATTTCTATGAATTATATAAAAGATAAATTAAAGGTATTTTTAGAAAAATTTAAGACAAATAAAAGGCTTATGTATTTGTTTACAATAAGTATTTTAGTTTTATTTTGTTTAGTTTTAAATGTAACATTTAGCTTTTTAAGTAGTAATTTTACAAGTGGTGGCGCTAATATTATCGTTGATGATTTAGAATATCGCATGGTAATTAATGATGTTGAGCTTTCTTCTAGCGTGGGAACTAAAATTCCCACGAATACGATAATTGGCGATCGAATTATTTTAACTAAAGCGGGAAAAACTGAGCAGTTTAATATTTTTTTAACTTCCCTAAATGATATGGATACTAAATATGAAATAATATATAAAGTATGTACAGATGTAAATTGTACTAGTTTTATTGATACACCAGATGGTGTTCAAGTCGCATATCATATAGATACCCCATATGTAAGTGGAGAGTTAAAAGCAAATAAATCAAAGTCAGTATATTTGGTAACAGATAATCAGACAAGTAATGATTATTATATTCAAGTTGGATTAAATGTAGGATATTCTCATAATAGCCTAGCCCTAACCAATCAAATAACCAATGATTTTTCACCTTTAGGTTTAGAAGGTTTTGTTTCAATAATAGGATATGTAAATGGCGTTGAAGTAGATGCTTTTCCTACGGAACCAAACTATGAAACAGGAATAACTTGTACATATAAAGATGGAACAGTATCAAATGCTAGAGGAGTATTTACTTATGATGCTTCAAAGGGCTGGGAAGTAGATGTCTTTGGTTTAGATAGGACTTTAACGACTTGTAGGGTAGACTTTACCGAAGTATTAAAAGTAACATACGAAGTATTAAGTATAAGATATAGTTGTGCTAATTTAGATGAAGCAGATAAATCTAATAACCCAATAATATCTTATTCCGGCAATTGTACTTTACTATCTGATACCGAAAATTCCGATGGAACGCATACTTGGAGAATGAAACTATATAATAATGGAACGCTTACCGTAAATGGTTTAATTTATATAGATGCCTTCCTAGTTGGAGGCGGCGGCGGTGGCGGAGGCGGCCGAATTCATAATGGTATGCATTATTCCGGAGGCGGTGGAGGCGGCGGGTATACCAAAACATTAAACAATGTTCGCTTAGATAATAAAACCGGATCATATTCAATCGTAATTGGCGGCGGCGGTACTGCCGGTGGTTACTCTGGAAATGGAGGTGCTGGAGGTACTACTACTGCTTTTGGTGGCAGTGCTGCCGGAGGTGGCGGCGCAGGAGGTGCTGGTTTAGGTGGTTCCGCCGGAGGAGCAGGAGGATCCGGTGGTGGTGCTGGACATTATGATGCCGCATGTTCAACCGGCGCCAAATACGGCAATAGTGCCGGTGGCCAAGGCCAAGGAACTACTACTTGTGAATTTGGCGAAGGAACCCTATCAGGCTGCACTAGAGGTGATGACTTTGCTTACTCAACTGCCGGTTGTAATGCCCCAGCCAAAGCAAACTCAGGAAATGGTGGCCAAGGTGGTAGCACCAGTGGTAGTGATGGATATACGGGATATTCCGGAATAGTCGTAATCCGCGATGTTCGCTCTTAAATTAATCATAAATACCAACAATTTTTATCGACAATGCCCTTGTTATTTTTCTAAAAATCATTTATACTAATTGTAGTTTTCAATGACATATGAGGAGTAGTATACTATTATTTCTTAGAGAGTTAACGGCTGGTGCAAGTTAATAAATAATACATATGAAGGTTGCATATCGAGAAAAAACGTTAATATGCGTTAAATATTATAAAGATAACTATAGTTATAAATTAAGGTGGTACCACGGTTTTTCGTCCTTAAGTTATAACTATTTTTTTATAAGAATAAGAGGTGTAAAATGTATAGAGAATTTGAAGAATATGTTTTTAACAACTATGATATGAAAAACCCCAAAATATATGGAAAGTATTATCATTCTAAGCGGGTGGCAATAATATCCAAGAAAATAGCACAAGAATTGAATTTCAGTTATCATGATGTTTTACTTGCAACCCAAATTGGATTATTACATGATATTGCTAGATTTTATGAATACAAAAAATATAAAAGCTATAATATTAAAAATAATTTTGATCACGGATTATATGCTGTCCATCTCCTAAAAAAAGATAATTTTGTAAGAAAATTTAATATAAATACAGCCGATGAAGATATATTATATGCCGCAATATTTAATCATAATAAATATGCGATTGAAAATAAATATGCTAATAACAAATTTTGTAAATTAATTCGTGATGCAGATAAAGCAGATATTCTTTATCGTATTAGTTCTAGTGAAAAATTTGAAAGTAATTTTAAAGGTATGAATATTTCTATAAAAGTAAATAATGCATTTAATAATCAAAGCCCAATTGATAGCGCAAATGTTAAAACTTATGCAGATTATGTCTTATTTATTCTAGGATTTATATTTGATCTTAATTATAAAGAAACAATAAAAATAATTTATGAAAGAAATTATCTTGATAATCTTTATAATTTGTTAGATAATAAATCCCAATTTAAGAAATATTTTAATGAAGTAATTATATATATGGAAAAGAGGTTAAAAGATGTTAGAGCCTAAATATAATCATTTAGAGATTGAAAAAGGAAAGTATGAATTATGGAAAGAAAAGGGGTATTTTAATTCAGGAGATAAAGATAAAATCCCATTTACGATTGTTATTCCTCCCCCTAATGTAACTGGTAAACTTCATCTAGGACACGCTTGGGATACGGCCATTCAAGATGTTATAATTCGTTTTAAAAGAATGCAAGGTTTTGATGCTTTATGGCTTCCTGGTATGGATCATGCGGCTATTGCTACTCAAGCTAAAATTGATGCTAAATT
>CAZPSA010000040.1:0-11627 GCA_964589375.1 uncultured Clostridium sp.
AATTAACTGGGATCCTGTTTCTATGACAGCATTATCTAATGAAGAAGTTGAATATAAAGAAGATAAAGGAGCTTTCTATCATATTAAATACATGATAGAAAACACTGATATATATTTAGATGTCGCGACAACTAGACCAGAGACCTTATTTGGAGATACCGCAGTTGCCGTAAATCCTAAAGATGAAAGATATCAAAAATATATCGGTCAAAACGTAATTTTGCCAATTGTAAATAAAAGAATACCCATTATTGCTGATGAACATGCTGATCCAGAATTTGGAACTGGTGTTGTTAAAATAACTCCTGCCCATGACCCAAATGATTTTGAAGTTGGTCAAAGACATAATTTAGATAGAATTATTTGCTTAAATACTGATGCTACAATGAATGAAAATGCCGGCAAATATCAAGGACAAGATCGCTACGTTTGTAGGGAAAACTTAATTAATGATTTAAAAGAAGCCGGACTTTTAATTAATATTGAACTCATTACGCACTCTGTTGGTCATTCTCAAAGAAGTGGTGCTGCTGTAGAACCATACCTTTCAAAACAATGGTTTGTTAAGATGCGACCTCTAGCGGATGCTGTACTTGCTAATCAAAAAAATAAAGATAAGAAAGTAAATTTTGTTCCTTCTAGATTTGAAAAGGTTATGAACCATTGGATGGAGATTACCTATGACTGGTGTATTTCCCGTCAGCTTTGGTGGGGACATCGTATTCCCGCTTGGTATAAAGGTGATGAAGTATATGTTGGTGAATGTGCTCCCAAAGAAGAAGGTTGGGTTCAAGATACTGATGTTTTAGATACTTGGTTTTCTAGTGCTTTATGGCCATTTTCAACTTTAGGATGGCCTCATGAAACAGATGACTTTAAAAGATACTACCCTAATAATGTCTTAGTAACTGGTTACGATATAATTCCATTCTGGGTAAACCGAATGACCTTTCAAGGACTTAAATTTACTGAACAAAGACCATTTGAACACTGTATAATCCATGGTCTCGTTAGAGATGCCCAAGGCCGAAAAATGTCTAAGAGCCTTGGTAATGGTATTGATCCTATTGATGAAATAAATACTTACGGAGCAGATGCTTTAAGATATTATTTAACCACTGCTGTTACTAATGGAATGGATTTAAAATATGATCAAGAAAAGTTAAAATCTACTTGGAACTATCTAAACAAAGTATGGAATGCTTCTCGTTTTACCTTAATTAATTTAGAAAACTTCACTTTAGAAGACTATACTTTAGAAAATCTATTACCAGAAGATAAATGGATTTTAACTAAAATGGAAAAAACTATTAAAAATGTAACAAGATATATGGAAAAATTTGATTTAAATTTAGCCGGAGAAAATCTTTACAATTTCTTCTGGAATGATTTCTGTGATCGATATATTGAAATGGCTAAATTTAGTGATAACAATACCACAAAATCAGTTTTACTTTTAGTACTAACTAATATTATCAAAATGCTTCATCCATTTTCTCCATTTATAACTGATGAAATATATAATTATTTGCCAATTAAAGATGCCGAAAATATAACTATAAGTTCATATCCTAAATATGATAAAAAGTATATCTTTGAAAAAGAAGCAAGCGATATTGAGGATATGCTAGAATTTATTACAGCATTTAGAAATAAAAAAGCTGAACTAAATTTAAAAGACTTTGAAGTAATTACTAATGATAATAATGATTTAGTTAAAAAAATGCTAAAAATAATGGATAAAGTAGTTACTAGTTCTAACTATAATGGTAAAGTTGAAGTTTCCTTAAAAGGTTATAGATATGTAATATTATATGATAATTCTTTAAAGGAAGAAGAAAAAGAAAATTTAATTAAAGAAAAGGAAAACTTAGAAAAGTCAATTGTTCGAAGAAAAAACTTACTTGCTAATGAAAAATACGTAGAAAAGGCACCTAGTCATATTGTTCAAAAAGAAAAAGATGACTTAAAAGAAGAACAAGAAAGATTAGAAAATATCCTAAAAACTTTAGATTTATAATTAATAAAAACGTTAATTTATACATAGGAAATAAATTAGCGTTTTTCTTTGCTTTTAAGGACTATATGTGCTATTATAAAGGCATTTTAAAGGGAGAGAGAAAAGAGGTAATAATATGAGTAAGCTAAAGAATATAAAGTATTATTTTCCCAATGAAAAATTAGCGGATATTTTTATGGCCGTTGGGTTATTAGAACCTGAAGAAGTTGGATTGATAATAAAAAAGTTTGGAGCTCATTTATTAGAAGATAATTTGGTTAGTGGTGATTGTGAAAGAAAAATTGAAATTTTATTATCTAATAAAATGCCCCCAAATTTACAAAAGTATAAGCGATTTAAAATTGGTTTAAAAGAGTTTTTTTATGTCCAAAGCGAATATTTAGTAAATGCTAAACTTGCATTTCTTTCATCTGATAAAAAGGCCAAAGTTTTTGTCTTATTTGATCAAGACACTCTTAGATATAAGCCAAATTCTAATATTAAGCCCAATGAAGAGTTAGAAATATTTAAACTGTTAGATGATGTTAGGCAAAAAAGCTTAAAAAAATTATCTTTAGATGAGCAAGCAAGAAAAAATAAAAGTAAGAAAACCTTTTATGATTTAATAAAAAAGCATATTGAAGATGAAGATGAGATGTATGCTATTTCCGAATATTACCTAAAGAAGAAAAATTGGTAATTACCTCTATATTTGGTAAAAACTTAAAAACTTTTGATGAAAGTAAATACGCAGAACAAGAAAAAAGCTTACAAGATATTATTCATAAAAGATTTACGACTAAACCTCAACATCTAAAACATAAAAGAACTTTTTATGAAAGAGTAAAAGATTATGTTAAAGATGAAGAAGAATTGCTTTTTATTTTTAATAGTTTAGACGCTACTGAACAAGCGGCAATTAAAATGGTTTATGGTGAAGATTTAAAAACTTATAACTCAGATCCTAACTATAATTCCATTATTAAAAAGATTATTAACAACCATTATAGAATAATAAACAGAAAAGAAGGAATTACTTTTTATGATAGATTAAAAAGATATGTTCGTAATGTGGCTGAAATTCCATCTATTTATAGATTGTTACCTGAAGAATATAAAGAAATAGTTGGTATCGGATTTGATAGTTCTTATAAGGATACTACTTATAGTTATGCTGCTTATGAAACTAAAATAGCCATTATAATGAAAGACTATTTTGAAGTTTTATTAGAAAATTCCCGTAGTAGATATTCGTATGTAATTAAACCTCTTTTGATATTATTTCCTCAAAGTGGAATTGAAAAAATAAATGAAATCTTAAATGGTATATCAGATTTAGAAATAATTAAGCTTTCTAGATACTTTAAATTTGAAAAATCCGTTTCTGATGATATTATAAGCGATGTTGAAACAAATATTATTCCTAAAATCGCAGGTAACTTGCAGGTAAAAACCGAAAAAGAAGAACCAGAAAAAGATCCCGAGTTCTTAACTGATTTACTAAGATTAATGCGTTTATTTTATAAATATAATCCTAAACCTAAACAAAAAGAGATGGAAGAATTCTTAATCTTTGCTTTAAAAATAGATGAAACCGGAAAATATAGCCAAGTAGATATTTGTAGTTTTTTTAATATTAATTTTTTAGAGGCTGATGAAATTACTAAGAGAGTACTTACGTTTTATCACAATCAATTTGGTGAAATGTATACTGAAATTATCGCAATTTTATATAGAAATAGGAAAAATAAACCCGTAAAATTAGAAATCGAAAGAATTAAAGTAGGGAGTAAAGATGAGTAAGGAAGAAATAAATAATTACCTAATTAATGTAAAGGTAAGTGTTCAAAATGCTACTTATTTACTTTTACAAATAAGCACAATGTTAGAACAAACTTTTTTTGATGATTATAGAAAACTTTTAAATTATATTTCCCAACTAATTAAAAATGCTAAAATGGGAAAGATTATAGAATATGTTATCAGTAATATATCATCTGCCGTTTTAAATAATGAAATTGCCATGGCTATAATTAATAGCTATGCTGAAGAAAATGATATTGCATTAGATTTTAAAGATGATAATAATTTTTTATCAGTAAATCAAGCAGATGTTTTATCCCAAGCGGAATTTTTAAAACTTTATAACGAATATAAACAAGGCAGCAAGAAGGCAAAGGAAGAAATATTTAATCGTTATTTAAGTTTAGTTTCTAAGATTTCTAAGTACTATTTAAATCGCGGAATAGAATTTGATGATTTGTTTCAAGAAGGATGTATTGGCTTAATAAGCGCAATTGAAAATTATAAAGAGGGACAAAACTTTAAATTATGGACAACCACATTAATTAATTCTGCTATTTTACAGGCTATAACAATGAAAGCCAATATCATTACAATACCTGCGTATTTTTATAATAAAGCATCAGAAATTAGTGCTCGTTATGAAGAATTACTTTATGAATTAAATGATGAGGAAAAAGCCAAAACGAAAGTGTTAGTTGAATTTGGAATATCTAAACATTTTTTTCTTAATAGTTTAAAAGCTAAAAATGCCCTCTCAGTTGCCAGCCTTGATCAAATGGTAAGTGAAGACAGCTCAACAACGGATACTTACATCGCTGATTTTGACTTAGAAGAAACTATAATAAATAAAATTGAATTAGCTAGGATAAGAAAATATTTAGAAGATCCGGAATTTTCTGAAAGCGATAGAAAGGTTATTACTCTTGAATATGGATTAGATGGTAATGTGCCTTTGTGTCCAATCGAAATTAGCCAAAAATTAGGAATTTCTCGCCAGTCTGTTAATTATTTTAAACACAAATCATTAACTAGATTACACACTATGGCATCATCAGAAGAAACGAAGAAAACTAGTTTATATTCATATTTTAAAGGAGTTAGTAAAACAGAACTAAAAATTGCCGTTGGCTTATTGGAAGATAAGGATATAAAAATTATAGTCAAACTATTTGGAAGTAATTTAGATGAAACGCCAAATGAGGCAGTAGATTATGATTATGTTAGTAAAATTCTAAATGAAAAAATTCCTAACATATTAACGGAATATAAACTTTTTTGTGATAGCATGCAATCTTTTATGCATGAAGGAAAAGATATGTTACTTTTAAGACTGAGACTTTTAGAAAAAGGAAAACGAGAATTAATATTTTCTTTATTTGATCGAAAGACTTTATATTATCGTAAATATGCCCATGTTCCATTTGCGGATGTTAAAGCGATCTATTCCATGTTAAAAGAAATAAAAAATAAAGAATTAGCTAGAAAAACACCTAGTCAGGAAAAGGTAAGAGCCAAAAAATATCTAATAAATAGAGAGGAATTTATTGAAAAGGTAATGACTGCGGACTTAACAAAAATGGAACGGTACGTAGTATCAGCTTATTATGGAATTCCTGACAATCATAGGTCAAATATTCAAAATGTAAGTCAAGGTGCCAAAAAGCCTGGTAAATACATCTCTAGTGTTATTCAAGCCATCATAAGGAAAATATTTGGTGATGATATCCTTTATAGTGAAATTTATTTAATAGACGAAAAACTTCCATTTAAATCAGAAAATATTAGTGGATATAATCTTTTTGAAGGCGTAAATATAAGTAAAAAATATGATAGTATAACAATTAAACATATGAATAAAAAACAATTTCTAGCATTATTAGATTTAAACATACTAAATCCAATTCAAATCTTCCTTTTAAAATTAAAATATAACTTAATTGAAGGTGTAGAATATAGTTATTTTGACTTGGCTAAAAAATATGATTTACCTAAAAAATATATTTTAGAATTATTAGAGCTTCTTTTTCCTGATAAGAAACTAAAAAGCTTAGTATTAGATGATCAAATAAATATAACAAGTGATACGCCTCAAATAGAAAAGAAAGAGGAAAATGCTAATGAGCAAACCCCACCGAAGGAGGTAAGATCTAAAGAGGAAATACCTCCAAAGACTATAGACGCAAATAAAAATAAATCCCAAGATATTAATTCTATTAGAAATATATTATATTATTTTCCTAATGAAAATATTGGGGATCTGTTCATGGTTATAGGTTCTTTAAACAAAGATGATATTCAAATAATTATAAAAAGATTTGGCCCTAAATTATTAAGTGATAATTTAGTTAACCCATATGATTATGAAAGGATTAATTACTTGATAAGTACTATATTGCCAATTAAACTAGCACAGTACAAAAGATTTAAAGTTGGTTTACCATGTTTCTTTGAAATAGATGACATTAATCATATAAAAAGATCATTAAAAAGTTTAGATAAAGATACGTTAAAGCTTCTTTATGAGGTATTTGATCGTGCAACATTAAAATATACTAATGGAGCTAATGTACCAGCTGAAGCTAGAATTGAACTTTTTAAAATATTAGAAAAAATGACCATTTCTAAAACTACATCAAAAGATAATGAAAAAAAAGAAGAAATTGATTTGCAAGAAAGTACATTATATGAGCATTTAATAAGTGCAATGTTAGCTGCTAATAAGCGAGAAATATACTTAGGCGGTGCCAAAAATTCTAAACAATATAGTACGATAGTTAAAAATGATATTCCTAAAAAGAAACAAGAGTTTTTTCTTCTAACTACTGGCTTAGTTGAATATTTTGGCAAATATACTCTTGATGAAATATTAAAAGTCATAATGGATGGATGCTTAGAAGAAGTAAGTATCCTTCTCAAATATTATGATTTAGCAACTTTAAAATTTGCTTATCAAGAAAAATTAACCTTTAAAGATGTTTATGAGCTATATGGCTTTATAAAATATAAGCTAGAAGAAGAATTAAGAGCGAAATACCCTGGCCGTATAAAAATGTTTGATGAAGAAAGTAACCATGAAAAATACTGCATTAAATGTACCGCTTTAAGTTCTTTTATATCGATGGCCAACAAAGTATCAAGACCACTTGCTATAAAAATTGCAGATTTCTTATATTCTTCAAATTTTGATGAAAAAATATTAGAAACTAGTGCCATCTTTAGCTTTGAAGAACAAGCAAAAATAAGAAATGCCAAAAGTGCTATTATGGCCTTTATTGATGAATATTTAGGCGCTATTAATTCTTTAAAAAGTCTTAATAAATTACATAGTAAAGTTAATTACCAGTTAGAAAAGAGTGCTTTTTAAATAAAAATAACATATAATTTAGTTAGGTGATATGATGTTTGAAGAATATGGCAAGTGCTATCTAGATTATGATTTAATAAATTATAACTCTTATCATGTATCTTCTATATGTAAATACTTTATTATAGTAGATAGTGTTATTAAATTAACTAAATTATATAAATACATTTTAGAAAACAACTTAAAATATTTTGTTTTAGGAAACGGTACTAATATTATATTACCTAGTTATTATGAAGGGATAGTAATTAAACTTAATTTAAAAGAAATTGAATTTACCCATAATAAAGTTATAGTATCATCTTCAATTATGCTTCCTCATTTAGTAGCGCTTACAATGAAAGAAGGTTTTACTAGTTTAAAATGGGCAAAAGGAATTCCTGGCACTATTGGTGGAGCAATTATAACTAATGCTGGGGCTTATAATGATGAAATAGCGGACTATGTAGATGAGTTAGAAGTATTAGAAAATAACAAAGTAAGAATAATTAAAAGAAGTGAAATAGATTTTGCCTATCGTCATTCATCTTTAAAATATCGTGATTTAATTATTTTAAAAGTAACTTTAAATCTAAAAAAAGGTGATATCTTAGAAGCAAAAAACTTTATCTTAGAAAAGACCAAAATTAGAAAAAATACGCAACCTTTAGATAAATATACTGCTGGAAGTGTTTTTAAAAATCCCGAAAATAATTCCGCTGGTAAATTAATTGATGACTTAAATTTAAAAGGTTATCAAATTGGTGGCGCCAAAATATCCGAAAAACACGCTAATTTTATTGAAAACGTCGAAAATGCCACGGGAGAAGACATTATTAAATTAATAAATTATATTAAACAGAAAGTAAAAGGTGAATATAATATTGATTTAGAACTAGAACAGCAAATATGTTTTTAAAAAACAAAATAATTTGATTAAAAAAAATAAAAGAAGAACATTATAATATTGGTGATGAACATGGAATTATTTATAACCGTATTTAGAACAATCTTCTTTTATTTTTTTGTGGCTATATGTTACCGAATAATGGGGAAAAGAGAAGTTGGCCAGCTTGGAATAATAGATCTTATAGTCTCAATATTAATTGCTGAGTTAGTAGCTATAAGTATAGAAAATACTGATAAGTCAATCCTCTTAACTTTACTTCCAATCCTATCTTTAGTCTTGATAGAAGTTATTTTTGCCTTCCTTTCAATTAAATCTCGCCGGTTTAGAAGCTTTGTCGCTGGTAAACCAAGTGTTATTATCAATCAAGGAAAAATAAACTATAAAGAAATGATAAAACAAAGATATAGTTTAGATGATCTTCTATTTAGCTTAAGACAAAATCAAATAAAATCAATATTAGATGTCGAATATGCCTTTTTAGAAACTAATGGCAAACTAAGTATATTTAAATATAACTTAATTAAAACTAACAGTAGTTATCCTCTAGCTTTAATAATTGATGGAGAAATTCAAAATAATACTTTAAAAAATATTAAAAAAAGTAAACTATGGCTTAATTACTATTTAAATAGACAAAACGTAAATATTAAAGATGTATTCTACGCATTTTATAAAAATAAAAAAGTATATATTATTAGAAAAGAAGATATAGTAAATGTCTAGTGGAATGTAAATAATTTGAAAATTGACATAAATAACTAGTCAACACTAAGTTTGTGTTATATCATAATAAAGTAAGGAGTAATTATCATGAGAAATGGACTTGGTTATTTAATTAAACTAGTTTTAAGTATTTTACTAATAATGTATACCGAAACTTATTTTTGGCGCTTAATTGATGCTTTAAATATAAACTTAGGTAATATTAATGCAAATATAATTTCTTTAATAATAAATTTAATAATTTTTGCTTTAATCTATTTTGTTTATCGTTCCGAAATAAAAAGTGCCTTTAATAAATTTGATAATAAAATAGGAACAAATATAATCTATACTTTAGTATCTTTCATAATAATATTTTTTGCTATTATGCTCACAAACTATATAGCTAGAGTAGTAGCAGGAGCATTTAATGTAAATTATATAGGTTATCCATTTACTAATATATTTGATAAACCATTTAACTTAGACTTAATTATTATATTTATTAAAGATATAGTTATTATTCCCATGATAAAAGTAGTTGTATTTGTCTTAGGTGTAAATAATCTATTTGAAGGAAAAACAGGAATATTCTTTAGTGGCCTATTATATGCTCTATATAAAGCTTATTTAATTAAAGGAGAATTTATTTTCTTACTTATTAATGTTATTCCTTATTTTATCTTATTTATACTATTATCATATATATATAAAAAGAATTCAAATATTGCCTTTAGCATTATAACTTATATACTATATGAATTATTATCAAGCGTATTAATTGGAAAGTTTATGTGAGAATATGAAAAATATAAAAAATATTATAAAACTTACTATTCTATTAATTATCTTTTTTAACATAGGAAGTATAATAAATGGAATATTTAGTTTAATTGGAATAGATTTTGAACTTTTAAATATCAAAGATATAAGCTATTTAGATGGACTATGTGAAACGTTAATGTTTATAATAGTTATTCTATTTTATCGCAAAGACCTTACAAGTGATTTTTATAATTTTAAAGAAAACTTTAATGTTAATATGTTTTTTAAATTAGTTGCAATATTTTTAGGTGTTAAGATTGGTAGTGCTTTTTTAACCGGAATTATAAGTATAATAATAGGAGTAAATATTACTACTAGTGAAAATCAAAGTTTAATTGATTTATTTACAAGTGCATCTCCCTTAATTATGTTATTATCATCAACATATTTAGCGCCGGTTGTAGAAGAAGGTATTTTTAGATTAGGAATAAGAAAAATTATAAAAAATAATTATTTATTTATAATTATTAGTGGTTTAATTTTTGGACTTATGCATATCTTTCCCACTTCCCTTGCGATAGCAGAAGCCCTAACTTATGGGGTAGTTTATGTAGCAATGGGCTGGGTATTATCTTGGATTTATGTTAAAACTGATAATATTTGGTATGGTATAATAATTCATGCTTTAAATAACTTATTAAGTATGATGATATTACTATAAAATTTGAAAATAATAAAAAAAGAGATTATAATATAAGGAAAATTTGGTGATTTAAATGAGAGAAGTATTAGAAAATTTATTTGGTTTTATTTATACATTAAGTATGGGAGATTATTTCTTCTTTATAGGAACATTTTTACTTATAGTTTTATTTATCTATGTTTTATATTTAATTAAATGTAGTGAAGTAGAAGAAAAAGATAGTATTTCTAATGATAGTTTTGATATCGAAAAAGCTTGTAAAGAAATAGAGAAAGACTATAAGCCAGAAACAATAAAATTAACTAGTTATGAAGAAGAACAAGAAAAAACTGCAATTATTAGTTATGAAGAATTAAAGAAAGCTAGTAAAGAAACAAAAGTTAATTATGATGATACTTTTGAATATGAACTACCAACTTTATCAGTTAAGAAGTTTGATTTAAACGCTAAAGAAGGGGGAGTTATAAATCAAAATAAGTTAGAAGTAAAACTAATGAATTATGATAAAGAAGAAGAATTTTTAAAAGCTCTAAAAGAATTACAAAGTAATTTAAATAGTTAAGTTATAAAGTTATAATATTGATAGAGAAATAAGGAGATTTGAGAATATGAATAATAATAAGAAAAGTTTAGTTTTAGCGATAGTTTTATTACTGATAGTAGTTATTGCCGGTGTATCTTTTGCTTACTTTAGTGCCATTATAAGTGGTAGTGAAAGCTCATCAACAATTGTAATGGAAGCTGGGGCTTTGTCTATAACTTATAGTGATAATTCAAATTCGCTAAATATTACTGCTACAAAGATATATCCAAGGGAAGAAGCATGGATAACTAAAGAATTTAAAGTAACAGGTAATAATACTACGGAACTTGCCATGTATTATAAAGTTAAACTAGTAATAGATGGTAGTGAATTTGAAGATAGTTTAACTTACTCTTTAGATAGTGTTAATACATCAAATAATGGTGCTGTAATAGCTAGTATAGCAGAAGGAACAATAGATGGAACAACAACTGAAGAGCTTGGTAATGGTTACTTTTCAAATGGGACTGATAAAGAACATAATTATACATTAAAAATATATTTCAAAGATAATAACGAAGATCAAAACAAATATCAAAAAGCTAAATTTGCCGCTCACATTATCATAGAAGGCGCTGGAGCGGAAGAATAATTCTGATGCCAGCTGATGTAATTATAATAGTGGAACGTCAAGTCTAACTTATCCTAGTGATAAAACAAGCGAGTACTCAAGCGTGCGAACGTTAAGTATTATCTTTTACATACTTCAAGTCTACGGTTAATATCATAGACTTTTTAAGATGTAAAAATTAACTTGACATGGGGGGGGTCATTTATATAATTAGATAGAAAATAGAATTATATAGGTGATGCGTT